>PLOG01000085.1 GCA_003142935.1 Acidobacteriaceae bacterium
ATGGGCAGCAGGCGCTGGGCGTGAATGAGCTTAAGCAGACCCAACTCGAGATGGAAGCGCTGCTCCTGGCGGTAGTTGAGATCGTCAAAGGTACGCAGCACGATTTGCAGGTTGCGGGTGATCTCTTCTTCGGTGAAGAGAAGGGCGGTGCGAGCGGCGCGGGCGCGTTCGTCGCCGGAGATCTGGAGGAGCTCGGTTTGTTCGCCGCCGAGTTTGGCCATGAGCGTATTGCGGAGATAGCGAACCAATTGGCGGGCGAGGGATGAAGGGCTATGGCCGGCGTTTACCAGGATGTTCAACTGCTGCATAAGTTCGGCGCTTTGGCCGGCGGCGACAGCTTCAAGCAGGCGCTCGAATACTGCGTTGGGCACCGCGCCCATGAGCTCGCGAATTTGCGCGGAGGAGAGGACAGGGCGGCCATCTTCCAGAGGCGCGGAGGCGATGGCCTGGTCCATGATGGAGAGCGCGTCACGCATGGAGCCGTCGCCGGCTTCGGCCAGCAGGGCCAGGGCTGTATCTTCGGCGGTGACCTGCTCCTGGCCGGCGATCATCTTCAACTGAGCGAGGATGTCGTCGAATTTGACGGCGTGAAAGCTGAAGTGCTGGCAGCGGGAGCGGATGGTCTGGGGAATGTCTTCCGGCTGCGTGGTGGCCATCATGAAGATGACGTGAGAAGGAGGTTCCTCGAGGGTTTTGAGCAGGGCGTTGAAGGCCGCGTCGGTAATCTGGTGGGCTTCGTCGAGGATGTAGATCTTGTAGCGGTCGCGCGAGGGTGCGTAGCGGGCGGCGTCGCGGAGCTCGCGAATCTCGTCGATGCCGCGGTTGGTGGCGGCGTCGATCTCGATAACGTCGACCGCGTTGCCCTGGCGGACCTCGATGCAGGAATCGCAGACGCCGCAGGGCTCGGGGGTGGGGCGCTCAGGCGAGCCGACGGCGTTGCGGCAGTTAAGGGCCATGGCGACGATGCGGGCGATGGTGGTTTTGCCGATGCCGCGGTGGCCGGAAAAGATGTAGCCGTGCGCGATGCGGTTCTGGCTGAGGGCATTCATCAGGGTACGCGTGACATGGTCCTGACCGGCGACGTCGGCAAAGCGCTGCGGACGGTATTTTCTGGCCAGAACTTGATAACCCATGGATGAATGCGCTCCTTGAGGCCAGCCTGTGAATTCCAGGTTGCCCTAGAGGGGATTGTATCGTTCCGGGGTGGAGTGGGAAGTGGAGTTAGTTGCGCGTGGAACTGAAGGGGTCCACGTGCATGAAGTGCATCAGTGAGTTGTCGTAGAAGGGTGTGGGGGTGAAGGTGAGCAGGAAAATGGCGATGCCGATGACACCGAGCAGAAGACGGCCTCGGCTCAGGGAGGTTTGCCGGGAGACGCTGGGATGACGCATGGCTGGAATCATGAGAAAGATGCCCCAGAGAATCCAGCCCATCCAGAAGACGGCTCCGGCGAGGAAGAGCGCGAAAGGAAGAAAGTCAGTGGAGATCTTGTGCACGCGGGGAGAGATGGCGTAGAGGATGTGGCCGCCATCGAGTTGGCCCGCGGGGATCAGATTCAGGGAAGTGATGAAGAGGCCGATCCATCCGGCGATGAGCACCGGGTGCGGGGTGATCCGGTCGAAGGGAGGAATCTGGGGGTCCCAGCGCAAGAGCAGCGCGTGGAGCAAGCGGATGGTGAGTGGTTCGCCGCCAAAACGCACGATAGCCGGCGGCGCGTTGGGCGCGGCCTGTGTGCTGAGGGCAAAGCCGGCTGCAATCGCCAGCATGGACGCGATGTAGCCGGAGAGAGGACCGTAAATGCCCACATCCATAAGCGCATTGAGGTTGGTGATGCGGGAACGGATGCGAATGACGGCTCCCGCCGTGCCGCTAAGGGTGGGGGCGGGAAGTAACCAGGGAAGCGTGGCATCGATGCGGTGCGCGCGGCAGGCGAAGTAGTGGCCGAACTCGTGGATGAGCAGAATTCCCAGCAGGGAGAATGAAAAAGCCCAGCCCGTGATGTAGAGATCGGGATGATCGGAGAGCCAAGCCCAGGGCCAGAGGTCGGCATCGCGCACCACCGGAGGCATGCCTGCGAGGAAGTTCTGCATGAAGCGTGCGCCGTTGGCCGTGGTGGTGACCACGCTGGCGGCGAGCAGCAGCGCGGGCAGGCCATACTCCCGAAAGGTTGAGCGCACCAGACTCCTCGTGGATTTCAAGTGAGGCTGAGGAAAGATACACCGTCCCTTGGGGTGGGAACGTAGGGAGCCCGCATGGCCAGGCAACCCGCCGCAAAAGAGTCGAAACAGGCGGACCGGAACAAGTTGCCCAGGGCACATGCGAACTGCTATTGGCGGCGCGGCTTCAGGAGTGGGGCGCAGCGCCATTCTCGAGCACGTGCAATTCTTTGCCGGGCTTGAAGCGCACGGCCTTGCCGGGAGCGATGCTGACCTCGGTGCCGGTTCGTGGATTGCGGCCGATGCCGGTTTTGCGGGCGCGGACGCTGAAAACGCCAAACCCGCGCAGTTCGATGCGCTCGCCGGCTGTCAGAGCTTGCTTAAGGCCCTCGAAGACCGTATCCACCGCAGCTTCCGCCTTGGTGCGCGGCAGGCCCGTGCGCTCGATAACGTGATGGACGATGTCCTGTTTAATCAAAGGGGTATCCTCGCTGGCGCGACTGGTATTGACTTTACTACGACTTACAGTGGAGATGCTACAGATTTTGCTTCGAATATGGAACAGCAGAATGATAACGCATTGGATTTTGAGCTGAGGAAAAGCAGGTTGTATCGTCGAGGACCGATTGCCGGGCTCGCAAAAGGGCTGGGTAGATTTGCACAGCAGGAGCGATTCCTGGGGATAATTCGATTGTCAATGTGGCTACAGTTTTCGTAAGATGAAATTACAAATCAGAACTCGGGCCATTTTTCCCCTTGAGAGAGTTAGACGCCGGGACGGGAGAGGCATGTCGATTCAGAGCGATCGTTGGATCAGGGAACAGGCCATCAACCATCGCATGATTGAGCCATTCAGCGAAAAGCAGGTGGCCACGGGCGTAATCTCCTACGGACTTTCCTCCTATGGATACGATTTGCGGGTTTCCGATGAGTTCAAGATATTTACGAATGTAAATAGCGCCATCATCGATCCGAAGTCGTTCGACGAGCGTTCGTTTGTTTCGGTGCAGGCAGAATCGGTGATTATTCCGCCCAACTCGTTTGCGTTGGCGCGGTCAGTCGAGTATTTTCGAATTCCCCGCGATGTATTGACGATCTGCGTTGGCAAGTCGACCTACGCGCGTTGCGGAATCATAGTGAACGTAACGCCGTTCGAGCCGGAATGGGAGGGATTTGTGACCCTCGAGATTTCAAATACAACTCCACTGCCGGCCAAGGTTTACGCCAACGAAGGGCTGTGCCAGATTTTGTTTTTCCGCTCCGATGAGGCCTGCGAGGTCAGCTATGCGGATCGCAAAGGCAAATATCAAAATCAACAAGGGATTGTGCTTCCCAAGCTTTAGGTTGGCGCACGCCTTGCGATCGGGGTGGTTGAAAAAAGAACACCGGCGGCATGAGAAAGGGGACAAACGCTTTCCATCGCCGCAGCAGGTTCGGCTCTCTTGCATTTTTTTTGCCTTGGGGAAGAAGATGTCTTCGATTCGTAAGCCGGGGAATCGCGATACTGCTAATCGCGATACTGGGAATCGCAATTCCGGGAATCGGAATACCAGCCCAATCCGTATCGGGTTAGTTGCCGACGAGCCAATACGTCTTGCGGGGCTGACCAGCGTCTTTGAGCAAGCTGTCCAGGTTGTCCATGGCCAACTGCTCCCGATCATCGGGAGCATGACGGAATTGCTGGAGGCCGAGTCACTCCAATACCTGGTTGTGGATCTGCATATTTCCACTTTCGGACTCGAGACTCTGGACACCATTCGCCGCGCGCGCCCCGACATCAAGTTGATCGTGATTGGACCGGGCGGAAACGACGACCTGGCCCTGAACGCAATCGCCGCCGGGGCCCGGGCGTACCTGGACCATGAGGCAGGGCCGGAGGCGGTGCTCACTGCGATTGAGCAGGTGACGGAAGGTTCGATATGGGCGCCGCGGCGGCTGCTGTCGAAACTGATTGACCGTTTGCTGGAGAGCCCCGACGCCAGGGAGGCCGCTATAGGTCCTGCACAGATCAGGCCTGCAGAGATACCGCCACCACCGATGGCGCCTCTAGAGACGACGCCTCTACAGACGGAGCCCTTAGAGAGAGCGCCTCAACTCACGGCTCGCGAAAGGCAGGTTCTTGAGCTGATTCTGAAGGCGCACTCCAACCGCGAGATCGCGTCGGAACTGGGCATCGAAGAGCGCACAGTCCGCGCCCATTTGGCTCGATTAATGCGCAAAACAGGCGCAGATAACCGCATTAAATTGTCGATTTCGGCGCGGAGTCTTTTTTCAGTTGCCGTAGAGGAATGAATGCCAGATGGAGGGCGAGCGGGGTCGCAGTCTATTAACTGATTAAGCAATATCAACGGTTACTTAACGCCAAGGTCTTCAAGTACTCTTGTGCAAAAAAGACCTTTTCTACAAGATGTGTATAGAAACAACGCAGATCTGGGGAAAGGAGTTCCAAGGCAGCATGTTTCCATGAGGCCTTGGAACTCCTCTTTTTTTCTTTCTTGTGGATTTCCACAAGGGAACATATCTGTGGTGTCTTCTTCAGCCCTCCCCCAACATCCATCCCGGCAGGCCATTTCTGCATCTGATCAAGAGCAACAAGGCTATTCGAGGTTGCTCCCGAGGAGCGGCCTGCCGCACTTGGCCTGCGCGCGCGTTGCCCAAGCGCGCGCATTTCAATGAGTAGTGCTGAAGTCCAGACTTCAAGATGAAGCCCGGGTTTCAAGATTGAGTCTGCCCGTGGCGGGCGCGGTTTTTTTGTCATGGGCAGTTGCGATAGGCTGATTCAGGATGTTCCGATGCTGTGCGCGAGAGGAGTACGGCGCGTTCGAAGCGGGCATGCAGGGTGACAGCCCCATCGGAATGTGATGTTTCAAGGAATGCAGAACTCAGGCTTCCACGCTCCCCAGAGGCCGTGGATTGGAAAGGAAACGGGAAATGAAGAAGATTATTTCGTCGATTTGCGCCGGGTTGTTGCTGAGCGGCACAGCGTTTGCAGCATCCTCGCGAGTGGATCTGCAGGACCGCATCGATGCCGCCAAGGTGGTTTTGGACCAGATTATGGGCGCCAAGGACAGCAGCATTCCCATGAACATCCTGCAACAGGCGACCTGCGTCGCGGTGGTTCCCGGGATGATCAAGGGGGCATTCGTGTTCGGCGGGCAATACGGCCAAGGCGTGGTGACGTGCCGCACCGGACAGGGATGGAGCGCGCCGGTGTTTATTCGCATGGCGGGCGGCTCGTTCGGGTTCCAGATCGGGGGACAGTCGACCGACCTGGTGCTGGTTGCGGTGAACGATCGCGGTTTCCAGGACTTGCTGAAGAACAAGTTCAAGATTGGCGGCGATGCATCGGCGGCAGCCGGTCCGGTAGGGCGCAGCAGCCAGGCGGCCACGGACTGGAAGATGAATGCGGAGCTGCTCAGCTATTCGCGCAACAAGGGGATTTTCGCGGGCATCGACCTCGACGGCACCAGCGTGAGCCAAAACGTTGACGATACCGATACCTATTACGGCGCGCCGCATCACTTCGAAAGCGTTTTGAAAGGGGACGTGGCGGTGCCGGAGGGAGCTGTGCCGTTTGTGCGTGCGGTGGCCCACTATTTCGTTGAAGCCAAGAATCGCAAGTAGCGGCGGAGCAAACCGGACAGGATTCACGGGGCGGTCAGGCTGGAGCCTGACCGCCCGATTCGTTTGCGCCGGGCCGCGGAAGGCGCCGGGGAAGGCTAAACTGGTGTTTGTCTTCAAAGATGCGGGACAGAATCGAGTATTGGCTGGTGGTGGCCGTGGCGCGCACCCTGGGGCGCATGCCGCGCGGGGTGGCGCGTCTGTGGGCGTGGGTTCTTGCCTTCAAGGTTTACTGGCTATTTGGGCGGCTGCGCAGGGTGGGCGCGCACAACCTGGAGATGGCTCTGCCTGAGCTTTCGCCGAAGACAAGAAAGGCGATTCTGCGGCGGGTTTACATTCACCTGGGATGGCAACTGGTGGAGTTTTGCCGCATGACGCGGTACACCGCGGAAAACACGCGTGACTGGATGCGCACCGAGGGGCTGGAGCACTACCTGGCGGCAGAGGCGCGCGGCAAAGGTGTGCTGGTGATTACGGGGCATCTGGGCGCGTGGGAACTGTCGAGCTTTTACCACTCGCTGATGGGTCACCCGATGGGGATGGTGATTCGCAGGCTGGATAACCGGAGGCTGGATGGGTTCGTGAATGGGATCCGGTGCATGCATGGAAACTACGTGCTGCATAAGGACGACTTCGGGCGCGGGTTGCTGATGGCGATGCGCGAGGGCGGGACGGTCGGTATCCTGATGGACACGAACATGACTCCGCCGCAGGGCGCGTTTGTGAAGTTCTTCGGGATGGAGGCTTGCACGGCAACGGGGCTGGCTCACGTGGCACGCAAGACGGGCGCGGCAGTCTTGCCGGGTTTCATGCTGTGGGATGCAACAGAGAAGAAATATGTCCTGCATTTTGGGCCGGAGGTTGCGATTCCGAAGACGAGCGATGCGAGCGCGGATATTCTGGCGGGGACGCAGTTGTGCACCAGCGCAATTGAGGAGTGGATTCGGCGCTATCCAGACCAGTGGCTGTGGATTCATCGGCGCTGGAAGACGCGGCCGGCGGGGGAGCCGGGGCTCTACTGATGCAGGCTTTGGGGAGAGACGCATGACGCTGGGCGAACTGGTTGAAAAGCTGGGCGGCAGGTTGACGCAGGGAAGCCCTGCGGTTGCGCTCAGCGGCGTCGAAAGCTCGGGCGCGGCAAAAGAACAGGATCTGGTGTTTGCCGAGGACGCTGCCTCCGCTACGAAGGCGCTTGCCGGGGCTGCGGGGGCGCTGGTGCTCAAGTTGGGGTGTCTTGAAGGGTATGGCTCCAACTTGGCGATGGCGGTTGTGGAGGCCGATCAGCCGCGGCTTTGGTTTGCGCGGGCCGCGAAGCTGCTGAAGCCGGGAGTCGCAGCGGCGAGCGTGCATTCGACGGCGGCGGTTGGCTTGGAGGTCGAGATCGGCGAGGCAGTGACGATTGGCGCTTGTGCAGCGATTGGCGATGGCGCCGTGCTTGGCTCGGGAACACGTGTCGAGGCTGGTGCGGTGATTGGCGAGGGGGTTCGGGTTGGCGAGAATTGCCGGATTTATCCGAATGTGACGATCTATAGCGGAACGACGCTGGGCAATCGCGTGGTGGTTCATGCCGGCGCGGTGCTGGGAGCGGATGGCTTTGGCTATGTTCGCGATGCGAAGACCGGCACATACACGCAATTCCCGCAGCAAGGGACCCTCCTCATCGAGGATGACGTGGAGATCGGCGCCAACTCGACCATCGACCGGGGGGCGTTGAAGCAGACGCGGATCGGACGCGGAACGAAGATCGATAACCTGGTCCATGTGGGCCACAACTGCGACATTGGCGAGGACGTGATTCTGGTCGCGCTGACGGGGATCTCCGGCTCGTCGACGGTGGGCAATGGGGCGGTGATTGCCGGGCAGGTGGGCATTGGCGACCACGTCAAGATTGGCCCCGGCGTGATTCTGGGGGGACAGGCGGGCGTCTTCAGCGGGTCGAAGGTCACCAACGAAGGCCTGAAGCCGGGAACCGTGCTCTACGGCACGCCGGCTCGGCCGCTGCGGCAGGTTCTGCGCGAACAGGCGGTGCTGGCGCGGATGGCGAAAAGGCAAAAGACAGGGAAAAGCGAATAGGGAACCGGGAATAGAAGGTTTGGGCGGTGATTTGCTAGTTCCCTTTTTCCCGTGATTTCTGTTCCCTGCTGTTAGCTTGGCTGTCTTGGTTTGAAGTAGCACGTGCCGCCGGCGAGGTTGGAGGTCCAGAGGGAGGGATCGGCGGGCTGCTCGCTTGAGCCGAGGAAGAGGAGGCCGTCGGGGGCGAGGAGGCGGTGGATTCCGGCGAGCAGGGTTTTGCGCGTCTCCTGGGAGAAGTAGAGCATGACGTTACGCAGGAAGACGATGTCGAAGCGGTCGCTGGCGCGGTTGAAGGGCAACTGGGGCGCGCAGAGGTTGGCCTGGCGGAAGTTGCAGAGATTGCGGACTTCGGGCTTGATGGTCCAGTCTTCGCCAACCTGGTCGAAGTAGCGGACTACGAAACGGGCGGGAAGGCCACGATTGATTTCGATGCGATGGAATCGGCCAGCGTGGGCACGCTCGACGACTTCGTTGCAGAGATCGGTGCCTTCAATGCGGATGTCCCAGCCGACGAGCATGGGAAAATGCGCGCGCATTAACATGGCGAGGCTATATCCCTCCTGGCCGGTAGAGCAGGCGGCGCTCCAGTAGCGCAGGGAGCGCGCGGTTCGGCGGGCTTCAATTAATTTAGGCAGCAGCTCGGTGCGCAGCAGTTCGAAGGGACGGGCATCGCGAAAGAAGCTGGTTTCGTTGATGGTCATGGCCTCGGCGATGGCGCGCTCGAGGGCAGTGTCTTTCTTGACGCGCAGATGGCGCACGAGTTCGTCCAGGCGGCTCATGCCCTGGTTGCGCAAAAGCTTGGTGAGGCGGGTCTCGAAGAGGTAGTCGCGCGAGGGGTCAAGCACGTTTCGCGAGAGGCCGAAGACGAGTTCGCGAAGATAGCCGTAGTCGACGGTGGTGGCCTGTTCCATCATGACACCGCCTTTCGATCGAGGTCGCGGGAAGGCTGGCGGAGCTCGTTCTGGGCTCGGCCGGCGATGCGCAGGATTTCAGGAGCGATGGCGTCGAGAGGGAGCATCCGGTGAGCCAGGCCCGCGGCGACGACCGCGCCGGGCATTCCCCACACGGTGCTTGAGGCTTCGTCCTGGGCCAGCACGCTGCCTCCCTGCTCGCGAATGAGGCGGCATCCGCTGGCTCCGTCGGAGCCCATGCCGGTGAGCACGACGGCGAGGACGCCTGAACCGTAGACCTTGGCCACGGAGCGAAAGAGCACGTCGACGGCGGGGCGGCAGTGATTCTCAAGCGGGCCCTGGTTGAGGTGCAAGGTGGGTGGGTTGCTGGGGATGGAAGCAGGCAGGACCTCTAGGTGCCAGTTGCCGCGCGCGATGTAGATGGTTCCGGGATGGACCTGAACGGACTCGGAGGCCTCGCGGACGCAGAGGTTGCAGCGGCCGTTGAGACGCTCGGCGAAGAGGCGCGTGAAGAGCTCCGGCATGTGCTGCACGATGAGGACAGGCAAAGCGAAGTTGGCAGGCAGCTTGGGGAGCAGGATATCGAGGGCCGCGGGGCCGCCGGTGGAGACGCCGATGACAACCACCGCCGGAACCGCGGTGATAGGCTGCTGCCTGAAAGCCGGACTGAGGGACTGTGCGAGAGACGGAGCGAGAGGTGAACGCGGTAGGCCGGGAAAGACCGGGCGCGGTTGAACGGGCAACGGACCGAAAGAGCGATTGAGCGAGTTATTGCGCGAAAGATCGGTGAGGGCGTGGATTTTTGGAAGCAAGTCCTGGGCCAGGGTGCGAAGCGCGGCCTCACGGCCGGATTGTCCGGCGGGCTTGGTGACGTAGTCGGAGGCGCCGCCGGCCAGGGCTTCAATGGTGACGCTGGCGCCGCGTTGCGTGAGCGAACTGACCATGATGACCGGCATTTTGTGTCCCAGCCTCCGCAACTCACTGAGCGTGACCAATCCGCCCATCACCGGCATCTCCACGTCAAGCAAAATCAGGTCGGGGCGATTGAGCGCGAGGCTACCCAAGGCCGAAGCGCCATCGGTGGCAGTACCGGCGACTTCAAGAGTGGCATCCGTGCAAATGACGGAGCGCAACAAGCTGCGCATCACAGCCGAGTCGTCCACGATCAGGATGCGAGTCCGGGAAGCGGGCTGCATTGGTCGAACCTCGATTCAGGCCTCGACCAGGCCGAGCATGGCGAGTTTTTCGTTGAGCGCCTGGTCGTCGAAGGGTTTCATCAGATATTCGTCGGCGCCGGCGTCGAGGGCGCGGAGGATGAATTCGTTCTCAGCCTCGGTGGTGACCATGAGCACCTTCGTGCCGGTGTAGCCCTGCGCGCGCATGGCCTGGAGCATTTCAAAGCCGTTCATCACGGGCATGTTCCAGTCGAGGAGAGCGAGGTCGAAGGCGAGTTCGCCGTGCAGCCGATCGAGGCCGGCTTTTCCGTCGCCGGCTTCGACACACTCGATGCCCTTTTCTTCGAGCAGGGTGCGCAGAAACCCCCTGACGAAGCGGGAATCGTCGACGATGAGTGCTCGCATGGTTGCCTCCGTTAATGTCAGCTATCAGCTTTCAGCTTTCAGCTCTCAGTTCTTAGTTCTCAGTTCTCAGTTCTCAGATTCTCGTCGCGGGATTTAGAGTTTACCCCGGTCGTGCTCTTTCAAAACTCGATTCTTTCAACTCGTTCCGGAAGTTGACTGCCAATCCACTGCTGTCTCCCGATGCGCTTACGTCTTGAACTACCCTGCAAATGCTGAGCTCAAAAGCCTAATCCGGGTGAGCCTGACTGAGTTGAAGCGGATCGAGGCGTTCGGGATCGAGCATGACCAGGAGCCTGTCCTTGAGCTTGTATGCGCCGGCGAACAGGGCCTTGCGGCGCCGATCGAGAATCGACGGGTTGGGTTCGTGGTCGGTGGAGGAGACGGTGAGCACCTCGCCGACCGCATCAACCAGAAGGCCGAAGCATCCGCCCGTGGACTCGAGCACCAGAATGGCCTGAGCACCTTCATTGGGTGGCAAGTCGAGCAACTGGCGCAGGCTCACGGTTGTGAGCACGTCGCCGCGATAGTGGACCAGCCCGCCGACATAAGCGGGGGCGAGTGGGACCGGCTGAGGCCTCACTGCGCCCACAATCTCAAGAATGTGGGTGATGGGCACGCCGAACCACGTTTCGGCGAGGCGCACCGAGCAGACTTCCACCAGGACCGAGGCCTTAACCTTCTTATGCGACACGGTTGCTGTGCTCATGCTACTGTCTCCGCAATCTGGTTCCAATCTTCAGAAACGTTTTCGCAGACCGGCAGGGGCTGCACGCCGGCCAGATCGACCACGCCGGTCACGCGATCCTTCAGGAGCGTGACGCCGCCGGTGCGCTGGCTGGTTCCAGCTTCAAACAGGTCGCCGCCCGCGGCCACGTCAAGCACGTGCGAAACCGCGATGCCTACGTGACGGTTGCCTTCGCGGCAGACGACTACGATGATCTGGGGTTCGCGATCGGTCTGGGAGGCAGAATTGGCCTCGGCCGCGGCCAGCACTCCGCCGGAATCCTCGACCGGCATCAACTGACCTTCGAAGTTGAGGACAGGCCGGTCGCCGATAAATTCAATGCGCGAAAGCGGAATCTGCTCGATGCGGAGTACGTCGGCCAGCGGCACGGCTGCGCGCCGGCCGGCGGCCTCGACCAACAGATACTCCATACCTTTGGCGGCGTTGGTGTCTTCTTCTTCACTGTCTGCGCCCTCAGCATCGCGGTCGGCGCTCATGGTGACTCCGGCTTTCACGGCGATGGCGCCGGGATCGAGGATCAAGGCCAGGTCGGCGTTGCCCAGCACCGTTGCGCCGGAGTAGAGGCCGATAACTTTGAGCACGGCGGAGAGAGGCTTGACGACGATCTCTTCCGGGTCGGCGAGCCCGTCGACGACGAGGCCATAACGGCGGCCATCGACATCGAGCACGGCGATGAAACTGTCACGCTCCGAAGCGGATTTGTGTTCCCCGGCGGGCATCAGCAGCCGGTCTAGAAACACCAGCGGGAGGAGCTTTCCGCGCAACCGATAGAGGGGCGCGCCTTCGATCCATTCAATGGTTTTGGCGGCCTGCTCGGGGGGAACGTGGACCAGTTCGGAGAGCGAACCCTGAGGCAGCGCGAAACTCTGATTCACGCTACGCACGATGAGGGCTGGAATAATGGCCAGAGTGAGCGGAATGCGCAGGCGGAGCGTGGTCCCCTTGCCGGTGCGGGAGTCGATCTCGACCTTGCCGCCGATTTTTTCCACGTTGGTGCGGACCACATCCATGCCAACGCCCCGCCCGCTGACGTTGGTGACGGCGGCGGCGGTGGAGAAGCCGGGGAGAAAGACAAGCTGCAGGAGCTCGTGCTCGCCCAACTGCGAAGCGCGTTCGGGCGCAATGATGCCGCGTTCGATGGCTTTGTCGCGCACTTTCTCAACAGCAATGCCGGCGCCGTCGTCGGAAACTTCGATGATGACGTGGCTGCCCTCGTGGCTGGCGCGCAGCTTGAGGGTTCCCTCCGGATCTTTACCCGCGGCCACGCGCACTTCCGGCGGCTCGATACCGTGATCGAGAGAATTTCTGACCGCATGGGTGAGGGGGTCCTTGATGGCTTCCAGAAGGCTCTTGTCGAGTTCGGTGTCCTGGCCCTCGACCACGAGGCGGACGCGGCGGCCGAGCGACTGGGAGAGATCGCGCACAATGCGCGGCATTTTGGAGAAGATGTTGGAGACCGGCTGCATGCGCGCCTTCATGACGTTTTCGCGCAGGTCGGCGGTGACCATGTCGAGGCGCCGCGACAACAGGGTCATGTTGGGATCGGACGCGGTGGCTTGAAGGACCTGGTTGCGGGTGAGCACCAACTCGCCGACCAGGTTCATCATGCGATTGAGCAGAACCACGTCGACGCGGAGCGTGCTTTCGGCGGCGCTGCCGGCCGCGGCTATCTGGGCGCGCGGGCGCGACGCATCGGTCTCGCTGCCGGCCGCCGCCGATTGGACAACGGGCGCTGGAATTGCATTCGCCGGCTGCTGCGCGGGCGCGGCTGGAGCTTGAGCGGCGGACACTGGCGCCTGGGCTTGAGGCGCTGACGGGGCCTGCGGAGCGGCAGCCGCGGGCGCGGCCGAAAATGTCGCGCCGACTTTCGCGTGAACCGGCTGTTTTACGTTCGCCGGAGCCTGCAACGCCACCAATTGCTCGATCAGCGCGGAATCTTCTCCCTCGCCTTCGCTGGCCATGGTCTCAATGGACTTGAGGATGGCGCGCAGACCGTCGAGCAAGTGAAGCAGGCCGGTGATAAGGGGCCGGTTGGCGGCCAGTTTCCCGTCGCGGAGCAGGCCGAGCAGGTTCTCGCCCGCGTGGGCCAGCGTTTCCAGCCGTTTAAAACCGAGAAATCCAGTGGTTCCCTTGATGGTATGCACGGAGCGGAATATCTCGCCGAGAAGGGCGGCATCCTGTGGGCGGGTCTCAAGATCCGTGAGGCACTGCTCCATACGGTCCAGGCCTTCCTGGCTCTCGATCAGAAACTCCCTTGTCAGTTCATCCATCGCTTTGAACCATCCAGCCAGCCGGGATTTTGCGGCCCCGGCGCGGCGAGCACTTAAGGCCTTTATCGGATGGAAGAGGATGAACTTGAGAAAACAGGGGTCAGGGGTCAGAGGGCAGTTGCAGCGTTTGCCGGGCATTGGCGATATACAGAGACGGCGGAGATGCTTTAGCCTCAAGTCTCAGGCCGGCAAATCTCAGGCTGGAAGGACAAGGAATACACGATGGATGCACTGAACTCTTTGGAAGTTGAAGAACTGATGGAGCAGGCGCGGGTGAGTGCGCAGCAATCTTATTCGCCGTACTCGGGATTCCGCGTGGGGGCGGCGCTACGGCTGACCAGCGGCGAAGTTGTGACCGGGACCAATGTTGAGAACGTGAGCTATGGACTGACGATTTGCGCGGAGCGGTCGGCACTGGTGCGCGCTGTTTCCCAATTCGGGCCTGGGATTCGCATCGATGCGGTGGCGGTGGCTAACCTGAACGATGCGGCAAGCCCCCCTTGCGGCGCCTGCAGGCAGATGCTTGCCGAGTTCGTGTTGGCGGATGCGGTGGTGTTGTTTCCGGCGAATGACGGTGTACGGACGATGGCGTTCCTGGAGCTGCTACCGCTGGCCTTCGAGATGAAGCTGCTTCCGTAAAGCAGATGGCTTCGCCAGGGCAGGCGTATTGGGCACAGCAAGGGTTCCCGCGACGGCATGACGCCTTGAAGACGACGAGCTAACCTTAATGAAAGAGCGATGCTTGCGATAATCGCTATTGTCAATACTCTGAGGCTTGGACACTGAGGCTTTGATTGCTATGCCTGATTCAGCTCACTCTCCGCTGCACACTGTAGATCTGATCCGGAAGAAGCGGGACGGCGGCACGCTCGATGCGCGCGAGATTGGTTTTCTGGTTGCGGGCGCGGCGTCCGGATCGATTCCGCTGGAACAGCTTGCGGCGTGGCTGATGGCGGCTTGGCTGCAGGGGCTTTCGCTGGAGGAGACGCGCGCGCTGACGCTGGCGATGCGCGACTCGGGAGAGAAGTTTTCGCCGACGGGGCTGGGCAAGAAGGCAGTGGACAAACACTCGACCGGCGGGGTGGGCGACAAGACGAGCTTTCTGATTGCGCCGATCGCGGCAGCCTGCGGCGTGGCTGTGCCCATGATCAGCGGACGCGCGCTGGGGCACACGGGCGGGACGCTGGATAAGCTGGAATCGATTCCTGGGTTCAGGACCGCATTGAGTCTGAAGGAATTCGAGGCGGTGCTGCTGGAGTGCGGGGCGTCGATCGTGAGCCAGACGCCGCGGCTGGTGCCGGCCGACCGCATACTTTACGAGTTGCGCGACCGCACGGCGACGGTGGAAAGTCCGGGGCTGATTTGCGCTTCGATTTTGAGCAAGAAGCTGGCGGCGGGGCTGGACGCGCTGGTGCTGGATGTGAAGACGGGGTCGGGAGCTTTCTTGCGCGATCGCAAAGACTCGGAATTTCTAGCGGCGCTGATGGTAGCGACCGCGGAGGGCGCGGGAACGCGCACGGTGGCGCTGCTGACGGACATGAGCCAGCCTCTCGGTGCGGCAGCCGGAAACTGGATTGAGCTGATTGAGGCGCTGGAGTTGCTGCGCGGCAAGCGGTCGCCGGAGAGTGAGGACCTGCTGGAGCTTTCGCTGATCCTGGCCGGATGGATGATCCACCTGGGAAACCAGGCGGGCACGCCGAAGGAGGGCTATACGCGCGCACAAGCTGCGTTGGCGGATGGTTCGGCGCTGAAACACTTTTTCGATATGGTCAAGGCACAGGGCGGCGACATTTCTGCGTTCGACGATCCGCTCGGGTTTCACAATCCGGGCGCGGTCGAGGTGGTGCCGGCGTGGGAGCGCGGCTTTGTGGCGACTATGGATACGACGGCACTGGGCTGGGCGGTGCAGAGGACGGGAGCAGGCCGCGAGAAGGCCGGCGCGCCCGTCGATCCGGACGCGGGCATTGTGTTTCACGCGCGGCGCGGCGCTTTTGTCGAGAAGGGGCAGCCGGTGGCAACCGTCTACGCCACCGAGGAAGCGATGTTGCCGGAGCCGGTGGATATTCTGAAGCAGGCGATCCGGTTCACGAAGACCCCTCCCGAGCCGGTCGATCTGGTGAGCCGCGTCTTTACGCGCGAGTCGGCGCAAGAATACCTGCGCGATGCTGTAAGGTAGTCGAAGTACAGCTTCTAGCTCTTAGCTTCTAGCTTTTAGCGTTGCTTTTCCGGCCCACTACGAGCATCGGAAAGTCGCAACCAAGTCTCATGCGCAAACACCAGCTAGAAGCTAGCAGCTAGAAGCTGCTTTTAGGAGGCGCCGCATTGGCTCGATTCACGGGAGTGCTGGGAATTCTGGCTGTGTTGCTGGCTGCGTGGCTGGGCTCGACCGACCGCAAGCATATCCGCTGGCGGACCATCGCCTGGGGCCTCGGCCTGCAGTTCACCTTCGCATTCATTGTGCTGCGCTTCAACTACGGGCAGATGTTCATGGGTTGGGCCGGCGGCGTGGTCACCAACATGCTCGCGGCCACCTTCGCCGGAACGCGGGTGCTGTTTGGTCAGCTCGGGCTTCCGAATTCGGGGGCGTTTGGAAACCTGCTTCCGCCGAACTCCGGGGCGATCTTCGCGTTCCAGGTGTTGCCGACGATCATCTTCATCTCCGCATTCTTCGCGGTGCTGTATCACATTGGGGTGATGCAGATCGTGATTCGCGGGATGGCGTGGGTGATGCTGAAGACGATGCGCATCTCCGGCGCGGAGAGCATGAACGTGGCGGCCAGCATCTTCATGGGGCAGACCGAAGCGCCGCTCACCATCCGGCCGTTTCTGTCGAAGGCGACGCGCAGCGAGCTGATGGTGATTATGACCAGCGGCATGGCGCATGTGTCGGGCGGCATCATGGCCATGTATATTTCGCAGGGCGTGGAGGCGCGGCATCTGCTGTCGGCGGTGATCATGACTTCGCCGGGTACGATTCTGGTGGCCAAGATGCTAGTGCCTGAAACTGAAGTTCCAGCGACCGAAGGCAAGGTTGTGATTCCCAAGGATGAACTGCATCAGGATGAGAATTTTATTGGAGCGATTGCGCGCGGCACGATCGACGGCGGCAAGCTGGCGATGAATGTGGCGATCATGCTAATCAGCTTTCTGGCGCTGGTGGCGCTGCTGGATAGCGTGCTGAGCTGGGCGCACGGAGGAGTGCCGTGGATTCCCGGCTCGCTGGGGCAGATTCTTGGCTACCTGTTTGCGCCGGTGGCGTGGCTGATCGGCGTGCCGTGGCACGACTGCATGGCGATCGGCAACCTGCTGGGCACGCGCATGGCGCTGAACGAAGTGATCGCGTACATTGCGCTGGGAGCGGAGAAGGCCACGCTGGCGCCGCGCTCGTTTACGATTGCAACGTTTGCGCTGTGCGGGTTTGCGAACCTGGGATCGATCGGCATGCAGATCGGCGGAATCGGCGCGCTGGTTCCGGAGCGGCGCAATGACCTGGCAAGGCTGGGCGTGCGGGCGATGCTTGCGGGGACGATGGCGAATTTGATCTCCGCGTCGATTGCCGGAATGTTTCTGGGGTGAGTGCGGGCGATGATGCGGAGTTGGGCTGGGTGGCTGGCGGCGCTGTTGCCGATTGACGCGGGTGCGTCATTCAGAGGTTCTTGCAGAAGACCCGTTGCGCCGCACCCCAAACCGAGCGTTCATGCACGCAAACGCCTCATGCGATAGAAGAGGGTGAGCGCGGTGACGGTGCCGCAGGTGAGCAGGCTGGCGGCCATGCCGAGGATGAGCGAGAGGTCCCGCTGGTAGAGGCCGTGGACGATGCCGATGGCCTGCAGGATGCTGAAGCCGCCGAAGGTGATAAGCGAAATGCCTTCGTCGGTTTTCTTGCGCCAGACGGCGATAATCTGGGGGACGAAGAGCAGCGCATTGCAGCCGAGGCCCAATCCGAAGACGATGGCGACAATCTGCTTCATGCGGTGAGGCCTTCCTTGCCGAATCTCGCGGCGTTGCGCGCCTTTGCCCCTGCAGCTTCTTCTTCGCGGCTGCGCGGGGGCGCGGTGGTTCCGAGCGATGCGAGCAGGCGGCCCGATGCCGCGGCGATCTCGTCCACGGCGCGATTGAATGCGGCTTCGTTGGCTCTTGACGGCTTGCTGAAGCCGCTGACTTTGCGCACGAATTGGAGCGAGGCGGCGCGAATCTCTTCGCTGGCTACGGGAGGGTCGAAGTTGAAAAGCATTTTGATGTTGCGGCACATCGCGAGAGTCCTCCGCTTCTATTTTCGCGCATCGCTGGCCCGAGGGCGAACGGTAAAGCCGGGGCGGTTACCGCGCCGGCCATCACAATCAGGAAGATTGGAGGTTTGTTATCCTGTTCGGTGCGATACGAACGTTTAACTTATCCTGCGTACGATGCGCCTTTGATGGAGGCGTATGGCGGAGTGTTTGAATCCGTTTATGTGGTCCTGCACCCGTTCGTGAGTGTGCCGGAGGAACTCGCGTGGACGGCGACGAAACAGTATCCGAGCGACGAGCAGATTTTGAGCGTGGGCTCGAAATACACCTGGGCATACGTGGCCAGCAAAACGGGATTGGGCACTTGCGCGAAGTTGAACCAGGCGCTGCTGACATCGATTGGATCGATCGACGAGGATTTGCGCGACCACGCGTCAAGTGGCGCGTTGAAGAGCTTTCTGGAATTGGAATCTGTTTGGATGCCGGGCGAGGGACGATTCGAGCCGCTGTTGCAGATGGATTTCCTGTCTGCTTTCGAAGCGGCGGGACGGGGCGAACTAATCCATGTGCCGGAGTTTCCGGGTGTCGATCCTGTGCAATGGCTTGGTGTGCAGAGGCTCAGAAAGCGCGAAGAGGCCTTTCCAAATCGTGGGACGCTGTCGGCGCTCGATGAGTCGTTTTTGCTGACCGTGGACTGGGACAGTTTCTTCACGCTCTTCTATGGGCCGCGTGAGTTCGTGGCTGAGGTGGTTCGCCGCAAAAATCTGGAAGGCTTTTTCGCGACTCCGACAACCGAACATTCGTGGTTCAATTATTCGCTGGGGTGTTCAGCGGTGACGATCTATCCGGATAGCTGGGTGGTGGGCTGAAACTCCTTCTCTCTTGACACTTCGCAAATTGCGAAGTAGACTTCGATAGTGCACATCATCACGATCAAGCGCCTTCAGCAGGCATCTCGGGATCATCGAGAGGCTGCTCAGGAGATCGGCGCCTGGATCGTGGTTGTGAAATCGGCGCGATGGCGAAATTTCGAGGAGTTGCGCGCCAGCTTTCCGGATGCCGACGACGTAGATGGTTTTGTTGTCTTCAACATCCGCCACAACCGGTACAGGCTGATTGTGGCCGTTCATTATGCCAAGCGGATTGACCGGCGCTTGACTCTGGGGCATGTGTACATTGGCTCGTTCATGGCACACAAGGAGTATGACCGCTGGTGCGCGGCGACCGCAAAGAAGAGGGCGAAATGGCTACAGTTCTAGCAAACCCGGCAAAGATGATCGAGCGCGGAGCTCCTCACCTGATTCGTAGCGAAGAGCAGCTCGCGGCCTACACTAAAGCACTCTACCTACTGACTGCCGAGCCGCATCCGACGCTCGCGCAGGTGGAAGCGATCGAGTTGTTGACGCTGCTGATTGAGCGCTACGAAGAGGAGAACTACACAGTTCCAAAGGCGGCGCCGGCGGCCGTGCTCCGGTTTCTGCTTGCGCACCACGGCTTGAGGCAGCGCGATCTGGCCGAAGACCTGGGCGGTGAGAGCGTGGTATCCGAAGTGCTGTCAGGTAAGCGCAGGCTGAATGCCGCGCATATCGAACAGCTCAGCAAGCGATTCCATGTGTCGCCGGCGGTCTTCTTCCCTTCCCTGTGACAGCAGCGCCTGTAGAATGCAAGAAAATGCATCGTCGGGAATGGATATGACTTACTACGATCAAGTGGCGGAAGCGGCGGAATTGCTACGCGGAAGGCTGGGCGGGCTCAGGCCGCGGGTCGGCATCGTTCTGGGCTCAGGGCTGGGCGCGGTGGCCGACGCGGTGACCGAGGCCGTCTTTGTGCCCTATGGAGAGATTCCGCACTTTCCGCAATCGACGGTCGAGGGGCACTCGGGACGGATTGTTGCCGGGTTGCTGGGCGGCGTACCGGTTGTGGTGATGCAGGGGCGGGTGCACTCATACGAGGGGTATACGCCGCAGCAGGTGACTTTTCCCATGCGGGTGCTGGGCATGTTAGGGGTGCGCGCGGTGGTGCTGACCAATGCAGCGGGGGGCATCCAGCAGGGCTACCACGTGGGACAGTTGGTGGCACTGGCAGATCACATCAACCACATGGGCTGGAATCCGCTGACGGGGCCGAATGAGGCGCGCTTCGCCATCCGCAAAGGGGCGGGGCTGCGCTTCTTCGACATGACGGAGGCGTATTCGATACGGCTGCGGACGCTAGCGAAGGAGACCGCGAAGGAAGAGGGGTTTGCGCTCGACGAGGGAGTCTACCTGGCGACGCCGGGGCCGAGCTTCGAGACGCCGGCGGAGATTCGCGCCTTTCGCGCGTTGGGCGCAACGCTGGTGGGCATGTCCACGGTGCCGGAGACGATTGTGGCACGGCACATGGGGATCGAGGTACTGGGCATTTCATGCGTGACCAACCTTGCGGCCGGACTGGGTGTGACACACCTGAGTCACGAAGAAGTTTCAGACACAGGCAAACAGGTGGAACGGCGATTGGCCGGGCTGCTGGAGCGGTTGGCGCCGAAGATCGCCGCGGCAGTGGAAGCGGCGCAATGAGCAAGACTGAGAGCGAAGCCGAGCAGGTTGCGGATACCCCGCGCCTGCCCTTTCCGCCGGTGGTGCTGGGCATCGCTGGTTGCTCGGGTTCGGGCAAGACGACTCTGGCCTCCGAGTTGGCGTATGCGCTGGGCGGAATTCATTTCCATCTCGACAACTACTACCGCGACCTCGGCCACATGCCCTACAGCGAGCGTATCCAGCAGAACTTCGACGATCCGGCGATGATCGAAAGCCCGCTGCTGGCGGCGCACGTAGCGGCTCTGGCGCGGGGCGAGACCATCGAACGGCCGCTCTACGACTTCTCGACGTACACGCGGGCGCTGGGCCGCACCGAGCAGGTGACGGCAGGTGCGTTTCTGGTTGTGGAGGGACTGTTCGCTCTTTTTTATCCGGAGCTGCTGCCGCTCTACAATTTGCGGGTCTATATCGACACGCCTGACGAGCTCTGCTACGAGCGGCGGCTCAAGCGCGATATCGAGCAACGCGGACGTACGCCGGAGTCTGTGCGGCGGCAGTACGAAGCCACCGTGCGGCCGGCGAGCGAAAAGTTCGTGCGCCCGTCCGCAGTGAATGCCGATCTGCAGGTAGACGGAACCGGGGCGCTGGATTGGAAAGTGGAGCGGGTGCTCACGGAGTTGCGCTCGCGCGGGTTGCAGGTGGGGGTAGAGTAAAGTGCCGAGTAGAAATCATATGCAAAAAGAGATTGATACAGTGAAGCCGCCAACAGCCGATGAGTTCGCGGAACTTGCCGACTCAGGTGAGAACATCTCGCACTTTTTCACCGAAAAGGGCAAGATAATGCCGCTGATTCAGCGCGTGAACGTGGACTTTGCACTCCCTATGCTTCAGGAACTCGATGAGCATGTCAGACAGTTAAATATCAGCCGTCAGGCGGTCGTCAAAACGCTGCTTCGGCTGGCGCTTGACCAGCAGCATTTGGCGCGGAGAGTGCAGTAGGCGATTCTATTTCGCCGGTGTGAGCGCCGCGACCGGCAGCAGCATGTCTTCCTTGCGCATGACGAGGTTGGTGGCGTTGAGAGTGGCAAGCTCGAAGCCGTGGCCGTGGGTGATGGCGTCGGTGGGGCAGGCTTCAACGCAGTAGCCGCAGAAGATGCAGCGGTTGTAATCGATGTTGTAGACCTTGGCGTAGCGCTCGGAGGAGGAGATGCGGACTTCCTCGGTGTTCTCGGCGGCCTCGATGTAAATGCAGTTCGAAGGGCAGGCGGCGGCGCAGAGGAAGCAGGCCACACACTTTTCCAGGCCGTTTTCGTCGCGCTGCAGGACGTGGGCGCCTCGGTAGCGCTGCTCGAGAACCGCTCCGCGCAAGGGTCCCTTGCCGTCGGGGTAGTTCTCTACCAGGGTGGGCTCCAGCATCTCCCCAAAGGTGATGCTCATGCCTTTGACGATGCCGGCGACGTTGCGCACGATGGACATGAGGCTAGTATACGATGAAGGCCGGAAGAGAGCGACGATGCGCTTGCGAACCTGGGCGGTTTTGTCGATGGGATTGGGCTTGGGTATGGCGGGCGCGTTGGCGCAGCAGCAGCCGGCGCCGCAGGGCCAGATGGCCGGCATGGACATGCGCGCGGACCACACCGGGAGCGAGCTGGGACCGCTAAGGATCGCTTTGGGTGACGAGACGGCCGAGTGGACACCGGAGATGCTGGCAGCTCTGCCGCATTAGACCGTAGCTGTCCACAATGCACATACCAAGGCCGATGAGACTTACTCCGGGGCGCCGTTGATCGAACTGCTGGTCCGGCTCGATGTTCCGGGCAAGCCTCACGGAAAGTACCTGGCGCTCAACCTGGTGGCGGCCTGCTCCCATGGTTACAAGGCGGTTTACTCGGTGGCAGAGGTCAATCCAGACGTGCACGATGCAATGGTGATTGTGGCGGACAGCAAAGACGGGAAACCACTCGCTGAAGACGGCCCGCTGAAGCTGGTTGCTACGGGGGAGACGCGACCGGCGCGCTGGGTGCGCAACCTGGTGACGGTGCGCGCTTTGAAGGCCCGGTAAAGGGCCGCACCCATTGCAGCAGTGCATCCGCACCGTCCAATGCGGATGCACTGCCGAGTGCTACTTCTTTGGATGCTCCTCCTTTTGCGGAGCCTGCTGGCGCTGTGGTTGAGGAGCGGCTTTACGCTGTTGCTGCGGCGGAGCCTGCTGGCGCTGTGGTTGCGGAGCCTGGCGCTGCTGCTGTTGCGGATTTACCTGACGCTGTTGCTCCTGCTGAGTTGTCTGGCGCTGTTGCTGTTGAGGATTTACCTGGCGCTGTTGAGGATTCCCTTGACGCTGTTGGAGTTGCTGAGCGCCTTGATTTCGTACCGGAGCCGCCGCTGGGACTCTCACGTTGCGATCGGCTGCAAGCGGCCGGTTGACGGCCACGCTGGCCGGATGGCCATGATTGACATTGGCAAACTGTGCCCTATTGGTGCTGGCAGAACGCTCGTTCTGCACCTGCGCTGCCATGGGCGCAGCATGCTGCTCATGTATTGCATTCAGTTCAGCGGGTCTGGCTCGCACCTGGATCCCGCCCGAACCGCCGTTGAAACTCACACGGGCGCTTCCCCTGTTATCTCCGCCAACAGGATGGTCATACATATGGTGCACGACGGAGGTATTGATGTTATTGACTGAGCGGTTGTAATTGAAGTGGCCGCCACCCCAGTATCCGCCTTCGTACCCTAATCCGCCGTAGCCAAAACCGTAGTTGATGCCGCCGTAGTAGCCGATGTGCCTGCCCCAGTATCCGCGGTAGAAGCCATAGCGGTTATGCCAAAAACCCCAATAGCCGGGAGTCCAGAGTGCGCCCTCATAGGGAGCCTCAACCCAGGCGCCGGGCACCCAGTAGTAGCCGGCCGACGCCCAGCCCCAGTAGCCGGGCGTCCAAAGATAGCCGTCGCCGGGGTCGGGGGGCTGGTCGTAGTTGGGCAAGGGGGGAGGCGGCTGGGAAGCGTAGGTTACCGGCTGCTCACCGTATCCTGGATCGCTCGAAGACTGGCCGGAGGACTGGTCAGAGGACTGGTAAGAGGCGTTTCCCTGGTCCGGCGGAGGCGGGCTCTGCTGGTAGCTTGAAGGAGTCGCGGATGCGTATTGTGGATCACCTGGGTTGTTTGAACCGGAGGCCAAGTTAGCTGCCGCCGGGTCCGCGTTCTGCGCACCGGCTGCGTTAGTATTGGCGGTGGCCTCGTTTTGGCTCTGAGGGCAACCGGTGGTAAAAAGCACGACCGACATGGCCAGCAGCGGCATTAGTGTAAGTCTTGAAATGTATCTCAATTCACGCTCCGTTCGACTTAAATATTATGCATGAGGAGCGGAACATTACAGGCCAATATTGACCAGTGCGGGATTAATTGTGGGCGCGGGGCGGGGCGGACTGGCCATGGTTGTTTGCCGGTGGAGTGGTGACAGGCTTGTGCTCAGGGATGGGCTTGATCAACTGGCGGCAGAGTTCCGATTCCTGGCCACGTTGAAGATCGGGAACGGCATCCAGGGCGCGGCAGAGGCGCACCTCCATGGCGTCTGCATCGTTGCCGGTCAGTTGAAGGGTGCGCTCGAGGCGGCTGAAGGGGTCAACGTCGTAGCGGAAGACGACATCGTTGGACGGTTTCTTGTTGTCGTAGTCGAAGTGGCTCCAGGTGGCGATGAATTCGCGTCCGTTGGGCTCGGCGATGCCGGCATAGACCTGCGTCCACTGGATGCCGGGCGGCTTGTTGGCGCTCCACATGGGCGCTCCCTGGCCGCCGCGAATCCAGCGGGCGGTCCAGCGATGCTGGGTGACGTCGTAATAGAAGGCGGTGAAGTAAGTATTGGCGGCGCAGTCGCGGCAGTTGTCGTAGAGGACGGCCAGTTCCTGGGGAGCGCCGTCGGAAAAGCGCATCCAGTCGAGCCAGCGCAGGTTGACTCCGCCGATGAGCGGATCGACGATGTGATTGCTGAGCGAAACGCTCCACACGTTGAAGGTTTCAGCGTTGGCGGCCGACTGGGGCGTGGCGCGATTGGTGGTGACGACCAGGGCCGCATCGTACTCGACGGCGATCTCGCGGATGGCGGTCCAGTCCTGGACGGCAAGGGAACGCGTGACCCAGGTGACCACATCCTGATCCTTCTGGGAGTGGAAGTCGATCCAGCGGAAGGTGTCGGGGGCCTGCTGGGCGTGGGATGCCCAGCAGCAAGAAAGAACAATGATCCAAGAATATCGACGCAAGATTAAGCCAGCCGCTCCAGAAGTTGCTCGAACTTTTCGACCTTCTGCCGTGTTCCTTTTGCGTTTTCGCGTGCAGCCAAATACAAATCCTTCAACGAACGGAGCAATTTCAGTTTTTCATTGGTTGGTTCGGAAGGATAGCCCTCGGCAAAGACCTCAAAGAATTCGCTGGAACGGTCTTGTACATTCACTTCGAAAACCTGCGGCTTTCCCTCAGCAACTCCAAAATAATACGAAGTGATCAATGAATTCAGAACAGGCACCTCTGCGATCTGAGCAAATGTCCCGCCCTCCACGGATGCCTTGAAAACTTGACCCGGCCACGTGCCCCACGGACCAAGCCGCCCGGCGTCAATCCATGTCAACTTTCCCGCGGCGGTCAAATGCGACAATCTCTCAGCAAGCCGGATTGCTGTTGCTTCCCTGTTCATGGTTGCTCTCCTCCGCTTTCCCGATCCAGGACACCTTTCACGCTACTGACGAGTCGCACAACCCTTTGAGCATCCGCGATCAGAAGTATGCGATCAACCCCAAGTTGCATTCTGTGAAACGAAGTTTCGATCAGCTCAATCGACAGTTCCAGCTTAACGCCTTCAACACCTAAAAATCTACGATGTTGTTCCCGCGCGCTGCTACAAGCCGATAAAAATCGCCCTGCAATGTGAAGGGCCAGTCCGAATTGGTCCGCTTGAAGCGCGCTCAGATAATCGAGGGCCAGATCGCGAATTCTGCCAATATCTTCGGCTGTATTCCGACGATATACAGCTTCACGTGCCTCTTGAGCCGCATCCTTTGCTCCCGTGGCCTGATGGCTTGCCCACCAAGCATATCCGAGCCCTGCAATCGACGCTCCCCCGGCAATCCAATCAAACCACAATGGGACGGGCATGACCATTCCTCCTTCGGTGGCGCCACAAGGGTTGCGCTATATGCGGACACGTTAGCGCATCGGCTTAAAGGAGGGAAGGTCTGAACCCCTCTGGAGGCCGAATTTGTCCAATCATTTGGGCGGGAAGGTTTACCTTCTTGGTTCGTCCCACTTGTGAAAACCTCTTCCAGCAGTCTTACCTGGCCCCCTTTTCAAATTCCCAGTTGCTCCCACATCGAATCGACTTTGGCTTTGGTGGCGCGGTCCATTTCGATCATGGCAGGCCACTGGCGGTCAAAGCCTTCTGCCTTCCATTTGCGGGTAGCGTCGATGCCCATTTTGGAGCCGTAGTTGGGCAGGCGCGAGGAGTGGTCGAGGGTGTCGACCGGGCCGAGCGTGAATTGAATGTCGCGCTCGGGGTCGATGTTGTTGGCGACGCGAAGAACCACTTCGGCGACGTTCTGCACGTCGCAGTCTTCATCGACCACGACGATGCACTTGGTGAACATGGCCTGGCCGAGGGACCAGATGGCATTCATGACCTTGCGGGCGTGGCCGGGATAGCTCTTCCTGATGGACACCAGCATGAGGTTGTGAAAGACGGCTTCGACGGGGAGATGGATGTCGACGATTTCGGGGATGGTCATCTTCATCGCCGGCAAAAAGATGCGTTCGACGGCTTTGCCCATCCATGCGTCTTCCATTGGGGGCTTGCCGACGATGGTGGCGGCGTAGATGGGGTCTTTGCGATGAGTGATGCAGGTGAGGTGGAAGACGGGGTAGTCGTCGGTGAGGGTGTAGAAACCGGTGTGGTCGCCGAAGGGGCCTTCGCTGCGCAGCTCGCCGAGCTCGACGTAGCCCTCGAGAATGATTTCGGCATTGGCGGGGACTTCAAGATCGACGGTTTCGCATTTGACGATTTCGACCGGCTTGCCGCGAAGGAACCCGGCGATGAGAAACTCTTCCACTTCAGGCGGCGCGGGGACGATGGCGGAGAAAGTGGTGGCGGGATCGGTTCCGATGGCGACGGCGACTTCGAGGCGCGAACCTTTGAGATTGCCGAGCGCCACCTGGGGCAGGCCGCCTATGGGGCCGTCGGGAATGGCGACTGCGCCGCCGGCGGACTCGGCCATGGCGGCGACGCGGGCGGTGCTGGAATCGGCGTCGGCGGAGGCAGTGGCGGCGGCACGCAACGCATTGCGGTAGTGCTCCGCCGCCACCTTCTGCCGCTGCCAGTGCATCCCCGTGGTTTGACCGTCGAAGACCTGCATCCGGTACATGCCGATATTGCGCTTGCCTGTGCGCGGGTCGCGGGTGTGGACGCAGGGGAGGGTGATGAAACGGCCTCCATCGTGAGGCCAGCACTTGAGAATGGGGAACGCGTTCAGGTCGAAATTCTCGCGGAGAATGACTTCCTTGCAGGGAGCGTCTTTCGCGCTGACGGTTTTGGGGAAGGCGCTGGTGAGCGCACCGAGTTGCGGGAGCATTTTTAGCTTGTCGAGGAAGCCTTCCGGGGCCTTTACGTTCATCAGGCCGGTGATGCGTTCGGCGATCTGTTCGAGATTGTCGACGCCGAGGGCCAGAGCCATGCGGCGCTCGCTGCCGAACTGATTGATGAAGACCTTGTGGCCGGGGTGGCCCTTCACATTCTCAAACAGCAGCGCCGGGCCACCGGGGGCATAGTTCCCTTCCCGATTGTTGATGCCACGAGCGCCAATCTTGCTAACGCGATCGGTGATCTCGGTGATCTCGAGCTCGGGCGAGACTTCTTCGCGGATGCGCTTGAGCTCGCCGTGCTTTTCGAGGGTTTTGATCCAGTCGCGCAGATCGTCGTAGGCCAAGGGGTTGCTCCTGTGCGGTGAAGGCAGCACTCAACTTTCTAGCTTATCGCTTTGGGGCGTGACGTGAGTTGGGCGGAAGTTTGTGGAATCCCACCCTAGCCACAAAGACAACGGCGTGACGAGGATGGGGGCACCCAATCCTTGTTTATGCTGACTCCTGCTTAAACCGAGGCTTGGGCGGGGCGGACGAAGCCGGGGTCGGTGACCGCATCGAGGGGAAAGCCCAGACGCCTCCACTCGTCGAAGCCGCCTCGGAGGGGGCGAACGCGCTCGATGCCCAGCTTGTGCAGGGCCATCGCGGTTTTGGCGGCGGTAGCCTCGCTGGGGCAGGTGCAGAAAAGCACGATATCGCGGTCGCGGGGGATCTCGACATGGCGCTGGGCCAGCGCTTCAGGCGAAAAGTGAAGCGCGCCGGGCAAAGTGAAAGGGTCGGGCAGGATTTCAAGCGGATGGCGCAGGTCGACGATAAAGACCGGCTCGCCGGCATCGAGCTGCCGCTTCAGCTCCACCGGCTCCAGGCGCGCCGCCGCAAGTTCCTTGAGGATCATGCGACGGCGGATGACGCGGCCCGCAAAGAAGATGAGGATGCCAAGGAGGAGCAGCGCGCCGGAGAAGCGGCCGGTCCAGTCGAGCAGACTGGAGTCGCGCTTGAGCAGGTCGCCGAAGAAGCGCCCGGCGGCCAGGGTGGCGCCGACCCAGAGCGCGGCGCCAATGCCGTCGAAGAAAAGAAAACGCAGAAAGTCCATGCCATTTTCGCCGGCGACGGGGGGAGCGAGCGTGGCCAGGCCGGGGACGAACTTGGCGATCATGAGGGTGACGCCCCGGCGGCGGCCAAAGGAGTCCTGTGTCTTGCGGACGCAGGTGGTGGGCTCAAGCGACAGCTTGCAGAGGATGCGCAGCACATGGTGGCCATAACGGCGGCCGATGAAGAACCAGGTGCTGTCGGCAGCCAGGGACGCCGCGACGCCGACCAGCAGGGCCGCGGGAAAGCTGAGTTGGCCCTGGGCCGATAGCGCTCCGGCAGCCAGCAGGATAGGGGTGGCCGGCAGAGGGATGCCGAACTGCTCCACCAGAACCCAGGCGAAAAGCAGCAGATAGCCGTACATAAGCAGAACGTGAGTCGGTAGTGCCATAAGAGGGCTCCTGTCTACGCTTGCTGGGGATTAGACCGTCTTTGCCCGCCGACCGCAAATGGCCGGTGGGAGATTGGGGAGGGTCTTATCTTATCCGATGATTCAACTGCAAATTCGCTTCAAGCAACGATAGGTATACAGTGGCGCCTCAAAGAGCCATTTCAACCGTCTTCATCGGATAGAAAAGCCGTTCGGCGTGAGTTTCGAGCGGGATGAAGCCGTGTGTGAGATAGAATTCTCGCGCCCCCGCTTTGGTATCGACAACAACGGCCCAGGAAGCAACCTGCCGCGAAGCACGCGACGCTCGAGCTAGTGCGTCCAAAAGAAGAAACTCTCCAAGCCCCTGTCCATGCAGTGATTGAGCGACGGCCATGCGCCCCAGCAGCGTAACCGGCAGCGGAAACCGCGGCATCCTCTTTCCGAATTCAACCGGCAAATCCGCGGCCAGGATCGACTCGGCCGAGAGGGTATAGAATCCGGACACCGATTTGCCTTCCGCGGTGGCAATGAAAACGGCTGCAAGTTTGCGCTTCTGATCCTGGCCTGCCTGCCGCTGAAGATAAGCATCCAACTCTGGAACTCCACAGCAGAAGGCCGATCGATCATGATTCGGGCCGAGCGGCTCGATTCTGTATTCGCTTGCTTTTGATGCGCTAACGATCGAGAGGTTTGCCATCCCGCTTCTCCTTGGGTACCAAATGAAAACGGCCCAAGCCGTTTCCGGACCTGAGCCATTGCTGGTTCCCAAAAGGGAGGGCATGTTGCTCGACGAATCGTCTCGAACCATAGGCCAAATCGTTTTCTATGTCAAGTCCTATTGCCAAAACTCACGGCGATTGTCACTTCGACTAAGTATATTGCGACGGTCTTCCTGGCCACTATTTCCCGACTCGTTCCTTGTAGCGCTTGGCAGCCGCTTTCATACGTGCATTCGGCTCAGGCGGGTTGAGCAGAGCCTGAACAAAAATGTCGCGGTCCCGATCATCCAGGGTCCAACTTGTATGCTGCTGTATGGTCCTGATGGCAGCTTCATCCGCGTGTTGCACGATGAAATCGGAAAGCGAGAGCCCCTTGAGACTGGCTGCCTGTTCAATGCGTTTTTTCTGTTCCGGGAGCAGGCGGGCCTCCGTCCTTTCCGTGCGTAAGGCCAGCGCCATAAAGTTTGCCTCCTTCTCGGTGTACGGAAGACCGCCGTACACACTGAGATACTCTGCGCTTTTCGGATTGGAATGTCAAGTATGAATCGCACGTGATGTGAACTGTCTTGGCACAGGCTCAAATGGTCCGTGACCGCAGCGGATCGGTGTTCAGATTCCCGACGAAACTACCCGAAACGAAAGCCGGGACGACATGACTGGCCGTCGCGAGGGTAAGGACCTTAAAGAACGCGATCCACCAGCTACACATCGTCAGTTGACCCCGTCTGGACTGAGACCAAATTTCCCACGCAAATACCCTAGAAAGAAACTGCTCTCCAACGAGGTTGCAAATGGTTGATTTCATTGAAGAATTGTATCTTGGGCTGAATTCGCGCCGTCGCTACGGGACTGGGACTATTTTTTGATGCTGACCCAGGACTGCGCAGCGCTTGTCCTGGGCTATTGTCCGATCTCCCTACGGGAGAAGGACCGCTTCCGGTTTCATCTATCGCGGGTCGGCGAAGACGGTGGACGACTAGAAAGCGGCTACTGGGAGGCGGACTGTCCGGCTTCAGGGGACCGTGTGGCAGCGGCCGGCGGGGCGGCGTTGGCGATGGTATCCTTCTGCGCAAAGTAGTCCTTGTCCCAGAGATTCTTGTAGAACTCGCCGGTTAGCTCGGCGGCGCGGGGGCCAAAGGTGGGGCGTCCGCCCTCGAGGAAGAAGACGGTGACCAGGCTGCCCTGGGGCGTGTCGGAATAGGAGGCGAACCAGCCGAAACGGGTTCCGTTGTCGGAACAGGTGCCGGTTTTGCCGAAGACGGGCAGTTGGTTGAAGTTGGCGCGGAGGCGGCGGGCGGTTCCATACTCGACTGCGCCGGCCATGCCGTCTTGCAGATCGGGAACGTACTTGGCAATGTCGAGGGTGCGCTTGATCTTTGGCGTCATGTAGGCGGCTTCGTCGGGGGTGGTGGGATGCTGCAAATAGTAGAGCGTTCCGCCGTTGGCGATGGCGGCCACAAAAGCTCCCAGTTGCAGCGGGGTGAGCGAGACGCCCTGCCCAAAGCTGCACATGCGGGCTACGCCGCCCTCCGACGCGGGAATCGGCTGGCCGGGATACTCGCCCAACTTTTCGCCCTCAATGTGGTAGCCGGCCAGCTCGCCGAGGCCGAATTGGGTGGCGTAGTGGCGGACGCGGTCGAAGCCAAGCTCGCGGCCTAGCTCCTCGAAGTAGAGGTTGTTGCTCTTGGCCAATGCCTGGGTCATATTCATGCGGAAACCGCCGAGCTCGACCGGGGTATCGCGGGTGACCAGGCCCTCGGAGAGGGCGGCCAGGGCGACGGTGAGCTTGATGGTGGAGCATGGCTCGGCGCCCGGCGAGAGCGCCAGCTTCTGGTTGACCATGGCCAGGATGCGCCCGTTGGAGGGGTCGATGACGACTGCTGTTCCGTTCATGTCGCCCAGTGCTTCGATAGCCGCCTGGCGGACGACCGGGTCTTCGCCGGCCGTGATGTCGCCTGCAAACTCATCGGAGCCGGCAAAGGAACTGGCGGTGAAGCGCTCGTAATAGTGATGGCGGCGGGAGTGGAGAGCGGCCTGGCGCGCGTTGGCTCTTGCCTGGCCTCTTGCGGTCAGCCTGGCTGGCCCGGTCTTCGCCGGGGAATGAGTTACCGCCGCGTGAGCGGCATTCGAAGTGGCTGCTGGGCGAACAGCATGAGCCGTTGCGCGACGGCTGCCGGAGCGGTGGGTCTCCGTCAGATGGGACGGGGCGGACTTGGCGCGATGCAGCGTGTGCGGGGCATTCAAGGCCGCTGCAGTGGGCAAAAGAGCGATCGATCCAACCAGGGCCAATCCGATCGTGCAAACGAAAGACAGCTTCATCCGGTAAACTTCCCCTCAAAAAATGGATTTCGTGCTGTACGTCTGCCCATGGGCGGCGCACTTCTAGCTTGACTTAACCGTTGCCTATCGGCCAATCCGCGCACAGGAATCAGCGCGTCGCGACCAATCTGGGTTACTATGCCATACGCTTTGGCCAGCACATGTGATCAGAAACACCAGAAACTCAAATTGTTGAAACTATGCGTACTTGAGGGAGGACCGGCTATCCCTTTGACGGACTGCAACAGCTTTCGGTTCGATGGACTGTATCAAACTATACAGTTCTTAGGACCGAATTGAAATGACCCAAAAGCGGAACATGCTGGTCTAGTCTGAATCTGCCTTCCCTCCACAGCTGAAGCCCTCGTTGATTCTGTGGGCTTTATGCAGGGGTTGAAACTCCCTCCTCCCTCCGTTTTGAGTTTTCCCGCAGCCTGTAAAGCCCGTACCCTTCAAAGTGAACCGCAACCGCATAGCCAGAATTGAACAATAACCGATTAGCCGAAATTAAACTGTAACCATATGACCGGAAACGGCTAGAACTGCAGGCGGCGCAGAAATGCGGGAACGTCCAGATCCCGGTGCTGCTCCTCGTTGCCCTCCTGAAACAACGACGAAACAGGCTGGGCGCTCTGCAATTCCTGCCTTGTTTCGAACTGCCTTGTCTCGGCGCTCGGGGCTTCTCTGAAATCCGCGGCGTAGTCTCTGGGCTGGCGCTCCGATTCGGACTCCGCGGCCAACTCTTCAAACTTCGGCCGAGCGGGCGCCTCGGCCTCTTCCTCGTCTCGTGCAGACTCGGCGATATCTTCAACGGCAGTCACGGAGGACGAGGCGGCGACGGTAACAGTGGTGGCTACGGCCGGCCTTGACGACGAAAAGAAGAAAGCCTGGCCCGATTCCGCCGACTGCGCGTCTTCGTCTTCCTCCTCGCTCATGAAGCGGGGGGAAGCGGGCGACGGCTCGGGTTCCGCGGCGGCCTTCTCATCGTCGAACCAGTTGCTGGGCGATTCGACCGGGACAGAGGCGACGGGGATGGGAGCGACGGGAACGGAGGCAATGGGCGGGGCCGCGAGGGGCACGGAAACCACGGGCGCCTCCTCCACGCTCAACATGCGGGCGCGGCGTTCCGGCATCTGGTCGCGGAAGCCGGTGGCGATGACGGTGATCTTGACCTCTTCGCCCATTTTCTCGTCGAGCACGGCGCCGAAGATGATGTTGGCGTCTTCGTGGGCGGAGGACTGGATGAGGGACGAAGCCTCGTTGACCTCGGAGAGCTTGAGCGAGCTGGAGCCGGTGATGTTGATGAGGATGCCGCGGGCGCCATCGATGGCGCCGGCTTCGAGCAGCGGAGAGGCCATGGCCGCCTGCGCTGCTTCCACGGCGCGATTCGTGCCCGAACGAATAGCCGTACCCATGACGGCGTGCCCCATGCCGGCCATGGTGGTTTTTACGTCGGCAAAGTCGCGGTTGATGATGCCGGGGATGGCGATGATGTCGGAGATTCCCTGCACACCCTGGCGGAGCACATCGTCGGCGATGCGGAAACTCTCAAAGAAGCCGGCGTCTTTGGCCACGGCGAGCAGCTTCTCATTGGGGATGACGATCATGGTGTCGACGCTCTCGATCAGCTCCTTGAGGCCGCGCTCGGCTTGCTGCAGGCGGCGCTTGCCTTCGAAAGCGAAGGGGCGGGTGATGACGGCGACGGTGAGGATGCCCATCTCGCTGGCCAGCGAGGCAATGACCGGGGCTGCGCCGGTGCCGGTGCCTCCGCCGAGGCCGGCGGTGACGAAGACCATGTCCGCGCCTTCCAGGGCTTCGATAATCTTCTCGGAGTCTTCAAGGGCGGCGCGGCGGCCGATGTCGGGATTGGAGCCGGCGCCAAGGCCGAGCGTGAGGCGAACACCGAGCTGGAGCTTGACGGGAGCCTGCGAAAGCTTAAGGGCCTGCACATCGGTGTTGGCGGCGATAAACTCGACGCCTTCCATGCGCGCCTGGATCATGCGGTTGACGGCGTTGCCGCCGCCGCCGCCCACGCCGATTACCTTGATGCGTGCGCCCCGCGTGGGTTCATCGTGATATTGAATGCGCATCTCTCCGGCCTCGTTGCTTTGCGGTTCCATCTCGGCTTGGCCCTCCTGTTTCCTGGGTTATATCTCTTAACGGCTAATAGCTGGCTGCAAATATGGCGCGTAATTTAGATCGAAAAGTGTTGCTTTCTGCCGCGCGCGCGGCGCGGGTTCGATGAGCGTACAGGAGCATGCCGATGGCGACGGCAAAGCCGGGGTGAACCAGCTCACCGGGCATTTGGGATAGACGCACCGGCAACCCGGTTCGTGCGGGGACGCGCAACTGGCTCTCCGTAACATCCAGCATACCGGGTAACATGGCTCCGCCGCCGGTGAGGACGCATCCGGCTCCCAGGGCATCGACGACACCACCATGGCGGAGGCTTTCTTTCACGTAGTACATGAGTTCGCGGGCGCGGGGCTCGAGGATCTCCGCGATCGAGCGCAGGCGCAGCATCTGGGGCTGGGGGTTGGCGATCTCGATCTCCGCCAACTGGGGCACGGCGGTGACCACGGCGTTGCCATACTGGCGCTTGAGTTCCTCGGCCTGGGCCACGGGCATTTGCAGGCCGATGGCGAGGTCGTTGGTAAAGTGCGCGCCGCCGATGGGGACCGAAGCCGTGTGCGCGACCGCGCCCTCGAAGAAAACCACCATATCGCTGGAGTGGGCGCCGATGTCGAGCAGGCAGATGCCGAGTTCCCGCTCGTCGGCCGAGAGCGTGGCTTCGGCGGCGGCGATGGACTCCAGAATCGCTTCAGAGACCTGGAGGCCGGCGCGGTTAGCGCAGGTGACCGAGCTTTGCAGAGCGCTACCGGAACAGGTGGCGATGTGGAGATCGACTTCAAGCCGCGCACCGACCATGCCCACCGGATCGAAGATGCCCGGCTGCTCATCGAGGATGAACTGGCGGGGCAACAGATGGAGAATTTCGCGGTCGGGAGGGAGCGGAACCGCGCGGGCACGCTCGACGGCGGTGCGCACGTCATCGCGAGTAATTTCGCGCATGCGATTGCCGAGCTCGAATCCGCCGTTGGTGTTGAGGCCGCGAATATGCGGGCCGCCCACGCCCACCACGCACTCGTCGATGTTGATACGCGCCACGCGCTCGGTCTGCTCGTTGGCGGAGCGCACTGCTCTTGCGGCGGGGGACAGCTCGGCGATGAGGCCCTTGCGCATGCCGGCCGACTCGACTGCGCCATGGCCGCGATAGCGCGGGACTCCTTCAATGACGTCGGCAGCCAGCACGCGGGTCCAGGCGCTTCCGATATCCAGCACGACGATCAGGTTGTCCTGCTTCTGGGTCATCGCGCTCACTGGCCTTCCGGCGCTGGCGCGCGCTTTGTGGGGGAGGGCTTTTTGTTGTTCAGGTTGACGGCAACGGGTTTGGCTTGCGCGGGCTTTTTCTGCTGGGCCGCTTTGGTCTGGGTTGCTTTGGTTTTGGCGGAGGACTTTGCCTTCGCCTTCGCGGAGCTGCCGGCGGAGGACTTTGTGCCGAGCTTGCCCTTGGCTGCTTTAGTCGTAGCTGCCTTGCTCGGGACGTTCTTGGCTGCAACGGTCTTGGCGGACGGTTTGCCGGATGCGGTCTTCACGGCGCTCGGCGCGGGCACTGCCGGTACTTCGGGAGTGGGCTTGGCGACGGCGGGCGAGTCCACAGCAGATGAGTCCGCGGCAGGCGAACGGTTGCCGGCAGAGTCGGGGGGCGGTTGCGTTGCGTTCACTCCGGAAGCCATCTCCAGAACGACTTGATGGTCATAACGCAGATCGACCGTGGCCAGCCTGGGGTACTGCTGCCGCCATTCCGCGATGTGCGTTTTGTAGCGCTGGTAGCGCTCGAGAAAATGGTCTTCGCCGAAGTGCGCCAGGATGTCGGCGCCTTGCGCGGGCATCAACACGCGGGCGTCCTCGGGATCGGTGAGGTCTATCTCGGAGATCTGCTGGGAGAGATGCTGGTTGTTGGCGTCGAGCTCCGCCATCAGGCGCCCATAGAGCGCCATCCGCCCCTTGCGCGATGCGGGCGAGTCGCCGGGATCGAGGCCGGTGACGACGGGGAAGGAGTAGTGATGGACCGCCATGGTGGCGGCCGGCATATCGAGCAGAACTCCGTTGGCGTCGACCAAGCCAATCTGCTGTCCGTGACGGGTGAAGGCGACCGGCTGCCGTTCGATCACGCTGACACGAATCCGATCGGGGAGCAGGCGCATGACCGTGGCGTGCTCGACCCAGGGAAGGGCTTCCAGATCTTTGCGGCGTTGGCCGATAGGGACAAAGAAAATGTTGCGCCCGATGTCTTCGCCGAAGACAGGCAGCATCTGGGACCGGCTCACTTCGGTAAGCCCGGTAGCCTGGATGTTGCTTGCCCCGTCGATGCGGAAGCGCGCGTCGCGTTCGAGATAAGTTTTGAGCAGAACACAGGCTGTCGTGAGCCCGGCAAGAACGGCGAGGGCGCCGAGCGCAAGAAACACGCGTCCTACGGTGCTGGCCGGACGCCACCAAGGGGCGGGCGCGGCACCGAAGACGCCTCGATGGGAGCGTGGGGGATCGTCGCCGTCGGGGTCCTGCATCTCGAGCGGCATGCCGGGCAGCGCGCGCCCGGTTCGGGGCACACCCTGCTGCATGCGCCGGAAGCGAGACTCCGCGGGCGCTTCATCCTCCCAAATCAGGGGCCGGGATGTGGTACTGCTTTGATTCATCACGCCTGAGCAAGGTCGTGAGAGTCGCCAGATTTCACTATAGCGCCGGGGTAGATGGGGCTAATCCCATGGAAAGACGGGGGGAACCCGTGGGGTTACGGGGAGAGGACAGAGAGCAGGGGTCAGTTGCCCGTTGTCCACCGAGCAGTAGAATCTACAAAGAGCCGTGAGATAAGGAAAAGCCGGTATGACAGTCAAGAAACCAACATCCGGATGGAATCTTCGGAGAGTGAGTACGCATCCCGGCGAGATGTTGCGCGAAGAGTTTCTAATTCCTCTCGGGATTACGCAGAATGCATTGGCGCTGAAGATTCGTGTGCCTGCAACGCGCATCGGCGACATTGTTCACGGCAGGCGTGCGATTACGCCGGATACCGCACTGCGCCTGGCCCGCTTTTTCGGCAACAGCCCGGAGTTCTGGCTGAACCTTCAGCAGATGCATGACCTTTCAAAGGCCCGGCTTGAGTTGAACAAGACGATTGAGCGCGATGTTGAGGCTTACGCTGGAGTTTGATAAGGGAAAAGAAGAGCAGATCCGCCGATCGAATCAGTCCAGATAATAGTCATAACGCCGGTTCTGTGCCGCAGGTTCTCTGCCGGTACGCGTTGGGTGTCTCGATCAGAAAAGATGTTTGACCGGTTAATGCGAGAAGGTCCTGGTCGCCTGTGACCAGCAGATCGGCGTTGCCGCTCCGAGCAAGATCGAGAAACGGTTGATCGTTTGTGTCCCGGCACACAATTAGGCATTTCTCCAAAAGCTTGATCGTCTCGCAATAGGGAAGATAGTCGCCTAACAACTCGATGCGGTCTGCGGGCGATAGCCGGAATTTGGGATAGCTGAGAACCCGCGTGAGTTCCGCGGCGGTGGCGCGAGAGACGAGAGGGATTGAGCCGCCTTCGCGCCAATGCTGCCGCAACCAAGCCAAACCGCCGCTCGCAAACAAAAGGGCGGAGACAATTGTGTTGGTATCGAATACGACGTGCAGGACGAGGCGCCGATCTTCGGGGAGCGAGCTCACGTCACGGTCTCGGAGTTTCGCGTGCCCACTTGACCGCGGCGGCGACATCCTGCTCTCCGATGTCCATCTGGGCGAGCCGCTCGCGTACCTCGTCCGCGCGGCTGCGCTGCAATGGACGCAGGACGATTGAAGCCCCGTCCGTGCTGACGTCGAAGTACTCGACGCCGCTAAAGCGGGTTGCGACCGCTTTGGGGAGGGTGAGCTGGTTTTTGACCGTCATTTTTGCGAGCATGATTCCCTCATTCAAGGAAACAAGGAAACAAGGAAATCTTACCATATTTAGCCTAGACTTCAGAATGGATGGTTTCAAGGGCTGCCAGAATTTGCGGGGCTAACTGGCTGACGCTGCCGGCGCCTAGGGTCAGGATGAGATCGCCTTCGCGGACTTCGGTCGAAACCAACTGAACTGCGGCGCCAAACTCCGGAACAAAATGAACGACCGGCCCCTGGATGCGGCTGGCCAGGCTCTCGGCAGTCACGCCGGGAATGGGCTCCTCGCTGGCGGCGTAGATGGGTAGGACGATGACCGAGTCGGCGTCAGCAAATGCGCCGCTGAACTGGTCCAAAAGATCGAGGGTACGGGTATAACGGTGGGGCTGGAAGATGACGTGGATCTTGCGGTGACCACACTCGCGGGCGGCGGCCAGGGTGGCGCGAATCTCTGTGGGGTGGTGACCGTAGTCGTCGACCACAGTGACGCCGTGTGCCGTGCCGCGAAGCTGAAAACGCCGGTCCACGCCTCGGAAGTGACCCAAGCCCTCGGCAATCTTCTCCGCAGGAACTTCGAGCTGGCGGGCAATGGCGACAGCGGCGGTGGCGTTGAGAACGTTGTGGCGTCCGGGAACATGGAGTTCGAAGGGGCCAAGCGTTCCGACAGCGGTGTGGATAAGGAATCGGGCGAAGCGAATGTCTACTGGCGAATTGGGAGATGCATTGGCTGACGCAACAAATTCGAGCTGGAAATCGGCTTCCGGGTCTACGCCGTAGGTGAAGACTCGGCGGCGAACACGAGGCAGGATGGCTTTGAGCAGCGGGTTGTCGATGCAGGCGGTGACGGCTCCGTAAAACGGCACGCGGTCCATAAAGTCGAGGAAGGCGCGCTCGACGTCGGCCATGTCGCGGTAGCAGTCCATGTGCTCGCGGTCGAGGTTGGTGACCACGGCCAGGATGGGCGAGAGCTTGAGGAAGGAGCGGTCGCTCTCATCGGCTTCGGCGACCAGGTACTGCGTGGTTCCGAGACGGGCGTTCGAGCCCAGCGCGTCCACGCGGCCGCCGACGACTACGGTGGGGTCGAGCCCACCGGCGGCGAGCACGCTGGCCACCATCGAAGTCGTCGTCGTTTTGCCGTGCATGCCGGCGATGGCGATCCCGTATTTGAGCCGCATCAGCTCGGCCAGCATTTCGGCGCGCTGGATGACGGGAATCTTGCGGGCGTGGGCCTCGACGACTTCAGGGTTTGCGACGCCGACAGCCGAGCTGGTGACGACGACGGTGGCTCCGGCAACGTGGCCGGCCTCATGACCTTGATAGATGGTTGCGCCGAGCTGGGCCAGACGATCGGTGACCGGACCGCGGCGCAGATCGGAGCCCGAGACCTTCATGCCGAGGTTGAGCAGAATCTCGGCAATGCCGCTCATGCCGATGCCGCCGATACCAATAAAGTGCGCGTGCTGGGAGGTGGCAAACATTGGGAGGTGAAACTCCAATGTAGCAGTGGACAGGGGGCAGTGCACAGTGGGCAGGGGGCGGTGATCGGAAATAGGCGGTTTATGCTTCGCTTCCGCAGGTAGGCGGCGGCTGGATGAAGAGTTGCCTTGGAAATGCGGCCGCTCCCTGGTGGAGGGGTCGCTTTCTTGTTGGAATTAAAGGGACTTTTGGAGGGTCGTCTCGCTCTCCAAACCGTGGCTGGTGCATCTAATCCGCAGCAGATTGGGATTTGCCGGAAAAAAGGCTTGCTTTTGGGAGTTTGCGAGGACGATTCTTTACTGGGGACCGCAACTAAAATGCAGGGACGTTGTTTGAATGTACATAAGCCGGTTGGGCAGAAGAACCCAAAGGCCGGCAGGTGCTGAGAAAGAAGCTCGCCTCCCCGGAGTCCCAGATCCATAACGAGCGGGGCGATGCAGCACAAGGAGGAAGTCATGCGGAGTAACCGCTTGGTTCTGTTGGCGATGCTTCTGGCTTTACCGTTCGCGGTCACGGCCAAAGCACAGGTGGGAGTTGGCGTTGGCGTCGGCCCCGCAGTAGTTGATGGTCAGAACGATTACGCTGGTGGCTACGATTACGGTCCGCCGGTATGCAGCTGGGGCTACTACTCTTACTATCCCTATGCCTGTGCGCCTTATGGGTATTACGGGCCGCAGTGGTTTTACGGTGGCATGTTCATCGGCGCCGGGCCGTGGTACGGATGGGGCCGGGGCGGATACGGCTATCGCGGCGGATATGGATACGGCCGGGGTGGTTATGCTTATGGCGGGCGCGGCGGCTATGGGTACGGCAACCGTGGCGGATACGGCGGGCGCACTCCTTATGCAGGGGGCGGAGCGCGCGGCTATAGCGGCGGAGCGCGCGGCTATGCCGGTGGCGGAGCACGCGGCTATAGCGGTGGGGCGCATGCCTCTAGCGGCGGCGGACATGCCGGCGGCAGCTTCCATGGTGGCGGCGGTGGAGGTGGTGGTTTCCACGGCGGCGGCGGCGGACATGGCGGCGGTGGCGGACACCGGTAATTCCAACAACTTCAAAGAAAAGGCCCGTCTGCTTCGGCAGACGGGCTTTTTTGCGTTCGGCTCCGGACGCTCTTCGCGGCTAGGCGAGTTTGTTTCCTGCGAGGGCGGCGAGGCGGTTGGCGATGCGCTCTGCTGCGGCGGGATGGGCCTGGGTTCTTGCTGCCGCGGACATGGCTGCGAGGCGGATTGGATCCAAGAGCAGGCCAGTGAGCGCGGCCAGCAAGCTGCCGGGTTGGTCGAGTTCGTGCTCCTGAAGCATGACCGCGGCTCCCGCGGCGACCATGGCTTCGGCGTTGCGGCGCTGATGGTGATCGGCGGCGGCGGCAAAGGGGACCAGCAGCGCCGGCTTGCCGGACGCAGCCAGCTCAGCCACGGTGGATGCGCCGCTGCGCGACAGAACCAGGTGCGCCGCGGCAAAGCGCGCGGGCATGTCGTCAAAGAAGGGACATACCTGCCAGCGCGCGGGATCGGCGCCGCTGTCGAGATAGGCCTGTCCGGTCGATACGGCGTGGCGCACGCCGCACTGGTGCAGGACCGTAAGCCCTGGAACCGCATCGAGCAGCGCGGGCATGATTGCGGGCACATTGACGTTGAAGATGCGCGCTCCCAACGAACCGCCGAAGACCAGCAGGTGAGGCGCGGATTCAGCGGGCGGCTCGATCGAGAAGAATCCTGGGCGAACGGGAATGCCTGTCACTTCGCAGTTGTTGAACCACGCGGCGGCTGATGGAAAGTTGACCGCGGCGGCCTGCACCCGCCTGCCGACCAGCCGGTTGGCGAGCCCCGGCATGGCATTCGGCTCGAAGACCATGGTGGGCACCTTGAGCAGCAGAGCCGCCGCCATAGCGGGACCCGATGCATAACCGCCCACGCCAAAGACAACGTTTGGCTGAAATTCGCGAATCAGGCGTCTGCACTCGCCGATGCTGCGCGGCAATTGGAGCATGGTCCGAATGCGCGTGGCCAGCGATACGTTTTTGAGCGGTCCCACATCGATGAGGCGCAGGCGAAATCCGGCCTCGGGAATGAGACGAATTTCCAGGCCTCGCGCCGTGCCGACAAAAAGGACTTCGGCTTTGTGGAGCTCAACCAGCTCGTGGGCTACGGCGAGGGCGGGAATGATGTGGCCGCCAGTACCGCCTCCGGCAATGAGAATTCGCAGTTCCGGCAACCTCTTGCCTCTCTCTAAGAAAACAAGTGAATCAAGTGGAACCCATTCGTACTAGAGCATGTTTCAAAATTGGTTTGGCAGCTTGTGGACGCAATCCCTCAGGGGCTAAAGCCCCATGTTATACGACCATTTTCGGCACGACTTAAGTCGTGCCCTGACACAATGCGGCATTTTTGAAAGATGCTCTACTGGTCTTTCCATCTGTAAAGAACCGGGGGTAGATTACCATATTTGCGCTGCCGCGCTTGGTTACGCTCACTGCGCGGTTGCGCGTCAATCGACTTTCTTTGAGATGTTGAGCAGGATGCCGATGCTGGCCAGGGTAAAGAACAGCGAGGACCCGCCGGAGGAGATCAAGGGCAGCGGAATGCCTTTTGTGGGAACCAGGGAGAGCACCACGCTGATGTTGAAGAAGGCCTGCAAAAGGATGCTGGTAGTGATGCCAAAGGCGACCAGCCGCGCAAAGGGATCCTGGGAGCGAAACGCGGTGCGCAGGCCGCGCACGCCGAAAAGGACAAAGAGTGAAACGATGGCGATGGCGCCGATGAAACCAAGCTCCTCGGCGATGTTGGCGAAGATGAAGTCGGTGGGAGCTTCGGGAAGGTAGAAGAGCTTCTGCATGCCTTCCATGAAGCCGCGGCCCGTGAAGCCGCCGCTGCCTACGGCGATGAGCGATTGGCAGACGTGATAGCTGGCGGCCGCGGAGGCATCCTTGGCATCGCAGTTGGGGTGCAGGAAGACCAACATGCGCTGCCGGCGCCACGCAACCATGAACAGCAGAGCGATGAGTCCGGGCAGCATTGCGGCCATCCCGGCGAACAGATACTTCCACTCCATGCCGGCCAGCACCAACACCATGGCGGTTACGCCGGCCACAACCAGGGCTGTGCCCAGGTCGGGCTGCTTGACGATGAGGAGAATAAAGACCACGGGCACGATGACCGCGCGCAGCAAGGTGTTCTTCAGATCGCGCATTTTGTCCAGCCGAGAATGGAGAAACCAGGCGAGAAACAGCACCAGCACGGGTTTCGCGATCTCAGAAGGCTGAAAGGTGAAGTGCCCTCCAAAGCGAATCCAGCGATGAGTGTTGTGAGAGCCGGGAATGAAGAACACCAGCACGAGCAGCAACGTGGTGACGCACAGGGCCGGGTAGATGAAGCGGGGCGAGTTATAGAGGCTGTAATCGATGTGCATCAGGGCCAGCATGAGCAGCACACCGGCCAGAGCCCAGCCAGCCTGCCTGCCGAGATCGGCGAACTCGGAGTTATAGCGCGCCTGGGCCACAACGGCCGAAGCGGAAAAGACCATCGCCAGCCCCACAACCACAAGCACCAGGGTGGTGAAGAACATCCATCTGTCCACCCCTACGCGCGCCGACATTACTTCCACTCCTGCCGTTGGCTGACGAGTTGCTTGAAGGCACGGCCGCGCTGCTCGTAGTTTTCAAACTGGTCAAAGCTGGAACAGGCCGGCGCCAGCAGCACCACTTCGCCGGGGCGCGCTGCGCTGGCGGCGGCATTGACTGCCTTCTCCAGAGTCTCGCAGGAGTTGAGTGAAACCAGGCCGCGCAGGTGCGACTCGATTTTTTGAGCCGCCGAACCGATGGTGTAGACCGCACTCACTCGGTCCCGCAGCAGTTGCGAAAGCAGCCTGTAGTCGGAGTTTTTGTCCTTGCCGCCCAGGATGAGATGAATGCCGGAAGAGAATGCGGCAATGGCCTTGGCCGTGGCGTCAACGTTGGTGGCTTTGGAGTCGTTGTAGTACTCGACGCCGTTGATTGTGGCCACGTATTCCAATCGGTGCTCGACGGCCTGGAACTTCTCTACGGCGCGGCGAATTGTCTCCCCAGGTACGCCGGCCAGACGGGCCGCAACGACAGCGGCCAGCACATTCTCGACGTTGTGCGCGCCCTTGAGCGGGATTCCTTTGAGGGGCATTACCTGCTCAATCTCCGCGCCCCTGGCGGCAGAATCTCCGACCGCCCGGTAGACCACGTATCCACTCTCGAGCCAGGCGCCCTGCTCAACCTCATGCTCGATTGAAAACCAGTAGACACTGGCCTTGGTTCGAGCAGCGGCTTCGGCGGCACGGGTGTTATCGGCGTTCAGTACTGTAAAGTCGTTCGCATCCTGGGCGGCGAAGATGCGCTCCTTGGCCAGCGCATAGTTCTCGAAGCTGCCGTGGCGGTCAAGATGGTCCGGCGTGATGTTCAGGATGACGGCGATGTTGGGGTGGAATTCAACGGTGCTTTCAAGCTGGAAGCTGGAAACCTCGAGCACCGACCAGGTGTCGGGGGTGCTCTCATCAATGAGCCCGATGACCGGCACGCCGATGTTGCCACATACGAGGGTGCGCAGGCCGGAGTCCGAGAGGATTTCGCCGAGCAGGGTCGTGGTGGTGGTTTTTCCGTTGGAGCCAGTAATGGCCACAGACTTGCCCTTGAGAAAGCGCGCGGCCAGTTCGAGTTCGCCGATTACCGGCAGGCCAAGGTTCCTGACCTGGACCAGTTCCTGCGTATCCAGCGGCACGCCAGGGCTGACGACGATCAGATCCTGACGCCGGAAGGTGAGCAGGCCATGGCCGCCAGCCTCAACCATGATGCCCTCTTCAAGGAGAGCGGGGATGTCGTTGGCCAACGATTCGGCGCTGCGCACGTCGGAGACAGTAACCAGCGCGCCCTTGCGGCGCAAAAACAGGGCCGCCGCCAGACCGGATTTTCCCAGTCCCACAACCAGAACTTTCTTGCCTTTGAGTTCCATCATCTTGCGTCTATCCTACGGCTTCCGTGACTTCTTCACTGTGAAAAAGGAACTGGACGTTCATTCGCCGCGCAATCCATTTCAACTCCGCTCCAGACTGAGCGGCCCATCGACCTGGCTAAGCGGACGAAACAGGCAGTCGAATTCGACTGCCGAAACATTGTCCTTGCCGTGAAAACCGACCGGCTGAATTTGCGCGGGAACAAAGCCTTTCTCGGCCATGAACTTCAGCGCCTCATGGAACGACCATTCTCCCTCATACACGTGAATGATGGGCAGCTCCAATAAGATTCCCAACGATCGCCGAATTGTCTGCTGTCCGCCTTCGATTACCTGTCTTTCGTAGCCCTGGGTGTCGATCTTCAAAAGTATTCTGCCGGAAAGTTTAGCCGCAACTTCGTCGAGGGTGCGAATCGGAACCTCTTCGACGTGGTCGACAGCCATTCGACTGTCGTGCAAGCCCGCGGCGCTGGTGATGTTCAGGATGGAACTGAAGACGGAAAGTTCGGACACATGCAGATTGGCCGTGCCAGCGACAGCACCCAAACCGCAGTGGTGGACCTCCCACTTTCCCTCCGCTGCCGCCTTGTTGGCAAGGGTCTGAAACGCGGATTTGATCGGTTCGAAGGAAACGATCCTGCCCCGGTATCCGCCGTCTCGCAGAGATTCACCGAACTGGCCGACGTTTGCTCCCACATCGATGACTACGTCAATCTCGCGGTCTTCAATAAAATCGATCAGATCCCGAACTCTCCTACGCCCGAGATGGATAATCCCGAGACGCTTGTATGCGGACCTTATAAGCCGATTCACTTGGTCTCTACCCCTCTACCTATATTTCCGATTGTGCACCTCAACGGGCGCGGCGCGTAGATGCGCTAACGCAGTTTGAGGGTGGTGAGTGCAAACAGTGCAAACACCAGGGCGCCAATCCAGAAGCGAACAATGATTTTGGACTCGCTCCAGCCGATCTGCTCGAAATGATGATGCAGCGGCGCCATTTTGAAGATGCGCTTGCCGTTGCGCATTTTATAGCTACCCACCTGGAGGAGCACGGAAAGCGCCTCGATAATGAAGATGCCACCAATGAAAGGCAGCAGCAATTCCTGGCGGATGATGATGGAAATGGTTCCGATGGCGCCACCCAGGGCCAGCGATCCCACGTCGCCCATAAAGATTTCGGCTGGATGCGCGTTGTACCAGAGAAAGCCGATGGAGGCGCCGACCATTGACCCGCAGAAGACGGTTAGCTCCGCCACTTTGGGCATGTGCTGGAGCTCGAGGTAATCGGCAAAAACCACGTTGCCGCTGACATAAGTGAGCACGGTGAGCGCGCCGGCGGCGACGATGGTGCAGCCGATGGCCAGGCCGTCGAGGCCGTCGGTGAGGTTGACGGCGTTGGTAGAGCCGACCAGCACGAAGGCGATAAAGACGAGAAAGGGCAGAAACGCCAGGAAGCCCAGGTGCGGGAGGGTTCCGAGCCAGTGCCATTCGAGATCGGGACGCCAACTCTTGATGAAGGGCACGGTGAGTTGCGTGGCAAACAGCCTGAACTGCGATAAGACCACCAACGCTATGCCAATGGCGGCAGCGGCGAGGCCCTGCCACAAGAGCTTTGCCCGCGCCGTCAAGCCCAGGCTGCGCCGCTTGACAACCTTGATGTAGTCGTCCGCGAAACCGATGGCGCCGAAGGCGAGCGTAGCGAAGACCGCGATCCAGACGAGCGGATTGGCTGGATCGGACCACAGCACGGTGGGCAGCAAAATCGCGATGCAAATCAGCAGGCCGCCCATGGTGGGGGTCCCGGTCTTCTTCAGGTGCGATTGGGGGCCGTCGTCGCGCACAAACTGGCCGATCTGGAACTCACGCAGCTTTTGAATGACATAAGGGCCGATAAAGAGCGCGATCATCAGCGCCGTCAAAGAGGCAAAGGCAGTGCGAAAAGTGAGGTAGCGGAAGATCCGGAAAGGGTGAAAGAACGGAAAGAGCTTTTCGTAGAGCAGCCAGTAAAGCAAGGGGCCTCCCATGCCGGAATGAGGCGGGTTTCAGGTTGATTCTACAGGGGCGGGGAGACGCCGGACTGTGGAAGCGGACTTCACATTCTGATAAGAGGCTGACGAGTTTGGTTCTGGGCGCGCACATTGGCGATTGCCCTGTGCAGCTTTCAGAAGGCGAATCAGGCGAGCCCCAGAAATACCGCGAGTGCGCGGTCGACAGCAGTCAGCGTGCGCGACTCGAGTTGGCCGAATGGCTCGCCCACCTTATCGCGTGGAATGGTGCGTGCCTTGTCCACCATGATCTGCGAGGGGGCGCGCAGTCCGTTTTTCTCGGTGGGTGCAGCGACGATGCGGAAGGTCTCGATAGGGCGCAACTCGCTGGTGATGGGCAAGATTGTAATCGAAGGATGCTTTTGAAACAGATCTGACTGAATGACAAGAGCCGGCCGCGGTTTACCGTAGGCCCCGGAAAGAACCACGGGGATCAGGTCGCCACGCTTCATACCCATCCGTCCGTATCGGCGACTTCGTCAATCCAGGCGAGGGTGTCGGTTTCCAGTGGATCGCCGGCTAGCGAGAGCGATTCCTGCTCACACTTGCGGCGAAAGGCATCGGAACGGGTATCGGGAACCCAGATTTGGACCGGCTTCAGCCCCTCCGCACGCAAATGTTCGCGGTGCTTGCGTACACGTTCTGTGACGGCGGATCCCATGGCGAGTCCCTCGTTACATGAAACACTCTACATCAATCATGTATTTCATGCAACGTGACCGTACGGACCTTGAGTGCAAGAGCGATTGCTTCGGCGATTGAGGGGTACAATAATGAACACGGAGACTCACATGGGAACGGCTCAAAATACGGTGAATGTCGATCTTGGGCCGTTTCGAGAGGCGGTCGAAAAGCGAGTGAAAGCCGGCTCCTATTCCTCACAAGATGAGGTAATTCAGGCTGGGCTGCAAGCTCTCGAGCGCGAGGAATCGGGCTTGAACGAGTGGCTGATCCAGCAGGCAGAAGAGTCACTGGCCGATCCAGAGCCGAGCATTCCCGCCGCCCAGGTCTTTCGCGAGTTGCGCGCAATTCATCGGGAAGCCACTCGGCAATCGACACCTTGATGAGGTATGAGGTTCTTTTTCGGCCACGAGCCCGGAAGGACCTGATCTCGCTTTATCGCTACTTTTCAAAACAGGCCAGCCCAAGGATCGCCGCAAATTACATCGGGCGAATCGAAAAGGCTTGCCTCTCGCTGGCATCTCTTCCTCAACGAGGAACAGCCGTTCCCACGCATGTCTCTGTGCTCCGCACTATGGGTTTCGAGGGCAGAGCGACCATTCTGTTTGGCGTCGGGCCCGAAAGGGTGGAGATTCTGCGCGTCTACTATGGCGGACAGGACTTGGGGCCGGAGTTGAAGAGGCTGCTGGGAATTTAGCGATCGGTCAGGAGAGCTTTGAGTTCCTCGATGCTCAGCATTGGATCATTGCGGTGTAGCATTGCGTGACAATTTGGGCATACGGGACGCAGGTCTTTCTTCGGGTTGACCTTGTACTGTTTCCCAATTTTTGCAATCTCGACTATGTGATGCACATGGATGAAACCGTTGCCAAGTCTACCGTACCTCTGTTCGAAGTCCAGGCCGCACACTGAGCACAACGGGCCGAAATGTTTTATACAGGCTTCCCTGGCTCGTACATTTCGCTCGTATCCATTAACGATAATTGACTTCCGTCCGCCTTCGGGGAAGTCCCTCGGCTCGATTAGCTCGTCAGGGAGCAGCAAGGGTTGATGTGTAACTCGGTGGCGCGATTTACTTGCGCGCAAAGCCGCCTTTTCGTGGTCTCGCCTTGCCTTCTCTTCGCGGGCATACATCAAGACTCCCAAAGCCTTCAGAACGTCACCTTCAGTTCGAAGATCGACGTGCAAAGGATACAAGCGGGCCATTCCGGAAATCGAGTTTCTCGGCGTTATGGGCAAGCCGACTTTACCCACAAATTGCTTGAGTTGGTCGACTTGCAAATAGTCGAAGTATGGCCAGATTTGGATTTTTTCGAGTTCTTTGTAGTGGAAGATATAACAGAGTTTCGGCTGCCCCGGCTCAACGAGAGCGCATCCGCGTTTTAACGGTTCGCGCTCGAGGAGGGGAAGCCTCTTGCGGAGACGACTGTACAGTGAGTCGCAGAGGACCCTCCCTCCCGGCGTCGAATTCTTGTGGGAGTTTGCCACAGAACTTGAAAACCTGTGCAAGTCTTTGCGGCGAGCCTCCAGCTAGCAGCTAGCAGCCGATAGCTGGAGGCTGCTTTTCCTACCGGTTCTTCGCGACCTCTTCCACGGTAACAGGATCGAGAAACGGCATCTGCGCGCGCAGCTTTTTGCCGACAATCTCGACCGGGTGCTTGGCTTCGGCTTCGCGAAATGCCAAAAATTCCTTGCGGCCGGAGTTCTGGTCGGCGAGGAATCGCTTGGCAAAGCTGCCGTCCTGGATTTCGGTGAGAATCTGCTTCATGGCCTTCTTGCTTTCTTCGTTGATGACGCGCGGGCCGCTGACGTAGTCGCCCCACTCGGCAGTGTCGGAGATGGAGTAGCGCATGTAGGCCAACCCGCCGCGGTAGATGAGGTCGACGATGAGCTTGAGCTCATGGAGCACTTCGAAGTAGGCGCTCTCGGGTTGATAGCCGGCCTCGGTGAGGGTTTCATAGCCTGCCTTGATGAGCGCGCTGACGCCGCCGCAGAGAACGGCCTGCTCGCCGAAGAGGTCGGTCTCGGTCTCCTCTTTGAACGTGGTTTCGAGCACTCCGGCGCGTGTGCCGCCGATACCTTTGAGGTAGCTGAGGGTAAGGGCGTGGGCGTTGCCGGTCGCGTCCTGGTGAACGGCGATGAGGCAGGGAACGCCGCCGCCCTCGGTGAAGACTTCGCGCACNNGGAACGATGGTCTTGTAGTGAATGTTGAAGCCGTGGGCGAAGAGAAGCAGCTTGCCCGCGGAGAGATTGGGCCCGATCTCTTCGGCATACAACTTGGCCGCGGTCTGATCGGGGACCAGAACCATCACGACGTCGGCCCACTTGGTGGCCTCGGGGACAGTGACCACTTCAAGGCCCGCCTTCTGCGCCTTGGCGATGGACTTGGAGTTGGGCGCAAGGCCGACTTTTACTTGAACACCAGAATCCTTAAGGTTAAGAGCATGGGCATGCCCCTGGGAGCCGTAGCCGATGATGGCTACCTTTTTCGCCTGGATGAGGGACAGATCGGCATCGTGATCGTAATAAGTCTTCGCCATGATTTTCTCGGTTTTCCTTTTTTGCTTGCGCGGTTAGGGGTTGATTCACAAAAAGTACGTTGGCACGGACGAGCGGCCAAAGCTACTCCGGCTCGACGGCCGCGTTGTCTTCCAAAATTTCTCCGGCCTGTTCGTCCTCGCCGGTGCCCAAGGCCCGCAGTACGCCGCTGGTGTGGTAGCCGCGGCGCATGGTCATTTTGCCGCTGCGGCAGATTTCGAGAATGCGGCCCTCGTCTTCGCGCAGCACCTCGATGAGGCCTTCGATCTTGCTTTCGACGCCGGTCATTTCGATAATGAGCGACTCCGAGGTGAGGTCGACAATGCGGGCACGATAGACCTCGACCAGGTCGAAGATCTGGGACCGATTCTGAGGCGTCGCAGTCACCTTGATGAGCGCCAGTTCGCGGGTGACCGAGGGCGCCTGGGCGATGTCGTCCACATCGACGACATTCTCCAGTTTAAACAGGCTGGCGCGGATGCGGTGGCCACCCTCGCCCGAAGCTTCGGCGACGATGGTCATGCGGGAAAGTCCCGCGCGCTCACTGCGGCCGACCGTCAGCGAAATGATGTTGATGTTCAGGCGCCGGAACAGCGAAGCAACGCGCGTCAGAACGCCGGGTTTGTCTTCAACGTATGAAACGAATGTGTGCAGCATGAACTAGCTCCTAGCTTCTAGCCTCTTGCTTCTTTGCTCCTGCCTCAAACGCGCCGCAACACATGTGCAACTGGCGTTGAAAAGCTAGGAGCTAGAAGCTAGAAGCTGTCTTACAGTTCCTCCGGCGACTCGAGCAGCGGGTCCTTCTCGGGACGGCGGATCATCTCGTGCAGTGCGCTGCCGGCGGGAATCATCGGGTAGACCGAATCTTCCTTTTCGACCATGAAGTTAAGCAGGTATGCGCCCTTGGCGGTGCGAGCAGCTTCAACGGCGGAGGCCACTTCAGCGCGGGTTCGGACGGCGCGGCCTGCGATGCCGTGCGCGTCAGCCAATTTCACGAAGTCGGGGCTGATCAGCGGCGTGGATTGGTAGTTGCTCTCGTAGAAAAACTCCTGCCACTGGCGCACCATGCCCAGGTAGCCGTTGTTGATGATGGCGATGTTGATTTTGATTTTTTCCTGCACGATGGTGGAGAGTTCGGCCGCGGTCATCTGGAAGCCGCCGTCGCCGGCGATGACCCAGACTTCCTTGTCGGGGCAGGCGAATTTTGCGCCGATGGCCGCGGGCAGCGCGAAGCCCATGGTGCCGAGGCCGCCGGAAGTAACGAGCGTGCGCGGATGCTCGTGGTGGAAGTACTGCGCCTCCCACATCTGGTGCTGGCCAACGTCGGTGACCACGATGGCATTGCCGCCGGTGATGCGCCACAAGTCGTGCATCACGTGAGCCGCATAGAGGTGGCCGGAATCGGGCAGGTTCTTGATGTTGCGCACGGCGGCCGCGCCCTTGCTTGAGTCGATGGTCTTGAGCCATGCGGAGCCGTCGCGGCCTGCAACGCGGGGCAGCAACTGTTCCAGAACTTCGCGCAGATCGCCGACCAGGGCCACATCGACCTTGACGTTCTTGTCGATCTCGGCAGGGTCCACTTCGATGTGAATCTTTTTGGCCTTGGTGGCATAGGTGCCAAGGCTGCCGGTGACGCGGTCGTCAAAGCGCATGCCGCAGGCGATGAGCAGATCGGCTTGCTGAATGGCGTGGTTCACCCACGACTCGCCGTGCATGCCCATCATGCCCATGTTGAGCGGGTGCGATGCGGGAAACGCGCCCAGGCCGAGCAGCGTGAGAGCCACGGGAATCTGCGCACGCTCCGCAAGGGTGCGGACCTGCTCCATGGCGCCGGATTCCGAGACGCCGTGGCCGGCGAGAATGACGGGACACTTGGCGTTGCGGATAAGTTCGGCGGCTTGCGCGAGGCCGCTGTCTTCTACGTGCAGCATCGGATGCGGACGGTAAGGTTTCGGCTTGGCAGCTTCAAAGTCGAAGATCGCGGTGGCTTGTTGCGCATCCTTTGTAATGTCCACAAGGACCGGCCCGGGTCGGCCGGACTTGGCGATCTGAAAGGCCTGACGCAGCGCCTTTGCCAGGTCCTCAGTGCGGTTGACGAGGAAGTTGTGCTTGGTGACGGGCAGCGTGATGCCGGTGATATCGACTTCCTGAAACGCATCGGTGCCCAGCACCTTGCTGGAGACGTTGCCGGTAACACAGACCATGGGAATCGAATCGAGCATGGCGGTGGCAATGCCGGTGACGAGGTTGGTTGCGCCGGGGCCGCTGGTCGCGATGCAAACGCCTACCTTGCCCGAGGCGCGCGCGTAACCATCGGCCATGTGCGCGGCGCCCTGCTCGTGGCGAACCAATACGTGGTGAATGGGAAACTTGCGCAGCGCGTCGTAAGCGGGCAAGATGGCGCCGCCGGGATAGCCGAAGACATCGGTGACGCCTTCGCCCACCAGCGTGGCCCACAGAATCTCAGCGCCGGTGAGGCGCGTGGGCGTGGTCAGGTGAGCGCTTGCGTCCGGTATCTTTCCGTTCGCGTTTGTTTTGGTCCCCATGTGAACTCCTTGTTAGCTGCTAGCTTCTAGTTGCCAGCTTCCAGCTTCTAGCCTCTAGCTCGTTTTCTGGTACAGCCGGCGTACTACCCTACTTTCAAACTTCGCCGCCGAAGCACTTCTAACAACGACGGCGACCTTCGATTCGTCATCAGCTTTTAGTTCCGAGCCTTTAGCTAGAGGCTAGAAGCTAAGAGCTAAAAGCTGTTCTTACGTCGTTGCTCCCTCGGATGCCGATGTGACGCGGTCAACATATTTGCGGAAGACGCCTTTGGGCCAGCGCAGAGCCGGTGGTTTGAAACCCTTCAGGCGCGCCGCGATTTCTTCGTCGCCGATCTCGACGTCGAGCCTGCGGTTGGGAATGTCGAAGTGGATGATGTCGCCGTCGCGCACGGCCGCGATGGGTCCGCCGACGAAAGCTTCGGGAGCAACGTGGCCAGCGGTGAATCCGCGCGTCGCGCCGCTGAAACGGCCGTCGGTCAAAAGAGCCACATGTGCGCTTAACTCCGCATTCGACGAGATGGCAGCGGTCACTTGCAGCATCTCTCTCATGCCGGGGCCGCCCTTGGGGCCCTCATAACGAATAACTACGACGTCGCCGGGGTTGATACCTCCGGCCTGCACAACCTTGAAGCAGGCTTCTTCGGTGTCAAAGACACGCGCGGGGCCGCGATGCTCCAACTTATTGGCCGCCGCAATCTTCATGACGCAGCCCTCGGGGGCGAGATTGCCTTTGAGAATCACGAGGCCGCCGTTGGGCTTGATGGGGTTTTCGAAGGTGTGTATTACATCCTGTCCCGGCGTCTCTTTGGCGAGCGCGGCTTCTTCAGCCAATGTCTTGCCGCTGATGGTGAGAGTGGATCCATCTGCATGGCCGGCATCGATGAGGCGCTTGGCCAGCAGGCGCGAGCCGCCTGCAGCCTGGTAGTCGGAGGCAACATACTTACCTGCCGGCGTCAGCGAGCAGATGTAGGGCGTGCGCTTGCTGATGATGTCGAAGTCGTCGATCGAAAGCGGAATGTCCATCTCGCGTGCAATGGCCAGCAGGTGCAACACTGCATTGGTCGAACCGCCGCTGGCGGCTACGCTGGCGATGGTATTCTCAAGGGATTTGCGGGTGATGATCTGCGAGGGGCGGCGGTTGGCGCGGACGGCGTCCATGAGGATGCGGCCTGCTTCGCGTGTGGCGGCGTGCTTGTCTGCGTTGGTGGCGGGAACGCCGGAAAGTTGGATGGGCGAGATGCCCAGAATTTCGCCGCTCATGGCCATGGTGTTGGCGGTGAACTGGCCACCGCAGGCGCCCGCGCCGGGACAGGCGTTGGCTTCCAGCGCTTCAAGGCCGGCGTCGTCGATTTTGCCGGCGGCATGGGAGCCGATGCCTTCGAAGACATTCTGAATGGTGATGTCGACACCGTTCAATTTACCGGGCGCAATCGATCCGCCGTAGAGCATCATGCCGGGAATGTCGAGCCGGCAGAGCGCCATGATGATGCCGGGCATGTTCTTGTCGCAGCCGCCGATGCCCACGAGTCCGTCGAAGAGATTGCCGCGAGCAACCAACTCAATGGAGTCGGCGATGACTTCGCGCGAAACCAGCGAGGCCTTCATGCCCTGCGTGCCCATGGTGATGCCATCGGAGATGGTGATGGTGTTGAACTCCATGGGCGTGCCGCCGGCTTCGCGGATGCCCTCCTTCAAGGCCTCGGCTATTTCACGGAGATGGACATTGCAGGTGCCGATCTCGGTCCATGTGTTGGCGATGCCGATGATGGGCTTGTGCAGATCTTCTTTGGCGAAGCCGGAGCCGCGCAGATAGGAACGCGCGGCGGCGCGGCTGGGGCCTTCGGTCAATGGAATGCTTTGACGCTTGCCTTCGATAGTCATTTGCTCTCTTCGTTCGCTGAAAACCAGCTTCTAGCTGCTAGCTTCTAGCCTCTAGCTTGTTTGTGATGCGGTTAATGTTCTTGCTGTCATTCGATTGCTACTGTGCGGTTGTTAATCGTTTTATCAATGCAATTCGCAGTTGTTCGACGAGCTAGAGGCCAGAAGCTAGGAGCTAGAAGCTGTCACTTAGCCTTCAGCCAACCAGCTTCGTCGTGCCTGGCTTCGAAAGCGTCGAGCGCCGCCTCGTGGCGCAGCGTCAGGCCGATATCGTCAAGCCCTTCGAGCAGGCAGAATTTGCGGAAGGGATCGACTTCAAACTTCGCGATGAAGCCTCGGCCGTCGGTGACCGTCTGCGCTTCAAGCGAGACGGTGAGTTGATAGTTGGGAATCGTCTTGGCGTTCGAGAGCAGCGCGGCGACTTGCTCTTCGCTGAGGCGAACGAGGACGATGCCGTTTTTGCCGGCGTTGGAAAAGAAGATGTCGGCGAAGGTAGGCGCGATGACGGCGCGGAATCCGTAGTCGGAGAGCGCCCATGCCGCATGTTCACGGCTGGAACCGCAGGCGAAGTTTTTGCCGGCGATGAGGATTTTTGAGCCTTTGTAGCGCGGATCGTTCAATTCGAAAGACGGATCGGGGTCTCCGGACGCAGTGCGGCGCCAGTCGAAAAACAGGAACTCGCCGTAGCCGGTGCGCTCGATGCGCTTCAAGAACTGCTTGGGAATAATCTGGTCGGTGTCGACGTTGGTGCGGTCGAGCGGCAGAGCCAGCGCGGTCAGTGTGCGAAAGGGTTCCATCAGGCTTTTACCTCTTCACGGGCAGAATCGTGGACGGTCCAGTTGCGAATGTCGACGAAGTGGCCGGCAATGGCGGCCGCGGCGGCCATCTCCGGCGAAACCAGGTGGGTTCGTCCGCCGCGGCCCTGGCGGCCTTCAAAGTTGCGGTTACTGGTGGAGGCGCAGCGCTCGCCCGGCTCAAGAATGTCGGGATTCATGCCCAGGCACATGGAGCAACCGGGCTCGCGCCAGTCGAAGCCGGCCTCGATAAAGACGCGGTCCAGGCCTTCGGCTTCCGCGGCGGCCTTGACGGCCTGCGAACCGGGGACAACCATGGCGCCGACGTGGCTGGAGACCTTGTAGCCGGCGGCGATGCGGGCCGCGGCGCGCAGATCTTCAAGACGGCCATTGGTGCAGGAGCCAATGAAGACGCGGTCAATGACCACCTCTTCGAGGGGCGTACCTGCTTTGAGGTTCATATACTCAAGCGCGCGCTCGAACGATCTCCGATCCTGTTCATTGGCCGCGGCTGCCGGATCGGGCACGGCGGAGGTAACGGGCGCAACCATGCCGGGACTGGTGCCCCAACTGACATACGGAACCAGCGAAGCCGCATCAATGACGAGTTCGCGATCGAATCGCGCGCCGGGATCGGTGGGCAGCTTGCTCCACTCCGCAACCGCTTTATCCCAAGCTGCGCCTTTCGGTGCGAAGCGGCGGCCCTTCAAATATGCAAACGTCGTTGCGTCGGGAGCGATCATGCCCGCACGCGCGCCGGCTTCGATGCTCATGTTGCAAACGGTCATGCGGCCTTCCATCGAAAGGGCGCGGATGGCGGAGCCTGCGTACTCGATTACGCATCCCGTTGCGCCGTCGGTGCCGATCTGGCCGACGATGGCGAGGATGATGTCCTTGGCGGTGACGCCGCGCGGCAGTCGGCCTTCGACCGCGATGCGGAAGGTCTTCGGCTTCGATTGCGGCAACGTTTGCGTCGCCAGCACGTGCTCGACTTCGCTGGTGCCGATGCCGAAGGCCAGCGCGCCAAATGCGCCGTGCGTCGAGGTATGCGAATCGCCGCACACAATCGTCATGCCCGACTTGGTGATGCCCAACTCCGGACCGATGACGTGCACAATTCCCTGGTCGCGGGAATCGACGTCGTAGAGCTCGATGCCGAAATCGGCGCAGTTCTTGCGCAGAGTAGCGATCTGCGTGGCCGCGATCTGGTCGACGATATTGAGGCGGCCTCCGATCGTCGTGGGCACATTGTGATCCACCGTTGCGATCGAGCGATCGGGACGCCGCACCTTGCGGCCGGCGAGGCGGAGACCTTCAAATGCCTGCGGCGACGTGACCTCGTGCAGCAACTGCAGGTCGACGTAGAGCACGGTCGGCTCGCCCTCGGGCGCGACCACGACGTGCTGCTCCCATACCTTTTCAAATAGCGTTTTTGGTTCGGTACTCATGAAACTCCTTAAGTGCCAGCTTTTAGCTATCAGCTTTCAGCTATCAGCTTCGGTGTTGCCGATCCAATCTTCATGCATTCTTACAAGCGCCGCTCCAATTCCCCGTCGCCAGTTCCGTTGGTTAGCGCAAATCGAACTGAAGGCTGAGAGCTGAAGGCTCCTATGCGCTCACGAGCAGCTTTCTTACTGTCTCGCGGACCTTGGCGCCCATCTCTGTGGTTGAGAGGACCGGGAGACCTTGGGCATTGCCGCGCACCAGGTCCGGCGTACGAAAGCCTTTTTCGAGCACCTTGCGGACCGATGCTTCAATCGCTGCGGCTTCGGCCTCAAGCCCGCCGGAGTGGCGCAAAACGAGCGCGCCGGTGAGGATGGCGCCGAGCGGATTGGCCAGGCCCTTGCCTGCAATGTCGGGCGCGGAGCCGTGGACCGGTTCGTACAAATTGACTTTGCCGCCGATGGTGGCCGAGGGCAACATGCCGAGCGAGCCGGTAATCACCGCGGACTCGTCGGTGAGAATATCGCCGAAGAGATTCTCCGTCAGCACCACATCGAAGTCGCGCGGGCGATTCATGATGTGCATGGCCATGGCGTCGACATATTGGTGCTCCAGCGCCACGTCGGGAAATTCGGCGGCGACTTCGATGACGGCGGCGCGCCACAACTGCGAAACTTCAAGCACGTTGGCCTTGTCCACGCTGGTGAGCTTTTTGCGGCGGACTTGCGCCAGTTTGAAAGCGATGCGAGCTACGCGGGCTACTTCATCGCGCGTGTAACGCATCGTGTTCCAGGCTTCGCCGCTGGCCTTGTTCCATTCGCGGGGCTTGCCGAAGTAGAGGCCGCCAAGCAGTTCGCGGACAAAGAGAATGTCTGCGCCCTCGACGATCTCGGGACGCAGCGGGCTGTTGACCGCAAGCTCCTTGAAGGCGAAGGCAGGGCGCAGGTTGGCGAATCCGCCCAGCGCGGCGCGGATTTGGAGCAGGCCGGCCTCGGGGCGCTTGTCGGGAGCCAGCGAGTTGAACTCGTTGCCGCCGACCGCGCCGAGCAAAACCGCATCCGACGAGAGCGCGGCGGCGAGGGTTTCCGCAGGAAGCGGTGTGCCGTCCTGCACGATCGCAACGCCGCCGATGCGCTTTGCGTCAAACTCAAGCGTGTGACCGCTAATTGCCGCCACTTCCTTGAGGACCGCGACCGCTTCGTTGGTAACTTCGGGGCCGATGCCGTCGCCTGCTGTGACCAGTATTTTGAGATGCATTTGCCTTTGTTTCCCTCAGGGGCTAAAGCCCCACTTCAATTTTGCGATCGTTGCGGCGCGACTAAAGTCGTGCCCTGTTACAAAACCTTTCCCGCAGAAGTTTTCTTACAGGATGCCCCGTGCGTGCTGACGCGAAGCCCAATTCGCTTCCATCGCGGTCGTGCCTAGTCGAGCTCTGATACGGGCTCCTGCCGCCGTTCGCGAATTCCGTCGGGGAGCAGGCCGACCAGATCCTGGTCGTAGATGTTCTTCTTGCGGTCGGCAAGCGCAACAAAACGATAGTAGACGTGCTGCAATTCCTCGCGAGTAAGCGCGAAGCCGAGTTGCTCGAGCCGATGGCGCAGGGCGGCGCGGCCGGAGTGCTTGCCGAGGACCAGGTGCGTCTTGGCCACGCCCACCAGTTGCGGGGTCATGATCTCATAGCATAGCGGGTTGGCCAACATGCCGTGCTGGTGAATGCCGGACTCGTGGGCGAAGGCGTTGGCCCCGACCACCGCCTTGTTGGGCGATGGCTTGAAGGTGATGAGCTGGCCGAGCACCTCGCTGGTGGGATAAAGCTGGGCGAGCTTGATGGAGGTGCTGACGCCATAACGGTCGCCGCGCACATAAAGGGCGGCGGCAATCTCTTCCAGGGATGCATTGCCGGCCCGTTCGCCGATGCCGTTGATGGTGCACTCCACCTGGCGCGCGCCGGCGTCGATAGCGGCCAGCGAGTTGGCTACTGCCAGGCCGAGATCGTCGTGGCAGTGCGAAGAAAGGATGATTCCCTGCGCGTCGATGGCGGGAATGCGTTCGCGCACCTCGCGGAACATGCGGCCATATTCTTCAGGGGTGGAATAGCCCACGGTGTCGGGCATGTTGATGGTGGTGGCGCCGGCTTCGACAGCGATGCGCACCATCTCGACCAGAAAATCGCGATCGGAGCGGGTAGCATCTTCGGGCGAAAACTCGACGTCGTCGGCCAGCGAGCGCGCCAGGCGCACGGAGTCGCCGCAGAGGTCGAGAGCTTCCGCGCGGCCGAGCTTCAGCTTGTATTCGAGATGCAGATCGCTCGAGGCCAGAAATACATGGATGCGGGCGCGGTCGGCAAACTGCAGCGCGCGGGCAGCCATCTCGATGTCTTCTGTCTTGGCGCGGGCGAGGGACGCGATGCGCGGCTTGCGCACGGCCTGCGTAATGGTGGCGATAGCCGCGAAGTCGCCCTCCGAAGCCATGGCAAAACCGGCTTCGATGATGTCCACGCCCAGGTCTTCAAGGGCATGAGCCATGGTGAGCTTCTCCTGCGTGGTCATGCTGCAACCCGGAGACTGCTCGCCGTCGCGCAAGGTGGTGTCGAAAAAGGCTACGTGGTTTGAACTCATGGTTTGCCTGCCAGGGGAAACCCCTCGTCTAACCATGCTAGTGTCTCGCATCGAGGCCGTATAAGGCAAAGTTATAATTATTGTAGAAGCGATTAAAATTGCTTATGATGAGATACAGCTTCTAGCCTCTAGCTCCTAGCTTTTAGCTCGGCAATAGTGCATGAGCCAACAATTGATGGCGCTGGTGCAGATCGGTATTTGCTCGGTTCGTCCGCAGGCGGGCGTCGGGAATGAAAAGCTAGGAGCTGGAGGCTAGAAGCTAGAAGCTGTCTCTCGGAGTCCCGCAATGGAACTGAACCAACTGGAAACATTTCTGGCCGTAGCCGAGGAGCGCAGCTTTTCGCGAGCGGCGGTGCGGCTGCACCGGACACAGCCTGCCGTGAGCCAGGTGATCCGCAAGCTCGAGGAGTCGGTGGGCGAGACGCTGTTCGATCGCGCGGCACGCGATGGTTCCCTGACCGCGGCCGGGGTACTGCTGCGCGATTATGCGCTGCGGCTACTGGCGCTGCGCCGCGAGGCCTCAAGCGCGCTGGGCGAGTTGAAGAGCCTGGAGCGCGGCCATCTGCAACTGGCCGCCAACGAGTACACCTGTATGTACCTGCTGCCGGCCATCGACGCCTTTCGCCGCGAGTTTCCGCACGTGAGCGTGACCGTGCACCGGATGCTGGCGTCGCGGATTCCCGAGGAACTGAGCCTGCGCACCTTCGAGCTGGGCGTCATCTCGTTCCGGCCCGATCCGGCGCAGTTCCGAACCATTGCCGTTTACGCCGATAGCCTGGCCTTCATCGTCGGACCGCAGCATCCGCTGGCCTCGGCCCCTCGCGTCTCCATCAACGAGCTGGGGAGCGAGCTGTTTGTAGCCCACAATGTGACTTCTCCACTGCGCCGGAAGGTGATTGAGGCTTTCCAGCGCTATCGCACGCCGCTGAATATGGGCATTGAACTGCCGACCATCGAGGCCATCAAACGCTTTGTGGCCATGGGCAATGGGGTGGCACTGGTTCCTCATCTGACGGTGGCGCGGGAGCTGGAAGCCGGAGACCTGGTGAGAATTCCCGTGGACGAGCTGGAAATGCGCCGGGTATTGCGGCTGGTGCACCGCCGGCAGGCGACGCTCTCGTATGCGGGCAAGGCCTTTCTGCACACGGTGCGCGCACTGGCCAAGCAGCAGGGACCGCCTTTCTATTTTCATGTGGAACGGGTGGGGTGAAAAAACAGGGACTAAGGGACTGAGGAACTTGGGAATTGGGAGCAGATTTCGAGTGCAAATATGGGCTGGTTTACGCGGGCGGGGAAAGGCGAAGACGCCGGATTGAATTGGCGTGCGTCTATAGCAGGAGACGATTGCGCGAGCACGAGGGCCACCCGACCCGGTCAGGGCATTTACAATGCTGAGAGCGGGGCCCGGATCCAACCGGCGCNNCCGGAATCGACAAGCTCTTTGCCAGCCGGACGGCGAGTGCAGTCGCGAGGTTCAGGACCGAATGAAGAAGATCGCCTTATTAGTATTCCTGTTGGCCGTGAGTGTGGCCGCAGGCCGCGCTCAGGAGAGCCGTCAAGACATCAGCCTTAGTGGAACGGGACTCATTGAGCCGTTCATGGCCTCGTCCACCACTGTTCAGGTGAGCGCGAACCGCGCCTTTGGCGGGCTGTTGAGCTATCGATTCATGCTGACGCCCACCGCTGCCTTAGAGGCCAACTACCAGATGACCTACGAGAACAACATTCACTACTACGCGAATCCCGACCACTACAACATCAACACCCGCACCCAGGAGATGTCGGCTGCCTTCGTTAAATCTTTTGTCTTCAAGAACTTGAATCCATTTGTGGAGGGAGGCCCGGGCGGCTTCATCTTTTTGCCCATCCGCAACTCCGGAACCACGTCGCTCGACGTAAAACAGCAGACTGAAGTCGGCGCCATCTACGGAGCCGGATTTGCATACGAGATCAGCCCCAGCTTTGACATTCGCGCCGAGTATCGCGGCTGGGTCACCAAGGTACCTACATTCGGCGATGCCCAGTTGGATACCAAGCGCTGGTACAACATCAGCAATCCGGTCGTCGGCGTGGCCTATCACTTCTAAATACAGAGATCACCAATCTGGAACACTCGATGCGGGGACGGGCCTTGGCCTGTCCCCGTTTGTTTTTGTTCAGGCATGACGCCAATCGCGCAGTTGCGGGAGGTGGGTGTTACCGGGACGCCTCCTGGTAGCGGCCCAGTTCTTTGACCATGGCGCAGTGCCTGCCGAGCGCCTCGAGAGCCCGCGAGCCTTCGTCGGAAGAGCGGATTTGGCAGTCCACATAAAAGATGTACTCCCAGGGCTTGCCGTGCACGGGCCGCGACTCGATCTTGGTAAGGTTGGTGCCCAGGTCTGCAAGCTCGTTGAGCACCGCTACCAGCGAACCGGGGCGGTTTTCGACGGAAAATGCTAGGCTAAGCTTGTTCGATTGCTTGTTCGATCCTGGATCGGCAACGGAGTCGGACGCGCGGCGCACCAGGAAGAAGCGCGTGAAGTTCTCCGCATTGTCCTCGATGCCGGCCTGCAGAATTTCGGCGCCGTAATACTGCGCGGCCGCTTCGCTGGCGATGGCGGCCGCATGGCGGTCGCGGAGATCGACCAGTTGCTTCACGCTTCCGGCGGTGTCGTAGGAGGCGAAGGCTTCCATCCTTGGATGCTGGGCCAGGAAGAGCCGGCACTGCGCCAGAGCCACGGGATGCGAGAAGACGCGGTCGATCTCGCTGGTCACGGCGCCTGGAATCGCGATCAGGTTGTGGCGGATGCGGAGCAGAGTCTCCCGCTCCACCTTCACGTCGTGGGTGAGCAGCAGGTCAAAGTGCTCCGAGACGGAGCCGGCCAGGCTGTTCTCAATGGGAATCACCGCGGCGTCCACTTTTCCGGAAGTGAGCGCGGCGAAGACTTCCGCGGAAAGCGCGCAGGGAACAATGGTGGCGCCCGGAACCAGCTTCAGTGCCGCTTCGTGGCTGAAGGAGCCGGGTTCTCCTTGAATTGCAATGTTCATGGAATTGACCATACTACAGGGTTGGCTGCTCGAGAGACGGATGGGATTATTCAGAAGCCTACTTGCCAAACCAACATTCCCTCAGGGGCTTAACAGGCTGCGGAAAAAGGCCTGATTCTGGCGAGAACCCAGAATGACAGTCGTTCAGGGGCTGAAGTCCACGTTGATTTTACGGCAGTTGCGGCACGACTCAAGCCACCCCTGCAACGAAGACCTGTCGCCGGGGACCCCGGCAAGTCGTGCCCTGATACAAAGCCTTGAGGTTTTGTGCCAAGATCGAGTTTTTCCGCAGCCTGTAAAGCCCGTACCCTTCACAGAAATCCAGGTTAATGGACCAATTCTTACCGTAGCCAGAGGTCGGCGGCGACGAAGGCGAAGAAGACCATGGCGATGACGCCGTTCATGGTGAAGAATGCGGCATTGAGGCGGCGCAGATCGCGAGGGGAAACGATGGAGTGTTCGTAAGCCAGCAGCAGAGCCACGGCGGCGATGCCTGCCCAGCCGAGCGCAAGAAAATGAAAGAGAAGGCCGAACCAGATGAGAAGCCCGAGCATGGCCAGATGCATGGCGCGGGCTGCCCAGAAGGCTTTGGGGATTCCTATGGCGCGGGGCAGGCTATAGAGTCCGGCGTCGCGGTCGTGCTCGTAGTCCTGGCAGGCGTAAAGCACGTCGAAACCGCCTGCCCACAACGTGACCGCCGCAGTAAGCACGACGATGCGCGCGTCGAGGGTGCCACGGACGGCGATCCACGCGGCCGAGGGAGCGAGACCGAGCGCGAGACCCAGAATCAGGTGCGACCAGCGGGTGATGCGCTTCATGTAGCTGTAGCCGAACAGAACCAGGAGCACCAGCGGCGAGAGGTAGAGAGTGAGACGGTTCAGTCCGGCGGCGGCGGCGACAAAAGCCAGCGTCATGAGCAGCGTGAAGCCGAGAACAAACTGACGCGAAAGCAAGCCAGCGGGAATGGCGCGGCTGCTGGTGCGGGGGTTGGCGGAGTCGAGATCGGCATCGGCCCAGCGGTTGAAGGCCATGGCCGCGGAGCGCGCCGCGACCATGGCCACCAGGATCAACGCGACAGTGCGCCAGGCGGGAAGCCCGTTGGCTGCCAGCAGCACGGCCGTCAGCGCGAATGGCAGTGCGAAGATGGAGTGCTCCCACTTGATCATTTCCAGAGTGGTGCGCGTTTTGTGAAGAATGTCCGACATGGTTGGTCTATTAAGCAGTGTAATTGAGCACGACTGCGGCGAAGGGAGACTATGGCGCGATTGGGCGGGAGGCGCCTGGCGACTTATCGAGTGGAAAGCAGTCATTGCGCGTGGGCTGCTTCACTTTTTCACAGTGGCTGTTCGCGGGGTGTCGATTTCTCTTTAAGTTCATTTAAATGTTTTGGTTACAGGATGCGTACTGGGATACAGCGCCTGTACCCAGCTCGGGGTGGCGTTCGCAAGTGTTTGATACCGAATGGCTTAGGTTTCCGCAGCCTGTAAAGCCCGCGATGATTTGAAAGTGTTTGCGGCACGACTGAGGTCGTGCCCTTTTAAAACCAGTGCCGCGATTGGATTCTTACCGCTCAAATCGTAAACAAAAACACTTCAACAATTCCGAGGGGCTCTTAACATGTTAAGACTGGCCCCGTAAACAAAGGGATTTCGAGGGCGAAGCCCTTGGCCAGAGTTTTTCCGCAGCCTGGCAGACAGGTTCTTGAAATTTCCCGAATTGGGCAACGGTACTCCACTCCAGCCCAACCCTGAATTGCAATGCAGCGCAACCATCATTTCCGGTGAGCATTTCCCTGCACAGAACCGATTATTAAATCGTGGCGCAGAGAAATCAGCATCCCTGCGCCAGGTTGAGGAGCCAACCGTTTCGTTTGCAACCGTAGCGCAACGACAATGATGGACTGACTGCCACCGGACTCGTCCTCTCCCATCTTTGCAAAACCATTCATGCGCCAGGGCAAGGACCTCGCGTAATCGAGACTACGAACCGCACCGCCCTCGCAACGAGTGGCCGATTGTCTTCCAGCTATAAGCAGCACCGGGCCAACCAATTGCAACGTCGCACCGCTTATAAGCCCAGGACATCGACGATCGCTCGCGGAGGTTTTCCATAGGCCCACCGAGCGCAGCGCAACTGCGCCCGCTCTCGCACATTTCCTCTCTTCTCGCGGATTCCGGGTACGGAAGCATCGCGGATTCGCGTCCTGGAGCAGGAGTCACGAAAGGATCAGGCATGGCACTCGTCAAGAAAGCGACCGTCCAGGCAATAACCGCCGTAACGGATGGAAAGTCAACAGTCGTAGCCACCCGCGAGGCGGAAGCACAGCGCAAAAAGGCGAGAACCCTCGCCAAACAGCAACAGGCGGCGGAGCGCATCGCCGCGGCCACCGGCCAGTTGGCCTCGGGCATCGGCGAGGCCTCTTCGGCGGCCGAGGAATTGAAGCGCGCCAGCGACCAGATCGCCTCTGGGGCGGAAGAAGCCTCGAGCGCGGCGCAACAGTCTCTGGAAGCATTTCAGCAGGTGGGCGCCGCGCTTACGCGCCAGTTGCAAAACGCCGACCTGGGGCGCGGCAAGGGTGAAGTCATTCAGACCCTGATCGCTCAAAGCGGCACCGACGTAGCCAGCCTGATCACCAATGTCGCGGTAGCCGGGCAGCGCCAGATCGCTTCAGTGCGCATGGTGGTGGAGCTTGAAAAGCAGGCAGCCAATATCGGCGACATTGTGAAAGCGGTGGCGCGTATCGCCGACCAGACCAACCTGCTGGCCTTGAATGCGGCCATTGAAGCCGCCCGCGCCGGCAAGCATGGCAAGGGTTTCGCGGTGGTGGCCGATGAAGTGCGAACACTGGCCGAGACCTCGGAGAAAAGCGCCAAACAGATTCAGGAGCTGGTTGGGCAGATTCAGGTGGACGTGAAAACCATTGCCGACGGCATCAACGCCTCGGCGAAGACCATTGAAGAAGAAGTTGAAAAGGGCAAGACCGTCACCATTCAGATGGAAGAGATCCGCACGGCGGTGATTGAGATCGTCAGGGGAATCACGGAAGTTGGCGTCAACGCCGGACAATCGAACTTAGCCGCCCAACAGGCGCTGAAGGGATCGCAGAGCATTGCGGCGGCAGCCGAGGAGCAGTCTTCCGCGGCCCAGGAATCGGCCAAGACCGTGGCCGAGCAGACCCTGGCACTGAACGAATGCGAGCAGGCGGCCCAGGCTCTGTCGGAGTTGGCGGAGGATTTGAAGAACTCAACCGATGTGGCCAAGAGCGCGGAACAGGTAGCTTCATCAGCCGAGGAGCTTTCCTCGGCGGTGCAGGAGATCAATCGCTCCAGCGCCCAGATCATGGCCGCTCTGAACCTGATCAAGAAAAGCGCCGAGGTGCAGTCGGCGGCCTCCGAGGAGTCGTCCGCGGCCACCAACGAGATCGAGAAAGGGCTGGATGTGGCCCAGAAACGCGCTACCGTCAGCGCGGAGAAGGTAGTTGCAATCAAGAAGTTGCTGGACGAGAACAAGATCGGCATCAATGGGCTGGTGACCGGCCTTTCCACTTCGGCCGAAGCCTCCCGCGCCAGCATCAAGCAGATGAACGCGCTGGAACTGGTATCGAGACGCATCGACAAGATCGTCGAGGCCATCAGTACTGTATCCATCCAGACCAACATGCTGGCCGTGAACGGCGCCATTGAAGCCGCCAGGGCCGGAGAGTTCGGCAAGGGCTTCGTCGTGGTGGCCACCGACATCCGCAACCTGGCCCACGATTCGTCGGAAAATGCCGACCGGATCAAGGACCTTGTGAAGGCGGTGCAGGACCAGATCGGCGTGGTTGGCCGCGACCTGAGCGAGATCGTGGTGGCGGCGCTGGCCGAGGTGGAGAAGGCCAAGAAAACCAACATCGACCTGGTGACGATCGAGACCGACATCCTGGTGGTGGAAAAGGGCACGGCGGAGATTCTTGCCGCTTCCGACGAAATCTCCGGCGCAATCGGCCAGGTGAAGAAGGGGATCGAGCAGATTTCCTCTGCCGCGACCGAAGCCGACCGGGCAGCCACCGAGGCATTCGGCGCCGCCCAGCAGCAGTCCAAGGGAGCCGAGGACCTATCTGCCGCTATCGAAGAGATTGCATCCCTGGCGGACGAACTTCAGGCTGCAGGGTAAGGAGGCCGCGATGACGAAACGAATCTTGAAACAGCAAGAGGATGCGGGAAGCGTCGCCGTGATGGATCCCGACGAGAGCGAACTCGACGTGCGAGGCGCGAATATTCATCAACCTGAGGAGGTGAGCCTCGATCGGAACGAGAGCGGGCCGCGCACCTCCACTACACAACAGGGCACACAGCAGTTTGTCATCTTCATTGCCGGTGAAGAGGTCTTCGCCGCCGATATGACTCCGGTAAAAGAGATCATTCGCGTTCCCGATGTGGTGCGCGTTCCTCTTGCTCCGGCGGCATTGGAAGGCCTCGCGAATCTGCGCGGCAAAGTATTGCCGATCATCTCGTTGCGGCGTCTTTTCGGCTTTCCCGAACTGGCCCATGACGACTCGACGCGCGCCCTGGTGGTGGACGTGGGGCAGCCGTTGGGCTTTGTCGTCGATCGTGTTTCGAGCGTGGTGGGCGTGGATGCCAACCACATCGAAGACGTTGGCTCGATCCGCACCACGGTCAATACCGAGGTGCTTTCCGGCTTGCTCAAGGACGTAGGCGGCCACCCCATGATCATGGTGCTGGACTTTCTCAAACTCATTGAGAAGGAGTTCACGCAGATCGCGTCTCTCACCAGGAACGCGGGTACGGCAGGCGCGGTGCAGGCCAACGTCGAGGTTGAGGAAGAAGACAGCAGCGACGAACTGCAACTGGTGAGCTTCGATGTGGATGGCCAGGAGTATGCCATCGCCATCGAAGAGGTGCAGGAGATCGTGCAGGTTCCGGAGGCGGTGGTGCATGTGCCGCACTCGGATTCGCACGTGCTGGGCGTGATGACCCTGCGCAGCCGTTTGCTGCCATTGGTCAACTTGCGCAGCATGTTTGCCATCGAGCACCGCGATCTGGACGAAAAAAGCCGCATCGTCGTGCTGACGCTGAATGGCGTCTCCGTAGGCGTGGTGGTGGATGCGGTCAGCGAGGTGCTTCGGGTCGCCAAGACCGGAGTGGACGCGCTCCCCGCATTGCTGGCCCGCGAGGGCAATCTCGCCGAAATCACCTCAATCTGCCGGCTGGACAATGGCAAGCGCCTGGTGTCGATTGTCACCGCGCGCAATCTGTTTGGCCATTCCGTAATCAAGGAGGCACTGAGCGCCGTGAGCAAAAGCGAAGAGGAAAGCGATCTGATCGCCGGGGAAGTGGACGACGATCTGGACGATGACGAGCAGGTGGTGATCTTCCGCCTCGACAAGGAGGAATTCGGCGCGCCGATCGCCAGCGTGCAGGAGATTGTCCGCGTCCCCGAGGCTCTGGTCAGGGTTCCGCAAGCGCCTTCTTTTGTCGAGGGCGTCATCAATCTGCGCGGCTCCGTTCTGCCGGTGATCGATCTTCGCCTGCGCCTCGGTCTCAAGCAGGTGGAACGCACCGACCGGCAACGAATCATGGTCTTTCTGATCTCCAATGTGCGCACCGGGTTCATTGTGGATCAGGTGGCCGAGGTGCTGAAGATTCCCAAGGCAGCCATCGAAGCGTCGCCGCAACTGTCGGATCAGCAGAGCCTTCTGTTGAGCCGCATGGCCAACCTCGAGAAGCAAAAGCGTATGGTGCAACTGATCGATCCACCGCACCTTATGGCGAAGAAGGAACTGGCAGCTCTGGCCAGTATCGTCGCCTAAGCCCATGACGACCCCAATCAAGCTGTTGATAGTCGATGACTCGGCCCTGATGCGGCGTCAGTTGATGACGCTGTTTCAGGCCGAGGGCGACTTCGACATCCGCCAGGCTAGAAACGGGGCCGAAGCGGTGCGGGAAAACCTGGAATTCGAACCGGAAGTGGTGACCCTGGATGTCAACATGCCGGAGATGGACGGATTGACAGCGCTCTCGCTCATCATGGCCGAGCGGCCGGTTGCGGTGGTGATGGTCTCTTCGCTCACCGAACAAGGAGCGTTGGCAACCTTCGAAGCGCTGAATCTGGGCGCGGTGGATTACATTGCCAAACCCGGCGGCACCATCTCCCTGTCGATCGACAAGATCGCCGAGGATCTGATCGCCAAGGTACGCGCTGCCGCGCGGGCGCGAGTCAAAACCAAGGGATCGACAGGATCCGAAGTTGTCCGGCGCATCCGGGAGCAACGCAAAAAAGCTACCGCGGCGTTTTCCCTGGCGGTGCGGTCCAGAGCCACCTCCGAAGGTTTGCTGATCATCGGAGCATCGACCGGGGGCCCGAGAGCGCTGGAGATCGTTCTGTCGGGATTGCCGCCGGACTTTCCCTGGCCGGTGCTGGTGGCGCAGCACATGCCGGCGGCGTTTACCAAGGCATTTGCGGAAAGACTGAATCAGTGCTGTGCGCTTCCGGTAACCGAGGCATCGAAAACGCTGCCCGTCGAGGCGGGCACAGTCTACATCGGCCGAGGCGGCGCGGACATGCTTCTGACCAGGCGGGCAGGCAAGCTGAATGTATTGCCGGTTCCTGAGAATTCCAAGCACCACTGGCACCCTTCGGTCGAATTGCTGGGGCGATCGGCCCTGCAGCACTACGAGCCCAAGAAGATCACAGCGGTGCTGCTGACCGGCATGGGCAACGACGGATCGGATGCATTCACCGAAATCAAGAAGCGGGGCGGCCGTACGATTGCCGAATCGGAAGAGTCGGCCGTGGTGTATGGCATGCCGGCGGAATTGGTCGACAAGGGCGGCGCCAGCCTGATCCTCGCGGCGGAAGACGTCGCCGCGCAGGTCTCAAGCTGGGCTGGCCGGTAAGGAAAGTTCATGGCGTTCGTAAAACGGAAAGCGATGGAACCAGCCCCGGCCGACGTGCCGAAGCAGGAACGAAGCTGTGCCGAGTTAACGGCATGCCTAGAGGATAGCGACCCTCAGACTCGCCGCCAGGCCGCGCGGGAGATGTTGCACTTCCCGGATGTGTCCGGCGCGCTGGTAAGCCGCTTGAGGCGCGAGCAGGACGCGGCGGTGCGCGAGGTCATTTTGACCACGCTGGTTCGTCTCGCCGATCCGTCGGCCGCTGCCGGCATGGCCGAGTGCCTGCGCAGCGAAGATGCGGCGCTGCGCAACGAAGTCATCGAGGCCATCGGCCTTCTCTCCGGCGATGTATCGGCCACGCTGCGAACCTTGCTTGCCGACTCCGATCCCGACGTGCGCATTTTTGCCGTCAATATTCTCGACTCGCGACGACAGCCGGATGTGGAGAGCTGGCTCATCGAAGTCATCGAAAAGGATGTCCACCTGAACGTCTGCGCCACCGCGGTCGATCTGCTCTGCGAAGTGGGAACAGAGGCCGCCCTGGAACCGCTTCTCCGGCTCAAAGTCCGCTTTGTCTCCGAGGTCTTCATTCAATTTGCCGCCAACCGGGCCATCAAACGCATTCGTGGAGTCTGACCGGATCATGAGTGCATCTTATCAACATTCCGAATCCGTACCGGAAATCACCGACGAAGACTTCCTCAAGTTCAAGGAATTCTTCTATCGCAAGACCGGGATCAACTTCGAACTGACCAAGCGCTACTTCGTGGACAAACGCCTGGTGGAACGGATCAAGGCGACGAACACTGAAAACTTTCGCGGCTACTTCGCGCTTTTGCGCTTTCAACCATCGGGCGAAGAGTTGCAGCAGCTCACCAACCTGATGACAGTGAACGAAACTTATTTCCTGCGCGAGGAATATCAATTCAAGTGCCTGGTCAACTCCATCCTTCCGGAGATTGTTCAGCGCAAGAAGGGCAGAGACCCGATACGCATCTGGTGCATCCCTTCGTCGTCTGGAGAAGAGCCCTATTCGGTCGCCATGTACCTGCAGGAAACCTGGCCGGGCATCGCGGACTGGGACGTGGAGATCATCTCGTCGGACATCGATACCAACATTCTGCGGCGCGCGCGAGCCGGACGCTATTCCATTCGTTCCGTGCAGCACATGCCGGCGGTCTGGCTGGAAAAATACTTTACGGGAGTGAAAAACGAATACCAGCTTTGCGACGATCTTCGCCAGGCAGTCGAGTTCACCAGGGTCAATCTCTCCGAGCCTGCCGACACATTGAGATACCGCAACTTCGATATCATCTTCTGCCGCAATCTTCTTATCTATTTCGACGATCTATCGCGGAAGACCGCGGCGGAGGCATTCTACGAAGTATTGAATCCGGGCGGATACATCTGTCTGGGCCACTCGGAATCGATGAGCCGTATTTCGCCGCTCTTCAAGGTGTGCAAATTTCCGGAAGCCATCGTCTATAGGAAAGCACTGGAGGCTCGATGAAACGCATTCTGCTGGTCGACGATGCTGCCACGGTACGCATGTATCACCGCGACATTCTCGAATGCGCCGGCTACGCGGTGGAAGAGGCATGGAACGGAATCGAGGCGCTGGAAAAGGCTTTGCAATCGCCCTTCGATCTCTTTCTGGTCGACGTGAATATGCCCAAGCTGGACGGCTACGGCTTCTTGAGAGAATTGCGCCGCCTGGAGATTCCTCAGATGCCGGCCATCATTGTCTCTACCGAAGCCGAGGCCGACGATCAATTGCAAGCTTACCGGTCCGGCGCCAACGGCTATCTCGTCAAACCTGTCAGTCCCTCGCAGCTACTGACTCATGTCCGTCTCATGCTCGGAGAGCATAGCCAATGACCCCGCTGCTTGAACAGTTTCTATCGGAATCCACCGAGTTTTCCCAGGGCATCGGCGAAAAGCTGATGCAACTGGAAAAAGCGCCCAACGACCACGACGCGATGGACGAACTGTTTCGCCTGATGCATACATTGAAGGGAAACAGCGGCCTGTTCACATTCCCGGAAATGACGCGTGTCCTCCATGCCGGCGAAGACCTATTGGTCATGGTGAGAAGCGGAGAGATTGCCTATTCGCGAAGGCTGGCCGATGGCTTGCTCGCCGCGATGGACTTTGTCATGGTTTTGTGCGGAGACATCGAGAAGACAGAAAGCATAGACGCCAGCCGGGCTGAAGATTCCGTTCATATTGCGTTGGCTTTGCGGGAACTGATGCCGGCAACGGCGAATGCCGATCGCTCCGGCGATGTTCTTCCCGCGGCGACTGGGCAAAGATTCTCAAATGGAAAGGCGAACCCCGCGCCGCCGCTCTTTGACGAGGTTCCCGAAAAGATTCGGTGGGATTCCGTTCTCCTGTCCCAGGGCGGGACCAACCTCTATTGGATTGTTTACTCTCCTGAGCCCGGATGCTTCTTTCAGGGCGACGACCCTTTTCACCGCGCGCGCCAGACGCCTGATTTGTTGTGGGGCTGCGCCCGGCAACGCGCGCCCTTTCCGCCGCTCGCTGTGATGGACACATACAACTGCGTGTTGGATTTCTATCTCCTCACGTGCGCACCGCGCGAGGAACTGGCTGAGTACTTCCGTTATATGCCAGACCAGGCGCCGATTCTTGCTGTCGATCCCGAGTGGCTGGAACATTCGTTGCTCGAGGACGCGAAGGAGGTGGGTTCCGACACTGCGATTGTCCGTAACGGCAATGAAAACATCTTGTCCGATAAAGCTTCTTTGCCATCGCCATCGGCTCTTTTTAAATTTTCGGCGGAGGAAGCCGCCGCGTTTGACACGATTCTATCCAACCAGAAAAAGATTTTGATGTCGATTGATCGCTCCAACTGGAACCCAGGGCAGATCAAAGCGGTTGCCACAGTGCTGACCAACATTGCGAGGGTGGTTGGAGATGCTTCCGCCAAAGATCTTATTGAGGCGGCGCTCGGGCAGGCTCTGGCTTCAGGAAAGAGCGCCCCGCTGCTGGAATGGCTCCACGCATGGAACACTGAAACAAACAAGCCCGATTCAATCGAAGAGGAGCAATCGCCGGCCGATAACCGGGCGGAAGCTCTGCTGAGCCCGGCCGAGGCCGCGTCCTCCAGGAGGGTGGATAAGTGCGCCCCCGTTCCGCCGCAGGAAACCAGTTCCGCCCAACCGCCATCCGATGATGGGATCAAATTCGGCCGCCGCGCCGATGACGCGTATAACGGTCCCAAGAGCCTCAAAGTCGATCAAGCCAAGATCGACTTGCTGATGAACCTGATCGGGGAGCTGGTGGTTTCAAAAAACGCCTTGCCGTATCTTGCGCAGCGGGCCGAGGCGCAGTACGGCGTGCGCGATCTGTCGCGAGAAATCAAGAGCGAATACGCCGTAATCAACCGCATAGCCGACGAGATGCAGGGCGCGATCATGCAGGTACGCATGATGGCCGTTTCATTCGTCTTTCAGCGCTTTCCGCGGCTGGTGCGCGACATTTCCCGCAAGCTCGGCAAGGAAGTGCAGTTGGTGCTTGAAGGCGAGCAGACCGAGGCCGACAAGAACATCGTCGAGTCGTTGGCCGACCCGTTAATTCACATTGTTCGCAACAGCCTCGATCATGGCATCGAGAGCCCTGAAGTTCGCCGTGCCTGCGGCAAGCCGGAGACAGGTACGATCACCATCCGCGCTTCACAGGAGTCGGATACGGTGGTCATTGAAATTATTGACGACGGCAAGGGCATCGATCCCGCCATCATCAAGCGCAAGGCTTACGAAAAGGGCCTGATCGACGAAGCGGCACTTGACCGGATCAGCGATCAGGAGGCGATCAACCTGATCTTCTCTGCCGGCCTGTCCACGGCAGAGGTGGTCACCGACCTCTCCGGTCGCGGCGTGGGCATGGACGTCGTCCGTACCGCGGTCAGCAAGATCAATGGCTCGGTTCATATTGAAAGCGAACTGGGCAAGGGCACCACCATCAGGATTTCTCTGCCGCTCTCGATGGCTGTAACCCAGGTGATGATCGTCGAGTCCGACGGCCAGCTCTTTGGCGTGCCCATGGACCAGGTGGTGGAAACGGTCCGCATTCCCAGAAGCTCCATTCGCTGGATCAAACAAAGCATGACGGCCGTTTTGCGCGGGCGCGTCATTCCGCTGAAAGCCTTGAACGGGCTTTTGGGAGTGCCGACTCCGCCTCGCGCCAATGAAGACGATGAGCTGGCTGTGCTTCTGGTTCACTCCGGCGGCGAAGTATTGGGTCTGCTTGTAGATGCATTCAAGGCGACCCTTGGGCTGATTCAAAAGCCTCTCGGCGGGGTTCTATCCGGCCTTTCGGCCTATTCCGGTTCCTCCCTTTTAGGAGACGGATCGGTGCTCATGATTCTCAATACTCGGGAGATTGTCTAATGCCTATCGAATTCAAGAAGGACCATGCGTTTCTTCGCGATGCTGTCAGCGTGGAAGAAGCCGAAGGGCTGCTCGAATGGTTGCAGCATGAGCCATCTGCCAAGGTAGATCTTTCAGCCTGCCGCCATTTGCATACCGCCAATCTGCAGGTGTTGATGGCAGCCAAACCGGCGATCTCCCGCTGGCCTGAAGACGCGAAGCTGCGCGCCTGGCTTGAGATGGTTTTCCCTCCTTCTGCCGATATGGAGAATCAGAAGCCGCGCCCGCCCAACCGCCGCAACAGCCGGAGAGCGGCAGCATTGCATAAGGGAAAGGTATCCGAAGTTATCTCTGAAATCGCGCTGGAACCAGTAACGTAAGGATCGCCCCATGGCAATGACAATTCTGGTCGTCGATGACTCGCTCACCATGCTGATGAGCCTCAAGGCCAATCTCGGCACGGGCGGCTTTCGCGTGGAAACTGCCAACAACGGGCAAGCGGCGCTGGACAAGTTGAAAGCCGGGCTCAAGCCCAATCTCATTCTTACCGATGTCAATATGCCGGTGATGGGGGGGCTTGAGCTGATCGGCAAGGTGCGCGCGCTGCCCGCCTTCAAATTCATACCGATTTTGACGTTGACCACTGAGAGCCAGGCTGCCAAGCGGGATGAGGGGCGGCGTCTGGGAGCGACCGGGTGGCTGGTCAAGCCAGTGGACGGCGAAGAGCTGATCAAGATCATCAAACAGATTCTTCCAGGGGCGTAGACCATGAGCCAGGCCATCGATTGCACCAATGAGCATGACTCTCGCGCATCTGGTTTCCGCGACGATCGGGCCGGGGACGTGAGCGATCGTTCGGCATTTCGCTTACGCCGCACCACCATGCGTCTGCTTTTCGCCCTGGCGCTCAATATAGCGTCCCTGGCTGCGCTTTGGTGGACCGGAGCCTATCCATTGTCATGGTATCCCGCCCATCGCGGGCTCTATATCGCAACCATGTGCTTCTTTCTCATCCTGGTGCCCCAGATTATCGTCGCGCTGGTGAGCTGGATCGGGGCCCGCCGTGGTATTGCCGAATTAGGAAATGCCGGAAAGATGACCGCCCGCGAACTGGAGCATGCGCTGTCAGGGCGCGAAGCATTGAGCGATGAGATAAAGGACTCCAGACTCTATATCGATGTCATGCACGATCATATTGGCGATTCGCTGGCCGAATCCGAGCGCGAGGTTCTCAAGGTAATTGAACAGATCTCTGTGCTCAATGAGAAAACCAGCCAGCAGAGAGACCTCATCGCTCAAACCGTCGAAAACAGCAAGACCATCATGGAGAGCACGCAATCGCGGGTCGAAGTGAATAAGGCGATTGTCTCTGCCATCGGCATGCAGATTGAGCAGCAAACCGAGGAACTCAAGGGCGACTTCGAACATATCCGAAGTCTTTCCAGCGAGGTGCTCGCGCTGACGCCCATGATTAAAATCATCACCGCGATCGCCCAGAAGACTCATTTGCTGGCGCTGAATGCCGAGATTGAGGCGGCGCGGGCCGGCACCGCCGGTCTAAGTTTCGCCGTGGTAGCCCTTGAAGTAAGAAAATTGGCCGTGCAAACCTCCAAGGCTGCCGAGGACATTGCCCACAAGATCAACTCCACCTGCGCTCGTGCAAGCCAGGAGGTGGCTGAGACTGAAATGGCACTGAAAATGCACGAAAAAACAGACGTAATGGCAGGGTTGATGGCCGACCTGCTTCGAATGCAGGAGGATTTCAGCAACAACGACCAGACGATGCGCGCCCTCATCGTCGGAGTCGATGCAAGCTGCCAGGAGAGCGTGCTCGGCCTGAGACGGGCAATGGGTCACATCCAGTTTCAGGATGTGATGCGGCAACGAATGGAGCATGTGCAAGGCGCGCTGATTGAAATGCGCGATCACATGCAGCGGCTCAGTGAAAAGCCGCTCGACTCCAGTTGGGATGGCCAGCTCGATTTGACCTTCAAGTCTCTTCTCGCCGCTCACCTCGATACCTATAGCATGGCCAGCCAGACCGTGACCCACAACTCCGCGGACGGTGCTGTATCGGCCACTCGCGACGAAAGCCCTAAGTTTGAACTGTTCTGACGTCTTGAGCGGTTCCCGAGGGTTCTGGGTGAATGGCGCATTGATTCGTTCATCCACTGTCATGTAAAGGCCAGTGCACGGGCAATAAGAGGCAGAATTTCCAAACCGCGCGTGGGCAGCACATGCTGAATCGCATTCTGCGTGACCTGCACTTCGGAAGTATTCGCGGTTACTTCGGCAGTTTGATTTTCTGCTGAAATCGACAGGGTGAAATCCCCACACTTCAGGCATTTGCCTTTTCGATTGAGACGACACACTGGATCCTTACGCTGCGATCTGTGCGGCTAGCCATTTGTAAACATCCTCCGGAGTCAGCGAGCGCTCCGTACTCCACCCCGGGCTCTTATCCGCAGGGGCAATCAGATAGGCGGTATTGCTGAATTCAGAGACACAGAGACAGATGGTGCGATCCTGCTCAGGATACCTGGAAGCGGAAAGCCAGACATAGCGGGCGAGAATGAGAGCATCGACGGCGCTGTTCTCAGGATCGTCCACGTCGGGAAGCGAGCTGATTCGCTGTTGATTCTCAAAGACGGCGATGCTGGTGAAAGGCTTGGGCTTGCTGCGCATGCCGAAGCGGGCAACCATGACCCTGGGACGAGCGCGGCGAAGCGCCTCACAGGCCGCCCATTCAACAAAGGAATTGGAGAAGATGAGAGCGCCGTTGCCGCTGAGAAAAAGGTCTATCACAAACTGCCGCATCCTTGGCTGACCAACAAGTTCCGCGGGCCAGAGGTTCCAGCCATCCCAGGATTCGCGGCGAAGGCTGGCCACGACCTCATCGGTGATTTGAATGCTCTTGGGAGCCTTGTTCAACTCGGCGAGAAACCTGTCGCGGAACGGCTTGAGCGCCGTATGGCTCAAGGAAGATGCGGCCGGCGGAGAAGGAAGAGAAGAGAGCGCGGCGTTCATTTTTTCCGCGGCGTCGATAAGCCACAGGTCGGAGCTTTCCGCAGCGCCGTGGCCGGCCAGCAGCGTAGCGATCCCGGAAAGGCCCGGCTTGCCTTTGAGCGCCAATTCGCAGATCCCTCCCGCGTCCCCGGAGATTTTGATCTCTTGCCCGCGTGGATCCCATTGTTGCCACACAGTCTCATGGTCGACGGGAAGGCTGGCGGGAAGAAAAAGGAGGATGAGCCGCGTCGAGCCGGTTTGAGCCGGAGCGGAAACGCGCGCCGCGGCGTTGATCCCCTCGAAGACTTTTTCTGTCTCCCGGCGCCAGTCGGCGTAGTATGCCGAACGCGCCAGCAGGGAGGCATTTTCGATAGTGTCGGCCTGCTCGGAGAAGTTCCAATGCCTGACATCCATCTTCGCTTCCAGGGCGAAGAGCGGACCGGTAAGAGCTTGGAACGCTGCGGGACTCAAAGCCTCGACGCCATCCATGAAAGTAACCACGCGATTCTGCTCGAAGGGGAACAGCATTGCCCACTGGCTCAACTGCTGATTCAACGCCGGGCGGAGCGTCACCGGCAGGCGCTCTATGAGACGCGGATAGGCATCCTGAGCGGGCGGTTTCGCGTGCGCATTGACCTTGTTCATGGTGACACCATCGCTCTCACAGCCCCGGCAACGGTTTGCCCGGCAGATCCAGCTCCCGGATTCCGAAAAGCCCGGCAATCGCAGGACAGATGTCGATGTGCTGCACCTGGCGCTCGATCACATCGGGGGATTTGGCGGCCTCTCCGATGCACATCATCCAAGTCAAGGCCGTGGAATCGTCAATCGCCCGGTGATTGAAGAAGCCGTTGGTGCTTGACCCGTCGAAATCGCGCCCGAATTCGGGAAGAACAAAGAGAGTGGTCCTTCCCCTGTAGGCGGGAAGCGACTCAACCAGATTCCAGAGTTCGTAAACCAGGCGATCCATTGTGCGTATGCCGGCCAGATGCATGGAATACGATCCGAAATGCGCAACCTCCACATCGGAGAAGGTCATCACCAGCAAAGTGGGAGCAAAGCGCCGCATGACTTCAGAACTCACAAGAAAAGTGAACTCATCCCCGGTGACCGGCGCATTGGTGCGCACCAGATCCTCGATGGCCTTCTGCATGGAGCTCTGCATCGGAAGGTCGAGGACCGGCTCATCCCCGAAGACGGACCAACCGAGGCCGTCGTAGTTGTCCGCGTGCTTCAATATGGCTTCGAGTTCCAGCTGCATGGCCGCGCGATCGGCGCTATGCTCAGGGTGCCCCTGCGAGGCGGCGCGAATCACGGCGTTGATGAGCAACTGCTTGGGGAAGATAACGTTGGCGCCGTAGCGGGGACCGAAGTCGCGCATCGAGCTGGCGCCTATCCGGCTGGAAAGGGCTTTATTGCTGGAGATCAGCCAGGCGTTGTCCTGGGAGAGGCTCATATTTTTGCGCAGGTATTCAAACAATGTGGGGCTGAGCGGCGATGAGGCGCCCCAGTCGTCCAGGCGCTCCCAATTCCCGGTCAGGATGCTGGAGATGGCGTTGTAGTGGGAGGTTGCGCCGGCATTGCGGATGAAGGGGTAGAACACGCTGCGCGGCAGCAGTTCGCGGTACAGATGGGGAATGTTCGAAAGCCCGGTCTTGTGAAAGGTCTCGGCACGGCGAATCCCGGCGCAAGACACGACGATGATCTTGCGCTCATCATTACCCGCGGTATCGAGCTTGCCGGCGAACGCGCGCCTGCGCGAGGTGGCCCACTGCTCTACGAGCAGGACTGCGGCCGCTTTCAGGAGATTCCGTCGAGAGGCGTCCATGGCACACCATAGCGTATCGTAAAATTCGCGCGCGAGGCGGGAATGTTTCTGCCGGCGGATACACACTTCATTCACCGCCAAAACCAAATCTCCCGCAGGCGCCTTCACGACTGCGGGAGACTTACCTTCCAAACTGCAGGCCCAATTGCACCTGCAGGCTATCGGCTGTTTTAGAACACGTACTTTGCGGAAAGCTGGAAGAATCGTGCATCCGGCGTGTTGTTTTGGAACGGCTGAGGACTAGAGATCAGGCCGGTGGACGGCGCAAGATCGGTCTCGCTTGGCTGTCCCCAGGACTCGCTATTGAAGAGGTTGAAGGCGTCCGCGCGGAACTGAACGTACTGCTCGCGGAAAGTCTTGAAGTTCTTGAACCCCGACATGTTGACACGTTCCCATCCCGGCCCGTGAATCTGATTCGACTTTCCGCCGGCGTATTCAATGGCGCTGGCCAGGTCGGTCAAATACTGATCAACACCGATGTTAGTGCCCGGTTGTGGATCGATAAATGCGCAGGGGTTATACCAGTTCGTCCTGGTCTTAACCTTGAGTGGGCAGCTGCTGCCAGTGTCCAGGTTAGCCGTCGGCACTCTGCCACCGCCCTTGAACGGATTGCCAACGAGTATCGCATTCGGCCCATTGACAATGCCGTTAGCCGCCACAAAATTACCGCCCCCGGTAAAAACGGTAAATGGAATGCCCGTTTGCGCAGTCCATGTGGCGCTCGCCGACCAGCCGCCGACCAGATAATCCAATACTCCGCTATTTGCCAGGTATTTGCGCCCCTTGCCGAAGGGCAATTCATAGAGGCCATTAAACGTGAGCCGATGACGGGTGTCGAAATTGGAGTTGGTCATCTCGTACTTGAGTGGGATGAGGTTTGTGTTGCGATAAGGCGGTCCTCCCCCAATTCCGGGGTTTCCAGCGTCATCGACAGCATGAGACCAGGTATACGTACCAAGGAAGCTGAAGCCGTTGGCGAAGCGTTGTTGAATCTTTGCCTGCAGCCCGTTATACATGGATTCGCCGATCCACTGCTCGGCACTGCCGGAAGACAAACCTATACCTACAGGAAATGCGCTGGTGTTCGTAGGATTATTACTGCTGGTAATGGCTAGAGGCCCGAGGGGGTCGGTGCCCGCAAAGGTATGCTTGCCTACATTCCCTACATAGGAGACGGTTGCAACCATGTCTCTGGTAATCTCGCGCTCAATAGACAAATTGTAGGATTCGGTATAGGTAGTCTTGATGTGGCTATCGGCCATGGCAATGCCGCTTGAGCCGGCAAAAGCACCTATGCCGCCATGCGAGAGATACTGCGACATTCCCGTTTCCAGAGTTGTACCGTATGGAAATGGAGAATTCGCTGCTGATACTCCCAATGACGTCAAAGTGGCAGGGCTGTCAGCAAGAGCGGAAGACGGGCAGGCAGAACTCGCGTTGCTATACCCATATTGGCTGGATGGGAAGCAACTGCCGGTACCAAGATACTGGTCGTAAAGAACCACTTGATACGCAAACGGATAGTTCGTCTGCAGTTCGGCGCCTCCAGGCGCTTCAATTGATCCATAGAAGAGGCCGTAGCCGCTGCGCACCACCGTTTTGGCATCGATCTGATAGGAAACGCCGACGCGCGGAGCAAAGTTATATTGCTGAACGCTTATCAGGGAGTTGGGGTTGGAACTGGTGTACGCAACACTGATGTTGTTGACGCTCATCGACTGCAGGAAGCTATTCGAAAGTGGGTAGGCGCTCGCAGCCTGAGAAGGCAATACATAGGTGGCTGCGCCCGTGGCTGCTCCTCCCGCCGTACCCGTACCCGGCGCGACGAGACCTTGCGACTGGATAATGAGGTTGGCTACCTCGTACCCCTTACTGCTGGGCGGCTGAATAAAGTCATACCGTACGCCCAGGTTCGCGGTCAGCTTGGAGTTCACCTTCCAGTCGTCCTGAACATAAGCGGAACGATAATCGCGATAGTACTCGGTATTCCACCCCGGAGACAGACCCACGTTCGACATATTGTCGGTCAGCGCGTCGGCGCCGCTCATTCCGGTATTCGTTGTTCCGCTGCCTCCAGGGTCGCGTTTGGAGGTATATACGCCGTTGAACGAGTATCTTCCACGCGGGAACACGGACTGAGCGAAGGAGGCGCGGATACTCTCAAGCTGTGCACCGAACTTTAGGGAGTGGCTCCCAATATTCTTGGTCACGTTATCGAGAATCTGGTAAATGTTTTGGCGCTCGACGGATGGGATGTCATGTTCGCCGCCCCTTGTAAACCTATCTGTCCCTCCCCAGTTTATGTAAGGGATGCCGCCATTGGGCCCCGCATATCCGGTAAAAGGCACACCTCCCATCCCGGGAATCAACTGCTCTGCCGGAATATTGGCATCCGACTGGGTCACCGAGAAAACGCCCCAGTTATATCCAAAGCGAAACTCGTTGATGAGAGAGGGAGAGACAATGTGGGTTTCGCTGATCATAAAGTTTTCTGCCAGATCGCTATTGACTGCGCCCGCACCTGTAATACCGCCCGTAATGCCCGGGTCGTTGCCGTCAATAATCGGTCCCAGTAGGGGTACATGGCCCACTTGCTCATGCTGGTAGCTAAAGCGCGCATAGGCCTGGTCCGCGGCGCTTGGGTTCCAGTCCAAGCGCTGATCCCATTTCCAGGTATCGTCATGAGTGGGAGAATTGACACTGTAATTGCTATACAAATCTCCGCTATCCGGAGTGTTGACATTGCTGGAGGTCCAACCACCGGAATTTGGAAGAGGATAAGCAGAAAGAAGTGCCTTTCCTACAGGATCGACCTGGGACGGATCGGTCGGGTTAAGAACGTTCGTGGTAGGCGCGCCGATCCCTGAACCATAGACGCCAGGCGTCGAGTTATTCCAGGCGCAAGTCTGAGAGTAGGTGGCGCATGCCGGATCCGGGTTGGTAACCGCGCCGCCGGTCGTGGTCAAGGGTAGCTGACCGGCGGAATTCGGCGCGAAGATGCCCCATGGCGTGGACCGTCCGGTTTTGCTCATGTCAAAAAGCTCAGAAAAGTCCCCATTGCGCTGGCTGGCCGTAGGAACATTCAGACCCGAGTACGGTTTGGCATAGGCGATGCGAATATCTTCCACGTCGCCAAAGTAGAAGAGCTTGCTCTTGACGATGGGCAGTCCCAGCGTGGCTCCGAACTGATTCTGATGATATGCGGGAACCAGGAGGCTCTTCCCCGTCGGATCGTTGGGGTTGGGTTCAGAGTCCCAGTCTGTGCCATTAAGCTTGTTGTTGCGGACGTATTCCCACAAATCTCCATGGATCTGGTTGGTGCCCGACTTGATGCTGGCGTTGACCACGGCTCCGGCTGAGTGTCCGAACTCGGCGCTGTAATTTGAAGTGTCCACCTTGAACTCAGCCAGCGCGTCCGGCGGCGGCTGGACGTTATAGCTGGCGCCGTTCTGGAAGTCATCGACGTTCACGTTATTGTCGACGCCGTCCAGAATGAAGTTGTTCTGGGTGGTGCGCTGCCCATTCGCCGAGAAATCACCAGTACCGCCGCCACGCGCGCCGCCGGCCGATAAGCCTGGGTCGACGCCGGCCGACAACTGCGCGATATACACCCAGTTGCGTCCATTGAGAGGCGTGTTATTGATGCTTTCCGTGTCCATCACCTGGCCCACTGAAGCCGATTCCTGCTGCAGCATAGGCGGGGCGCCGGTTACGGTCACGGTCTCTTTTACACCCCCGGGCTTCAAGGTGATGTCAATATTCAGACGGTCCTGGATGTTGACGCGCACATCTTCCTGGGTCGTCGTCTCAAATCCAGAAGCTGTCGCGCTCAGAATATAGTTGCCAATTTTGATTGGGGAAAAATTGTATTGGCCTCTCGCGTCTGTTGTGCCTTTCAACGCAAAGTTTGTGTCGGTATTTGTCAAGGTTACCTGGGCATGCGCGATGACCGCGCCCGTGGAGTCTTTCACCACGCCGTTGATGGCTCCCTGGTCAAGCTGGGCCATTGCCATGCGTCCCGAAAAAACGCTGCAAAGGCCCAACAGGAACAAGGTCGCACACACGATGTTCCGCGTCGTCTGCCTCAATTCAATGCTTCCCATCTTCCCCTCCTCTCGTTTCCGCGGTTTATCGCCGCATGTTCGCCTGCAAAACGGAACCCGCTTGCAAATTGGGTCCTCTCCCTCTCGTTGTTGCCTTGTTGGGGATCGTACCTCTCAGAGATCGAAAGGTTGTCGAGGATCATAACTCCAAGCGAGATCGAAAGCAAGTGAAAAGCTGCAAAAACAATAAAGAATAACCGCTCGCCTTCTCTTTATGTAAATTATTGATAAACAATGCGTTAATTTTTGCTTGTTCTGCTTTCTCCGCACCGAACCCCGCCACCGAATCCAGTTTTCCAAGTAAATACACCGCGTTTTCGCTGATTAGGAAATAAAGGCAAATTAAAAACACTAATCAAAGGAAAGTTAGTGTACCGAAAAACCGCTGGACTCTGAATGGGGCGCCTTGCGCTTCGGCGTCTATTGGAACCGCATTCTCCTGGTGTTCCGATTCCGTCCTTACGGGTGGTCTTGGATAGATGCGGCGTTCCGGATGGCCGTCGGCGCCGCGATCGCTGTGATTTGATCAACGTCGAAGTACTTGCAGAGATCGAGACAGAACGAATCGGGCGCGGCACGAAAGGGCACCGGCTTATCGAGGAGATAGATGAAGCTTTTTATGGCGGTTGGCTGAATGATGACGATGCCGTACACCACCAGATGCCACAGCGTGAGGGACCGGCGCAGGCCCGTCTGGCTATCGGGAGTCATAGAAGCCAGTCCTTGCTGGGCCGGCACATACGGAATGAATACGGCATGTGCCAGGATTCATAGCGACTTCAAAGGCCGGCCTGCTTAACGGCGGAAAGTTCCGCCAGGGCTTCACGGGCAAAGTGATGAAACATCTGAGGATCGGGCAGGAGCAGGACTTGTTGGAACGATTGTCTTGCCTCCTGGTTGCGATGCAGGGCGGCCTGCAGAAGGCCGAGGTTATACCACCACGACGCCGAATGAGCGCCGGCCGCCATCTGATGCTGGGCCGCGGTCAACGAATTCGCGACCTGCTCTTCAACCTGGCGCGCATCGTATGAGCCCAGCGATTCTTTGGCCTGGATGGCCCACACCAGATTTGCGGGCTCGGCACTTGCAGCGGCCTTGCGCAGGAATTGCTCTGACTCTTGGGCATTTGCGCAGCTATGTGCGATTCCGGCCAGCTTAACATCGTCGCGCGGTGAGAGCCCTGCTCCCATCTGCGTGCTTGAAACAAAATCCTCGGCCTGGGCGCAACCACTTCCCCTGGCCCAGGCTTCAGCCTGAAGCAATTTGATCTCGAAGAGCACCTGTCCCGAAGTGATCCCTCCCTCTTCGCTGGGAAAGAACCGGTTCACGAAGAGCGCCAGGGCGCGGTCATACTGGCCGGCTTCAGCGCGCGTCAATGCAAGCTGATAGACGAGATCCACCGACATCCTGGAATCGGGAGCGTCGGCCGAAGGGTATTGAGAGAGCAGGCCGGCACGCTCCGTGGCCGGAGCTCCGGTGAGGCTCATGGCCTCATCCAGGCCGACGTAGGCCTCGGCGTTGTCAGGATCGTTCTTCATGGCTTCGCGGAAGGAGACGAGCGCTCGTTGCGGATCGCCCTTCAGCCTGAGGAAGAAATCGCCCATATCGACGTCGATGACGCGCAGATGCGGAGCAAGCTGCTTTGCCTCGGTCCATTGAGCCACGCCGGCGTCGGCCATCCCCTTGGAAAAGAGCAAGGTGCCGAGCAGGTAATGGGCGGCCGCATCGTCAGGGTTTACCGCGAGCGCGGCCTGCAATACAACCCTGTCGGTCGGCGAGGATGGAAAAACCAGGCTCGGAGAAAGCTGTGAGGCCGCCTGCCAATTCCCCGCTGCGTCCTCGCCGAGCTTCTGTTTGCAGAAAGCGGCATAGTAGAGAACCAGCGGATGCTTCTGCGGCAGCACAGAGCCGGGCTCGCTCCAGTCCGCGGGCACGGAAGGATAGCTTCGATCCAGAACCTGCAAAGCTCTGCGATAGAAACCAAGCTGCATGTACGCGCTTGCCACGCGAAGAACGCGGTAGGGATCCGCGGCCAGGTGCTCGAGGTCGGGTTTGCCGGAATCTTCGTTGAGGAAGTCGCTCGCCGGGTTGGCAGTCAAGCCGAGATTGGCCAAGCGGTCTGCTTCGGCCGTCTCTCCCTTTGCGCGCACCACCGCCTCCAATTGCTCCTGGGCGCGAGAATCTTCAGGCTCGGCGGCTACCGCGGCACGCAGGAATGATGCTGCGCCCTGCAAGTCGCCTTGCCTGGCGCGCAATTCTCCCAGCTTGATTGCGGCCGGGCCGCGCAGGCTCGCCTGTCGGTAAGCGATGGCATAAGAGGTTTCCGCTTCGCGGGTGCGCTCCAGGCCTTCTTCGGCAATTCCGAGGTAATAGGCAATCTCTGAGTTGGGCGTATCGCGCTGCTGCGCAAGGCCAAGCAGGCGCTCAGCCTCTTGATACTGCTGGAGCGACGCGGACAGCCTGCCCGCGGTCACCAGGAGCGACTGGCTGGTTTGAAACTTCTCCAGCCCAGCCTTGTAGGTGGCAAGGGCGAGGACAACCTCCCCATTCAGTTCCTGATCGCGGCCCACTTGCAGCCAGTCGTCTTCCGAACGGTTTGCCGGATCCGGAATTCGCTGCGCCTGCTGGTGTCCTGTCTTGATCGTCGCTTCCGGATCCCAGTCGTACTCGCCATCCGTCTGCTTCAATAGCGAGTGGCCCGCGCGGTCCTTCAACTCGAAGGTTATCTTGCCGGCCTGTGCGGGCGGAGCGACCGAATGCGACCATGTTTTCTCCGGCGACAGATCGGCGCTTCCACTCCACAGGGCCTTTCCATTCTGCGTCAAGGAAAGCTGCGCGCCTTCAAGACGCTCATTCACATTCAAACTAACCGAGACATTGGAGCCTTGCGCATCGAAATGAACCACCCCAGCCTTGTTCGCCCGCGAGATTCCACCCGTTCCCCGCACCGGCATCCAATATTCGCTGAAGCGAATGGTTTGTCCGGGCTGAAGAAACGAATACGTCTCCTGATTGCGGAAGAGCCCGGCCTGCACTTCGGCATAGGCGCTGTCGTTGTCAGAGAGAGCGGTGCGCCAGGCAATGCCCGCCGCATCCACGCCCCAGGTCCAGATTTTCTTGGCCGGCAGTTCAGGATAATCGGCAAAATGAACTGTGCCTGTCTGGGTATGCGGATTCCAGATGCCCATGAACGGTTCATGGCTGCCATGCACAAAGAATGAGACCGGCCCATCGGTCTGATTCTTGATCAGGCTCAGGTCTTTTCCTTGAGGATTGACCGGCCAGGGATAGACGTCGGTGAAACCGTGCGAAGCGACAAAGCGCATCGGGTACTCGACGCGCGAATCGTCCCATACCTGGACGGCGGCGTTGTTCCACCAATAGTAGCGGTGACGCACATCGCTGCGGTTATACAGGGTCACCCGCTCTTCCAGGAGCGTAGAGCCCGGCCGTAAAACCAGTTCCACCTCCCATTGCATGCCGTACACCCGATCGGTATTGCTCACCCATACCGATGCGCTTCCGTCGGGATGTGCCGCAAAGGCAAAGTCCACCGGGGACATCGAGACCCAGTTGTGCGAGACGGGGAAGTTGAACTCGATGCCGAAGGCCGACCAGGCGCCGCGATATCCGATCTTGGCCTTCTTGATGGAAGGGTTGGCATAGAACATCGGCTGACCGCTGATCTTGTCGATGCATGTATACAGGTGACCGCCAATATCCGGTAGCACCGTGCATTTCAGGTATTCGTTCTCGAGGAAGATCGCGCGCCACGCATGATCGGCCTTCACGCCGGTCAAATCCGTTCTCAGCGTGTAGGGATAGTTGAAGCGGTCGGTTTGATATATATCGAAAGGCGGATTCGGATCGGGCTGGCCTTCTTCATAGGTCGGCAGCGTCAGCGTGCCTTGCCAGACCTTTACCTGAGCTCCAAGAGGCCAGCAAATCACCGCGAATGTCCCCACCAGCAACAGCGCAAAGAAAGAGCTTTTCTTCACCGATCTCATGTTTCCCCTTTCGCAGGTTCCATCTTGCAGCCCTCGGGTTCCCTCGCACTGATCTGGCCGCACTATACAACCAGAGGCGCTCCTTGATGGAATTATTTCGTTTTGTTATCATACCTGATCTTTAAACTCCGCTTATAATTCTTTTTGCAATTCAGGCTGGCCAAGGCGCGTCCATCGGGAGGCCTGGAAACAGATGAAATATGACTTGCGACTCAAGCTTCGGAACCGATCGTCGAACCGTTGTGAAGCTGGCAGCGGGCACAATGCTGGCAACAGGAATGGGAGTGCGCGCGTATGCGCTGACGGACATGGATGGACCGAAGCAGAAGAAGATCTATTCCGACCGTTGGGTCTACGTCAGCCGCTCCTTCAGCACCGACGAGCATGTGGAGGAAGTGCGTGCAATTGCCCAGACGGCATCGGAACATGGCCTCACGGCCATTGTCCTGTCGGGCATGGACCGCATCAGCCTCGGCTCCCCTGAGTATCTGGAGCGCTTGCGCAAGGTCAAAACCATAGCCGATCAATATCATCTCGAGATCATCCCGTCTGGATTCAATACCGGATACGGCGGAGCCATCCTGGACCACAACAAAAATCTGGCTGAAGGCATGCTGGTGAAGGATGCTCTGTTCGTCGTGCGGGATGGAGAGGCTCACTTTGTTGCGGACTCACCCGCAAAACTCCAAAACGGCGGCTTTGAACAATTCCAAGGCGACCGATTCACGGCATTCGAAATACAGGACGAGCCGGGAAGAAAGACCTTCGTTGACACGAATGTCTTCCATTCCGGCAAAGCCTCCCTGCGGATCGAGAACTTCGGCGAAACCAAGGCAGGCATCGCGCGAGTGGCGCAGCAGGTTCGCGTGTCGCCCTACCGGTGTTATCGCGTCAGCGCATGGGTAAGAACGGAAGACGCCGCGCCGGCTTCGCTGTTCAGCATCAAGGCGTTCACGCCCGATGGACGCGACTTGAGCCCGTTTGAACCGCCGGCCCCGGCTCCCACCTCCGGCTGGAGACAGGTAACCACTGCCTTCAACAGTTGGTATGCCGACCGCATCGAACTGAACCTCGGCGTCTTCGAAGGGGTAAAGGGGAAGGTGTGGGTGGACGACGTGGTGATGGAAGAGGTGGGACTGATGAACGCGGTGCGCCGCAAGGGCACGCCGCTGACGGTGCGCGACGAGAAAACGGGGAGCCTCTACGAGGAGGGCCACGACTTCGCGGCGGTGACCGATCCGAATCTCGGCTTCCAATGGACCCACGAGATGCCCTCAATTCACTTGCTTCCATCAGGCCGCATCCGGAATGGCTCACGCTTGCGGGTGAGCTACTATCACGGCACAACCATCTACAACGATCAGGTCTCCGCTTGTCCGTCGGAGGCTGAAACGTACGAGATTTGGAAGGCGCAATTACCGCTGATCGAGAAATATCTGTCCCCGAAGCGTTACTTCCTAAGCGTGGATGAGGTTCGCCTGTTTAATCGCTGCGAGGCGTGCCGAAGCAGGCAGATACCGGCGGCGGCGATTCTGGGCCAGATGACGCAATGGCTCTATGAACAGGTGCGCGCAGTCAACCCCAAAGCCGAGGTTTTTGTATGGTCTGACATGTTCGACCCCAACCACAACTCAACCCGCCAGTACTTCCTTGTAGACGGGTCGCTGGAGAACACCTGGGAGTATCTGCCAAAGGATATGGGCATCGTCCTGTGGTACTTCGATAAGCGGCGGGAGAGCTTGAATTTCTTTTCATCGCGCGGCTTCAGGACGATTGCGGGAACCTATTACGATGGCGACGACCTCCACGATCCGGAAGGATGGCTGGAGGCAATGGATCACTGGCCAAACGCCACCGGGATTATGTACACAACCTGGTCCAGCAAGTACAAGCTTCTGGCGCCATTCGGAGACCTGGTTTCGAAACGTCCGTAGCGGCCCAATCGTCAAGCCCAAAACACGGGCATCGGGGCCGGCATTCTAGCCGAAGTCGTGAAAGTGAGAGGTAACCATGCTGCCGAACATGAGTATCAGGGGAAACCTGGGATGCGCGATCCTGCTCGTCCTCGCCACGCTTGCCTGCTCCGCGCAAAAGCCGGACAGCAACACATGGAAGGTGATCGGTCCGGGCGGTGGCGGCACCACGATCGGCCCCACGATCAGCCCTCACGATTCCAGCCTTGTGGTGGAGCACTGCGACATGACCGGCGGCTACGTCACGCGCGACAACGGCGAGTCCTGGAGGATGTTCAACCTCCGCGGCGGCATCAACGTCCTGGCCTTCGATCCTTCAGACCCTGAGGCGATCTATGCGGGCAATGCCGGGCTGTGGCGAAGCGGCGACGGCGGCAGAAGCTGGAAGATGCTCTTTCCGAGCCCGGTCCGCAACACCGTCGAACATCAGATTGGCGACCACTCTGACTATGCACTCACCAGCAGCGATCCCGCCTATCCCGGCGGGGATGTTTCTGCCATCGCCATCGCTCCACCAACAGGCGGGAATGGCCAGGAGCACTTTTATCTCTCCTTTGAGCAGAGAGGCCAGCCCACTGTGATTGTTTCCTCGCTGGACGGCGGCGCAAACTGGAAGCGCCTGGCGAGCCTACCCGAGCGCGTCCTGCTGCTCATCCCACAGGGCTCCGGCCTAATCGCAGTCTCCGGCTCCGCTGCCTATCGCATCGGCGCCGATGGCAAGATCACGGAACTCGACGCGATCCCGACCGGCATCAGGGCGGCCAGTGCGGCGCGATCTGGCGACTCGGTGGGGGGCGACGCAGTGTGGATCTATGCAACCAGCCATGACGGAAGGGCCTATCTCTCACCTGATTCCGGCCAACACTGGCGTCCGGTTACGCCCGCGCTGCAACAATCCTCGGGGCGTTTTGAAGCCATCGCCGCCAGCGATCGCCATCCTGAGGTTGCGTATGCCGGCTTCAGGGGCCTTCAAATCGGCGAGGGCAAGGAAAATCTTTATAACGGCATCGCAAAGACGATGGACGGCGGCCAGAACTGGAAGATCGTCTTCAAGGAATCGATCCATCCCGCGGCCAACCTGAGCGGAACATGGATTGAGCAGCGCGCCCAGCAGGAAAGCAGCGACATCTGGTTTGACACGCCCTACAGCCTGGGCGTAGCGCCCGCCAACCCCGACGTGGCTTACGCGACCGATCTCTTCCGCACTTATCGCACCCTCGACGGCGGCGCAACCTGGCAGGAGATGAATTCCAGGCAAGCAGGAAGCGGTTGGACCTCGCGCGGCCTGGATGTAACCACCAACTATGGAATCCAGTTCGACCCCTTCGATTCCCGGCACATCTATATGGACAACACCGACATGGGCCTGTTTCAGAGCACCGACGGGGGCCAATCCTGGTTGAGCAGCACCGAAGGCATTCCCTCAAACTGGCGCAATACAACCTATTGGCTGGCCTTCGATCCCGTTCAGCACGGCCTGATCTGGGGTGCCTTCAGCGGCGCGCACGATCTTCCCCGGCCCAAGATGTGGCGCAACCGCAGCCCACAGACCTTCACCGGCGGTGTCGCCGTCTCAAGCGACGGCGGCAACCACTGGCAGCCAAGCAATGCGGGCATCCCCTCGGACTCCATCACTCATATCCTGCTCGATCCGGCAAGCCCTGTCGGCAGTCGTACCCTGTACGCATGCGCCTTCGGCCGCGGCGTCTACAAGTCCACTGACAACGGCCATAGTTGGACGCAAAAGAACAACGGCATCGAAGGCAAAGAACCGTTCGCCTGGCGCATCACCGCGTCTCGGGACGGCTCCCTGTATCTTGTCGTCGCACGCCGCAGCGAGCGCCAAGACTCTTCAGCGGCCGGCGCCGGAGCCCTTTATCGCTCTAGGGACATGGCTGAACACTGGCAGCGCATGGATATGCCTGCCGGTGTTACGGGTCCGACCGGCCTCGAGATCGACACTCGCAATCCGCAGCGGCTTTACCTCACGGCATGGGGGCAGGAGGGCGAAAGCGCGGACCGAAACGGCGGCGTCTACGCCTCGGACGACGGCGGCAAGACGTGGCGGGCCCTGTTCACCGAATCGCAGCACGTCTACGACCTGACCATCGATCCCCTCCATCCCGATACGATTTACATCTGCGGTTTTGACGCCGCGGCCTACCGCTCCACGGACCGCGGCGCTCATTGGACCCGCATCCAGGGCTACGACTTCAAGTGGGGGCACCGCATTATTCTCGATCCCAACAACCCCGGCCAGATCTACATCACAACATACGGCGGCGGAGTGTGGCATGGCCCCGCCACAGGCGCCGCGAACCCGCCCGAGGCGGACCAAAGCCGCGTTCCCATCGCACACTGAGCCGGCCCGCATCAGGCGAAGCGCGGCTGCCTGACCTCATCGGCCACGGCTTATAACTGGGTGTGCGGTGCATAGTCGCTGAGGCGGAGATCGGCTTCAACTTTGGCGCTGGTCATGGCGGCAAATTTGTCGTCGTGGTTTGCATCCTCCCAACCCGTGCTTACTCTGCAATTCCGCGAAAGGACTCGGTGGAGCAAATATAAGCCACGATTGTTGCTTATACGACTGTGAGATTTCGTTTTATTTCGTATTAGTGCACAATTCGCTGACTATAGGACTCATGCGAAGACCGCGCCAGGTCGAGAATGACGCTGAATCGGTTTTCCGCCGCGGTAGTGTACCTGCTCTAGACGCGAATCACTTCGATACCCGCCGAGGTCAGCGCTTCCAAATCCTTATCGCTCATCTGGTCGTCGGTGATGACCGTGTGGATGGATTTGGTCGGCACAATGAGCGCCAAGCTGCGGTGAATGAATTTGGTGGAGTCGCAGACGGCTACTACGCGCGTAGCCGCCTTGATCATTGCACGGTTCACGCGTGACTCCAGGACATTGGGTGTCATAGGACCGGCTTTTATATCGAATCCGTCCACACCGAGAAAAAGAATGTCGGCATGCATCTCGCTCAACACTTCCTCGGCCAGGGGCCCCACCAGCGAGAACGAGTTCTTGCGCAGCGTTCCGCCGGTCAGAATGACTTCAAAATCCGTTCCCGCCAACTCGGTGGCGATGTTCACGGCATTGGTGATGACTGTAAGGCGTGAAAAGCGGCGCAGTTCGCGGGCAATAGCCGTGGTGGTTGTTCCGGAGTCCAGCAAAATGCAGTGCCCTTCTTCAACAAGAGAAGCAGCCGCTTTGGCTATGCGCAGTTTCTCCTTGAGCTGTTTCTGCTCCTTCTCTTGCAAAGAGGGATCGCGCAGCGTGCTCTCGTGCGGACAGAGTGCTCCACCATGGGTGCGCTGCACCAATCCCTTGGATTCGAGGTAGTCGAGGTCCTTGCGGATCGTAATGCGAGAGATGCCCAGCACATCGGAAATCTCCGAAACCAGAACGCGCCCGTCGCGCTGGATCAGGTTGAGCAAATGGTTGCGCCGCTCCTGGATGAGCATATCGCTTCCGCTCTTTATGTTGGCTTTCATATCTTCTATCCTGAATCTTGTGAATTTCTCCTTATCTTACCTGTTTGCAATGGTGGCAGCGGACAAAACTGCGAGTCAAGACGACCAACCGTATGAGCCAAGCCAACAGCCTGGCTCGGGCACCCTCCAGCGCGTCGTCCCCAAGCCAGGTGATGAAACCGGCTTAGACACCGAGCGCAGCGAGGTTGTGCGCGAGAATTGCCGAGGAACTGCCCAGTGTCAACCGAAAATTGTCGGCCGGCAACACGCCTGCAATCGTCGGATCGAAACGCTTTTCCAGGTTAGCCTAATCCACGAGTGTAACAACACGGCTAAGATGACGAGGTGAGTCGGGATTAAGACCCTTCCGCAATCCAAGACAGCAGCCCAGCAACTGCCCCCACACAACGTAGACAACCAGGCGAGCCAGTTCAGGCACAGCCAGCGCAAGTTCAATGGCCAGGTCGGCAGAGTTCTCGATTTCGGACGAGAGCCGATTCCCTATGGCCAGGGTGCATCCCCCGAGACTCTTCATCTCCATCAATACCGCGCTCTCTTCCGCGTAGCCGGTTTCGGAGAGCAACGCCCCTACCAGAACCTTTTTCGACACAATGGACATGGGCCCATGCCGAAACTCCAGCGTATGAAAGAATTGCGCATAGCTCGACGAAGACTCCATGATCTTAAGCGCGGTTTCGGACGCTATCGGGTAGAGCGGGCCCTGACCGAGAAATGCCACGTCATCAAACGACCGTTGCGCCAATTCCTCGATCCCTGGAGTATAAATGCGGAGTAGTTTTGCCAGGGAATCTGGAAGCAAGTGCAGTGCGTTCACAAACTCATCCTGTCTGGCGAAGCGCGCTGCGATATATTGAAGCGCCATCAGCATGGAGGTGAACGAAGAAGTCATCACGGTGCTCTCCTCCGTGACCGGCAATTTTAGCAATCGGGTGCTGAGTTCGGTCAGTTCGTTGCCATCGCAGGTGACTGCCAAGAACTCCACGCCTCGCAGCCTCAGGAATTCGGCCACCTGCAAGACCTCGGACGTATGCCCTGAACGGGAGATCAGAACGGGAAAGTACGCGGCCTCATCGCTCGGAAAAATCAACTTGGGAAAAAGGAGTACTTCAGAGGCCGGCACCGCCCGAGCCGGCGAGCGGGTCAATGCCGTGAATGTTGCCGCAGCGGCCTGTGACAGATAGTAGCTCGTACCGCAGCCTACGAAGATCCACTCGTGCGTAAGTGGGTCTTTGTTGCCGAACAGACTCTTCAAATCGAGTTTGTCTAATGTATCCAGGCACCGGCTCCAAACCTCGGGCTGGCTATGAATCTCGCGCAATGTAGCTGCTCCGCTTTCCATCTTGCCTATCTCCAATGGTTAGCGTTGTTCTTGGGCGGTCGCAGAGAGAATAAACACCTGGAGTTCTGCGATCTTCCGCCTTGGCCTTCATTCACCCCGCCCAGGAATCCGTTAACAAATGAAATATTAGCATATAAAGCGAAATCAATAGCGACATAAAATTTATGAAATATGCTAAGATGCTTCCAAATCGAAATCCACCTGCGGGCCGCCTCAGGGAAGACAGTTTTGGTCGAGGGATTCTTTGTGCACATCAGCTCCCCCTGAAGCGATTCTGAATCGATCCTGACTGAGAGTTGCAGCTCGTGCCCAGTTGTGCTGAATTCCGGCACAAAGGGCTCAAAAGCAGGAGTGTCAGGGAGGAGAATTGAAATCAGACCTTCCCAAGAACTCTGCCGCCAGAGCGGATCGCGTGGAATCCCGCGGTGGCTCCATGGGCCGAATCTCGGGGACTGTGCGCTGGAAAGCCGGCACAGATAGGCTTCATTGCCGGGCTTGTTCGCAACACTTCTTTTGGGACTGACGAGCTGGATAGCCGGTTTGCGGCCGAATTCCATTGAAAGGAAATTATTCGAAATGAAATCGGCGCACTTAATATTTCCATCGATGATTATGCTTGCTTCGCAAACTCTGTGGCTTGCGAGTGGAGCGCGCGGACAGTCCGCGCCCTCTATCCCTGGCTTGATCAGGGGAGGCAATCTCGCCATCGAAGCATTTGACGACGGCTTCTACGCCTTGCGGTCCACGGCAATTCCCGGAGATGTACTGCGCTCGGAGGTAGAAGCCGATTCCCCGGGCGGAACCCTTCGCTCCTCGCTTTATCCTCGCCATCTGAAAGCGATTTTGCCCTTTGACGGCGAGTTGGGACCTGGCCATCTGTTGACGGTTACGCATACCGGGTTACCCGGTAAACCCGATCTGGTCTGCGAGTTTCGCGTATATGAGAACCAGCCTTGGGGTGAGATCCGGGTAAGCGTGAACAACACAACTGCCGGGTCCATTGAGTTGAATGCCATCCATGTGGTCAAGAGCGATGCGGGTCCTATCGTGCAACTGAAAGGTCCTGCCTCGGCGGATCGCATTCTCTCCGACAGCTACCAGGAAGATACGCCTCAGATGAGGCTGATGGATCTCGCCGAGGCCGACCACGGCCTGCACCGGGGGTTTGAAGACCAGCTCATCTATAACCGGCAGAGTGGGCTTAGCCTGTTCTTGGGAGCGTTGTCCGCCGACAGGTTTGTTACCGTTCTGCATCTTCGCAACTCAGAGGGACCCGATCCGCATCTGGTCTCCTACGACGCAACGGATACCGGAACCACCGAGCCGCTGGAGGACCAGAACAGGCCATACCCGCCGGCCAACGCCGTGGCGCTCCATCTGCGCGTGGCTGCCGGAGAGAGCGTCGGCTCGGAGCGGCTCATGGTCTCGATCGGCTCCGATTATCATGCGCAGCTCGAGACCTACGGCCGCGCAATTCGCACTCTCCACAAGCCGCGCGTCGATATGCCCGCCCCCATGGGCTGGTGGAGCTGGACGGCTTACTACTATCACGTAACCGAAGATACGATGCTTACCAATGCCGCGTGGCTCAAGCAGAATCTTGCGTCGCTGGGGTATCGGTACTTTTTTGTGGATGAGGGGTACCAATACACGCGCGGGGAGTACGCTACCGCGGATGCCAAGGAATTTCCCCGGGGCATGGCCCCTGTCTGCCATCAGATTGAAAATCAGGGACTCACGTTCGGGCTGTGGGTTGCGCCGTTTCAGGTGTCGGAGCGTTCGTGGGTATATGAGCACCATCCTGAGTGGCTGGTGCGCAACCTGGCCGGGGAGCCGATTCATATCGGCAAGGTCGGCGGGCGATTCGATCAGCTCTATGCCCTGGATACAACCAATCCCGGCGCGCAGGAGTATCTGCGGTCCACTTATCGCACGTTGGTCAACGACTGGGGCGTGCGCCTGATCAAATTGGACTTTATGGATTCGACCGCGGTGGAGGGAGTTTACTACCGGCCCAATACGACGGCGTTCGAGGCGCTGCGCATCGGTTTGAAGATCATTCGCGGGGCTGTCGGCGACGACGTGATTCTCGACAAGGACGGCAGTCCGATGCTGCCGCCGGTGGGGATCGTGAATGCCGGGCGCCTCTCGCAGGATACCGGGCACACCTTTGAATCCACCTACGACGCTGCCATGGGCATGGCCGCCCGGTACTATATGCACCGCGAGTTCTACGTCTCGGACCCGGATGCGTTTACCGTCTCGACGCAGGTGATTCCGGACCGGGGATGGCATGGCAACAAGCGCCCGCTCACGCTGGACGAGGCGGAGGCTTCGATCGCGGTTTCGGCAGTCTCAGGAGGCATGTTCGAGATAGGCGATGACCTGCCCGCGCTGGGCGTCTCGCCGGATCGCATGGCCCTGGTCAGGAATGCGGACCTGCTGGACATGGTCAAGCTGAGCCGCGCCTCAGTGCCCCTGGACCTGATGACATTCCGGAAGGAAGACAAGCAGCCGAGTATCTTCCTGCTGAAGGAAGACCCGCGGCAACAGATTCTCACTGTTTTCAACTGGACCGGGGAGACGCGCAGCCGCACTATCGGGCTGGATTCCCTGGGGCTCAGGGCGAACGGATCGTACACGGCGACCGATGTGCTGCGTGGCGGCGTCGTGGCGATCGAAAACGGCACGCTCGCGTTCGCTCAGCAACCAACCTCCGTGCGCATGATCAAGCTGATCGATACATCCGTCCCGGAGCCGGCTCCTCTCTTCAATGTGCGCGCGCCGTCAACGGGAAAGGCCGGCGAACCGGTCGAGTTTCATGCGGCCGCGGCCAGCGACGATGCGCCGGTTCTTGGCTATCGCTGGGAGTTTGGCGACGGCGTGAGCGCGGACGGCGCCGGCGTTTCGCATGCCTATACGCAGCCTGGGCAATACACGGTGAAAGTTGAGTCCACGGGGCTGAACGGACGCGTGGCGCGAAACACGCTGGGCATATCCGTCACGGGCATGGTGACCACGCTCTACGACCCCGCCGCGAAGGCACGATATAGCCCGGCAAAGCAGGACTCTGGAGGGATGCGATGAATCGCAGAAAATTCATGGCGCTGGGCGTCACTACACTCGGATTCGGCGCTGGCAAGATGGCATCGGCAGTCAGGCCGGCGGGAGCGCCTGGCACCGGGAATGACGACCGGGCACAAGAATCCGCGGGGCTGCCGCTGGAGGCGTACGAGCCGAAGAGCATGCTTCATTTGCCCAGCCACCCTGTTTCCGGTTCCCGCTTCCCCCTCATCGATTTTCATACCCACATCACCGAAGGTGATGCGCATGGAGCCCCCGGGGCAGTCCGCTTTGAAATCAGCCCCGAGACCTGCCTTGCGGTCATGGAGCGGAGAAACATAAAGACCATGGTCGACTTGACCGGGGGTTACGGAGAGGGTCTTCGCGATGCGATTCACAAACTCCAGGATGCTCATCCCGGCCGGTTCATCGTGTTTACAGAGCCAGCGTGGGATAAGGCCTCGGACCCCGGCTATTCGCGCTTGCAGGCGGAACTGATCGAAAGCGCGCACCGAAGCGGCGCAAAGGGCATCAAGGTTCTGAAGACTCTGGGCCTGTTTCTGCGCGAAAAGGGAACCGGCAAGCTGATCGCGATCGACGACCCGCGATTCGATGAAATGTGGGAGGCAGCCGGAGCGCTCAACATGCCGGTCGCGATTCACATTTCCGACCCGGAAGCATTTTTCCTGCCCATCGACCGCTTCAACGAGCGTTGGGAGGAACTTCACGCGCATCCCGACTGGTCGTTCCATGGGCGGGACTTTCCGAGTAACCTCGCCCTCCAGGAGGCGCGCCGCAGAGTGATGCGCCGTCATCCACGCACGCAGTTCGTTTGTCTCCATGTAGCCAACGCAGAGAATCTCAAGTATGTATCGGAGTGCCTGGACGAACACCCGAATATGCACGTGGACATAGCTGCCCGTATCGCGGAGTTAGGCCGGCAGCCCCGCGCCGCGCGCAAGTTCTTCGACAGCTATCAGGATCGAATCGTGTTCGGCACCGATGCCAGCAGCAATGCAAACACCCCGCAACAGCTTTTCGGCGATAAACTCTACCAGATCTACTTCCGCTTTCTGGAAACCGAGGATGAGTACTTCGACTACACGCCAGCGCAGAAGCCTGCGCAGGGCCGCTGGTGCATCTACGGCATTGGGCTGCCTGAGCCGATTCTTCGCAAGGTGTATTGGGAGAACGCCGCCCGGCTGCTTGGCCTCCCGGCAAATCCTGGAGCGGCTGCATGATCCGCGCGTTTTAGAGCAGAACCAAGGAAAATGTATCCCTCAGGGGCTAAAGCCCGCTCTCTTTGCTACTGCTAGCGGCACGGCTGAAGCCGTGCCCTTTCAAAGCGGGACATACCAACTCTAGCTTTGCCCTAGAATTCGATCTCTGTCAGCCGTTCATGCCGGGCGTGGTCCTCAGCTTCGCTTTGACTGCCGCAGGCGTCTTGGGCTTGGGAATGCCGTGTTGATGGCAATCCGCGCACTTGACCCAATGGATGTTGTGCAGGCTGGACGCGCTGGCGTAGGTCGTGTCCATCCGCTCCACGTCGATTCCGCAGTGTGACATTTGCGGATGGCAGGTCTTGCACGACGCGCGCGTGTTCTCATTATGCCCATCGTGGCAGGAGACGCAGCTTATCCCCTCGTGCACGCCCATCGGAGTGCGATCGTCTCCCGATCCCACCTGCGGACCCCAGGCGTTGGCTGCGGCAACGGAACCTGTTTCCGGGTCGCGCGGCGCATGGCACTGGTAGCATAGAGCCTGGCGCGGGTCCTGGCTGATGGTCACCGCGCGGGCTCCGTCGTGCAGTTGCGGAATGGAAAGCGTAGCGGCGGCAAAGTGGAGAGTCTCCCGCCGGTCGTAGAAGGCCAGCGATTCTGGCACGGCCGCGCCTGCAACCGAGATCCGCGAGGCGGCCTTGGTTTCCTGTGTGCCTTCGCGATGAATCTGATGGCAGGCCATGCAGGGCATCGCAGCCTGATCGGCAAAGCCGGAGCGAATGATGCGCCATGGCCCTTTCGTGTTCAGAGGCTTGACCAGATCGCGAATAGAACCGCTGAAGTACATGCCGTGGCAGCGCAGGCAATCGTCCATCAGCATGCGTTTGGAGTTGTGCACCGGATCGGCAAAGACCTGGCTGTAGGTAACGCTGTGCGGGCCCGCATGCCAGCTTGCATATTCGTGCTGGTGGCAGGTCTTGCAATTCTCCGCGATGGCCGGCACATCCACGTCGCGCAGGCGGATGTTCTCCGGAATCGTACCGAAGATGTGAATCCGCATGTGGCGCAGCTTGGTAGCGAGACTCGCCTCATGGCATTCCATGCAGCCCACGGTCCGGTGGGGCGCGGAATGCACCACGCTCACGCAGGTGGCCATCTCGTGACAGCTTGCGCAGCCCTGCCCGTATTGCGATGTGTAGTAGTACGACGCGCCATAAGTGCCGCCAACGGCAAGCAGAACCGCAATCCCGGCGGCGATCGCCGCAAATTTGAAAAATCGCTTCATGACCGGAATCCCGTACCCTTCCAGTTGCGGACCAATGATTCGGAGGCCAAATACGCGATGGCCATGATGGTGAGCACCGGATTGAAGCCTCCGTTGGTTACGTGCACGCTCCCATCGATCACGAAGACGTTGTCGACATCGTGAATCTGGCAGTTGCGGTTTACCACTGAGGCTTGCGGATCGATGCCCATGCGGCAAGTGCCGGCCTGGTGTTGGCCGGCGGATACGACGGTGGGCTTGCCCGCGTTGAGGATCGTGCTCACCGCCCCCGCCTCCTTGAGCCACAGTTCCGCGCGTTGGGCCTGCACCAGGCCGATCTCGAAGGTGTGGGGATGCACGTTACCGGAAATGCGCGCCACCGGCATGCCCCACTTGTCTCTCACCGCTGGATCGAGCGTGACCCTAGCGTCGGCCGAGGGAATCGGCTGCGTCGGCCCCATCACGGCGATGTTGCGTTTGTAGAAGCTGCGCATGGATTGCTTGTGCCTCAGCCCCCATCGGGGCGTGCCGGCGGGCATCCGATCGACCATCTGAATCGGCAGCCTGATGAATTCGTTGGCCAGCATACCCCCGCCACAGAGCCCCGCAGTGCCGTGGTTGTAGTCGGCGACAGCGATGCTTGCGCCTGGACCGACATCGTCATATGTGTCGGCGTCGAAAAACCCCATGGCTCCGGTGTAGTGGTGGCCCTGCAGATTCCGGCCCACCTGGTCGTAGCGATTTCCCAACCCATTGGGAAAGAGGCGGCTTTTTGAATTCAACAGCAGGCGAGCCGATTCGATGGCGCAGGCAGAGACGATCACAATATCGGAAAGCTGCTCCTCCAAATGCCCGTTGGCGTCGTAGTAGGCTACGCCGCGTACCCGCCCGCGATCGTCGGTCAGTACTTCCCGGGCCATGCATTCGGTGCGCAGCGCGCAGTTTCCCGTGGCCAGCGCGGTGGGTATCACTGTGTTCTGCGAACCGTTTTTCGCATCCACCTCGCAAGCGAAGCCTACACACCAGCGACAGCGCATGCACGGGCCGCGGCCGTTGTAGGGGACGCTGTTGCGAAGCATGGGAATGTGAAATGGATGCAGGCCAAGACGTTTGGCGGCCGGCTCCAGGATCTGAAACTCGCGGTTCGGCGGCAGCGGAGCCATGGGCAGTTGACGCCGGCGAGGACCGAAAAAGGGACTGCCCGAGTAGTCTCCAGAGACGCCGATCTCATATTCGGCCTTTTCGTAGTAAGGCTCCAGATCGTCGTAGCCGATAGGCCAGTCTTCGAGCGAGCTCCCGGCCGGCGCTCCGTAGATTGAGCGCATGCGGAAGTCCTGGGGCATGAAGCGCCAAGCCATAGCTCCATAGCTCAGCGTTCCACCGCCCACGCAGGCGGCGTTGTTCTGGTAGCCGCCTTCGCTGGGCAGTAAAGTGCGAGGCCCGCTATGGGGATCGAACAGAACCCGGGGATTGCCTTCATCCTCCGGCCCGAAGGCGTTGCCCAGCACCGTGGTGCGCTGATTGCGCAGGTCGTCCTTGCGGCAATCGTTGGCGGTGTACCATTTGCCCCGCTCCAGCAGCACAACGCTCAGGCCTGCTGTCGCCAGTTCCTTGGCAACGATGCCTCCCGCCGCACCGGCGCCCACCACAACTGCATTCACTCGTTTCATCAGGCCGAGCCCTTTCTCAGGTCGTACTGCGCGCGGCCGTTCACAGGCGGCTCAGCCATGCCAAGCATGCGCCAACTCACGGCATTGCGGTTGCCGCCGTGCCGCGGCGCGCCATAGTAACCCTCAAAAGTGTGGCTGCGCACCAGATCGAAGAACTTTCGATTCTGCTTCTCAATCGCACTCGTTAATTCGGCCATCTGCGGCGCGGCCAGCGCCGCCGGCTCCTGGCCAAAGCGCTCCCGGCTCATCGCGCCGGCCTGCGCAAGGCCGTCCCGGTAGATGTCCCGATGACGCCGGTAATGGCGAGCGAGTTGCTTGTCGATGTAGGTGAGCACGCCGGCCTGCGAGGCGCTGGGAAAATCATCCTCTGGGACAATTTGATCGCAGATCGCGGTCAGGGTCCGGGCCTGGGCATCGTTCAGGAAATCCCAATTCCCATGATTCCCCTCCTTGCAACCCACGGCGAGTGCAGCGCAGCCCATGGTTCCAGCAGCCACAAATTGCCGCCGCGTCATGCGCTTGGGCTTCTTGCTCGATGGCATAGGCAAATTCCTCAATCCGGACTCAAAGCAGAATATATCCTGCTGCCAGTACGTTTCTGCCCTGGTTCGAAACGCCGGTCCGCTGTATGCTCGGCGCGAAAGACCTCTCCGGTCTGTGTCAAAAGTCACACTCGTAGATTTTTGCATGAAGATTAGGCAGGGCTGAGAGTCACGACTGATTCATTTTGCCCGGAGAAGGCAAAATGAGCAAGCAAGGACTCGATTGCCTCAGGTTTTCAAGCTCTGTAGCCGATGGCGCAGCGAATCGGAGCTGCGCTACACTAATACATCCTCTGGTATAAATTACCGGGCAGGCCACTCTGGCTTGCCGGTTTCCGTGCCCGCTCCAGGCGCTCGATTTTCCGGGGCCGGTGTCAAGATCGAAGGGAGTTTCAATCCGTCGTGGAAATCAATCAAGTGAAGAGATTTCAAATAGGAAGCATGAATGTGGAGGTTCATTCCGACAGCAAGGCTGCCGGTGCCGCCGCCGCCCGGTCGGCCGCGGACGCCCTCTGGAAACTGGCCGAAACCCGCGCTTACTTCGGTGTCATCTTTGCCACGGGAGTTTCGCAGATGCAGACGCTGGATGCTCTTACCAGCATCGAAGGCCTTCCCTGGGATAAAATCCGCGGATTCCATATGGATGAGTACATCGGGATTTCAGCCGATCACCCTGCATCCTTCCGCTGGTACCTGCGCGAGCGGCTCACGCGGAAAGTCTCGATGAATGAGTTCTATGAGATCGATGGAAGTGCGCCAGATCCCGAAAAGACGGCGGACGAGTATTCCGCACTACTGCGCGCCGCCGATCCGCAGCTTTGCCTGCTGGGTATTGGCGAGAACGGCCATCTGGCCTTCAATGACCCCGGTGTGGCCGACTTCTCCGATCCGCGCGACGCCAAAATCGTCTATCTGGATGCTGACTGCCGCCGCCAGCAGGTAGCTGAAGGCTGGTTTGCAACCTTCGATGAGGTAGCCGACGCTGCCATCACGCTCACCATCCCCGCTCTCCTCCGCGTACCCAAGCTGATTGTCTCCGTTCCTGGCCATCGCAAAGCGGCCATTATTCGGCGCGTTCTGTCAGAACCTTTATCCACTGACTGCCCCGCCACCATACTGCGCACCCACCCGGACACCACCCTCTATCTCGACTTGGAATCCGCGGCCGGCCTCGAGGGTGTGCTCGTCTCTCAATAGGTGATTCCAGCGCGATGCAGCGGCGGATCAGTGCCGCAAACAAAGCCCGTAGAAAGGGAATTTATGCTTTGGATTGGCATATGGACGGCGGGAGTCTTGCTGACGGGAGCAGCAGCGATCGCCACCGCGCAGACGGCCCCTCCCAAATTGATTGACGTACACGAACACTTCGACGGTGAGCCTGGTGTTTTGCAGCAGATGCTTATCAAGCTGCAGGCCGCCGACGGCATTGGCATCCTCCTGGTCACGCAGAAGGGTTTCCCTGAAGCCTCGAAGTTCATCCACGAACATCCTGACCGTTTCATCGGCTTCGGCGACATCAAGCTCGACGATCCCAATGCCCTCCAGGAGATTGACCAATTTCATCAGGCTGGCTTCCGCGGTCTGGGAGAGATTACTTCCTCCGAGAAAAACTACGACGATCCTTCGTATTGGCCAATCTACGACCGGGCTGCGAAGTACCACATGATTCTCCTCTTTCATACCGGCATTGTCCTCCGCCGGGACCCCGACCAGCCGGAGAATGTGAGCTTCGACAGGATGCGCGCAACGCGCCTTGACTTGATCGCGCGTCATTGGCCCAAGATGATCGTCATCGGGGCGCACCTCGGCAATCCGGACTACGCGGAAGCAGCTGAAATTGCGCGGTGGAGCCCGAATCTCTACTTTGACCTTTCCGGATCGAGCCTCATCAAGATGTCCGGCGACTATGGATTCTTCCGCTCGATTTTCTGGTGGAGCGGAATGGTGAGCCCGCACACCCCGCCCGGAGGCCCGGACGCCTTTGAAAAGCTTGTCTTCGGCTCCGACATCTTCCAGGGCGAACTGGGGGAATTCGACGCAGGCCAGAGGCGCTATCACGAGATGCTGGACGCTTGCCGCGTTCCCCAGAACGTGCAGGACATGATCTTCTCCGGAACCATGTGGCGCATTCTCCAGGAACAGCAGCAGGCTGCTGGGCTCCGGCGTTAGATCCACGTCGAAGTCCGCGTCGCTCAACAACTGGAGTATTTCTTGCACAGCGCCTGAATATCGCCAACCAGTTTCGGCACCCCGGTCGAGGGTGGCAGGCTGCCAGGGTAGTTGGGTTCATATTCCGCCGACACAAATCCCTGGTGCCCGGCTTGCGCAAAGATCTGCCATACGCGGTCCATATCCACCGGACCGCGATCGTAAAAATGGTCGCGAATATGAATATTGGTGGCGTATGGAATGCACGCGGCAATCTGCGCGTAGGCGTCTTGAGTTGGCGTGGAGATGAAGTTTGTAATATCCAGGTTGATTCCGGCATACGGCGAATTAACCCGCTGCATGATCTCGACACAAAGGTCCGCGTTCTGCGTGACGCCTTCGTGGTCCTCAACCCCAAGCGTAATGCCCTTTTGGCCGGAATAGTCGCATGCGGCCTTCATCGCCTCAACCACCCAATCGACAGCATCTTTCAGCCTCGCGCCCTCCGGCAGCACACCCGCAAAGATCCTCAGATGCGACGCTCCAAGTTCATCCGTCACATCGACCCACTTCTCGATTTGCTTCACGCTATCCGCGCGCTTTTGAGCGTCGGCCTGCACCATGCTCACGCCGCATGCGCACCCTGAGAAAGCCACGGCATGCTTGTAGGCCAAATGACGCAGGCTGTGAAGATACTCCGGATCGGTGGACTTCAGGTAATACACCGTCATATCGACGCCGGCCAGTCGCAACTCTACTGCCTTGAGGATGAAATCTTCCATCGTCATTGCACCCTGCCTGAGGGCCTCATTGTATGAGTAGGCACAGCATCCGGGAAGCAGTCTCGCCCATTTGGATTTGATCGCGTTCGCATCCGATTGCGCCCCCGCGGCAGCTTGCAGCCCCACAGCATCTATACCGGCTCCTGCAACGGCGGCTAGTCCAACAGTCTTCACAAACTGACGGCGATTCACCATGGGATGCACCTTCTCTCCTGAGTTACGCGATGCTATGGAACACGCAGTTCACAGCATGCTCGGCGTCAGCCTCGCAAACAGACCAACCTAACACCCATTCCTGCCGTCGTCAACAAAAAGCCCTCCGCGCTCGTCGGCCGCCTCACTTTCCCTCACTTCGCCCGGATGGCGGCTCCGTTCGGCATTATGAACGCAATGGGCCACTGCTCCTGGCCCTGAGCTACTAACGTGGACCAGTTCAGAACCGGCGCGGATTCCTGTTTCAGAATTGAGACTTCCGGATCGACTTCCTGGAATCGAACCGCCAGGCTGTACGCTTCACCGGTTGCGGCCAGTGTCAGCGGCTCCCGTGGATTCAGACTGCGAATGAACAGTTGGGCGATCTTGAGATCATCCATCATCTGAAGAAAGTAGGGCCGCCCGGTCAGCAAGGAATTATAGACATAACCGGCCAGTACGCTGTCGAGGGGATTGGCATACGCTTCATCAAAGCCATCCGGCGCTGAAGTGCCGGATGAATCGACGCGAAACTTCATGCTGGTTTCTCCCAATCCGCGAAAATCGAATGAGAATACTTCGTAGCCGTCGTTCAAAAGCTTCGATATCTGTGGCCAATCCTCTCGGGACGCTTTGCCGTGAAGGCTAAACCAAAGGATGCCTCCCTTGGGGTGGCTGCCTTCACTGTAAAAGTGAAGAAGAGGCATCTCCAGATACCTGCTGTGATGAAGCACATACCGGTCGATATGCACTGTTCCAATCGTGGTGCTTCCAACAGCTTGCCAACGCACTTCCATTGGCAGCGAAGAGCCGGCATACCGGCTGACGCTCCAGGAGGCAATGTTTGGATCCTGTTCGCTCCGGTCGAGCTCGGCCAATGTTGTCTGATTGCGATGCGAAGCGTCCATGGAGTACGCGGCGATGAATTGAAGAAGCGTACGCCCCTCCGGATAATCGACCGACACCTGCCCGCTCTTTGTCACGCGAAGGTCGGCGTCGCTAAACGGAGTTACAGGCGGAAGGCCGTGGCGAACCGGCATCCGATTGAAACGATCGAGAAAGCTCAACGCCGCTTCCTGGTTTTTCAACGAATACTCGTGCCGGTTGTAACTCTCGGCGAAATCGATTCGGTCGCCGTGTCCAAAACGCCTGTAGAAGCTGCTGACTTCCTCGTAGGACTTATGAGCACCCTGCACCGGAAAGAAATCGAGACTGGCGGTTGCCACCATTACCGCGCGCGGATACATCGCCAATAACATGCCCGCATGATCCACCCCCTTCGAGATGAGCCCGAAGAGATCCTGCTCCGGATCGCTGTCTGAATCGGCAAAGATTCGGTTTTCCACGCGCATGGGAAGCGCCGTAATGTAACAGGAGGGAATAATGACCTTGATCCTCTCATCGAGCGCGCCGATCAGCGCCGTCTGGAAACCGCCGCCGCTCGTGCCCGTGATATTGATCCTTGCGCCGTCCACGTCCGGGCGAGTGAGCAGATAATCCACGGCGCGCACGCCATCCCACACTTCCCACCGGGCCAGATTGGCGCCGGCGAGATAGGCCAGGTTTCCCATCACGGCATGCTCGCCACAGATCAGGTTGTAACGGCTTTTCTTTGCCTTTGCATCCCAGAACTGGCTTCTTTCGCCTTGCCCCACCGGATCCCAACTGATAACAAGGTACCCGCGCAGGGCCAGCCTCTCGCAAAGAGCTTGGTAATGATTTTTCCCGTCTGCCGAGTGTCCCGCTGGGACCAGAATGGCCGGATGTAACTTGTCGCCATTCTCAGGCACATACACAAGTGCAGTTACATAGAGCCCAGGAAGGCTTTGATAGATCAACTTTTCGATATGAAATCCAGCGCCTGAAACTCGGCCCGTAATCTCAGCGTGCAGGTCTGTCTTCTCCGTTGGAAGCCCACCGATCATCTCGAGCAGCGATCGTTTAAGCTCCGCGCGCAACTGCAGAAGTTCGCTCTCGCTCTTGACACGCGACCAGCGCTCCCGGCGCAGTTCATCCTCATCCCATGCAAGCGCGGTTTGATAGAGCAGATACGGCGTAATCTGCGGACCTTCTGCTTCCGCGGGAGAAAGCACGCGAAATGCCTCAGCCGGAGGCGCATCCTGTCCCGTAACTGGCGTTGCGCACATGACCGCCATAGCAAGAACGCAAACCAGCCGCACACCGGTCGAGCCGCCCATCAGAACCTCCGCTCACAGCTGCCACAACACCGCCAATGCTTCCACCACTATTTATCCCCTGCCAGCGTCAGCACCCCGAATCTCTTTGGTTCATGAAAAGTATTGCTCATGGGAACCTTCCAGGCGATCAATTTCCGATGTTCGGGCGGTCCTTGGCTGCGGAACAGGTTCGCGCGAAAGGTCCTGCCCAGCGCTGGAGGGCGCGTATCCAAAGCTGCAAACGGAATTCGCATGGCGCCATACCATATCTTTGCCGTCGAATCGATCCGAGCAGCTACCTGAATTCCGGAGTTCCACAGCCATCCCACCGCAGGATCCGGGAGATCGAGATTAATATCGAGATCGATCCACTCCCGCTGCGGCGAAACTTCGAACTCCTTGTACCTGCGAACGTTGTTAAAATCGGAACCAATAAACAGCTCTGCGACATCCCAATTCCAAAGTCCATAGGTCTCTTCCGCCGTATTTGGCGAGGGCTTTAGATAGAGCTCCTCGTAGGGACATTGAAACAGAAGATAGAGATTATTCTTTGTCCATCGGGAACTTACCTGCGTTCTATGCGCGGGGAGAACGTGGCCCCAATTGTCTACTTCCGCATACACCGAAGGCGTCCCCTGCCAGAATGCTGACTGGGGGTCCGTGTCCAACTCAACATCCTGAGCCGCATAGGCACTCCTGAATGCGCCGCGATCGCCGGCGCTGGCATGGAGCGCTCCGCTCAAGAAAAGCAGGCATGTAGCGAAGAATCCTCTCACCGCATCTTCCTCCACAAAAAACCAGGCGTCCGCTCGAAGGTCGCCTGCAACACCTACCGCTCTCACAGATGCGGCGCCCAGCCCTTCTCGTACTCGCGTGACCACATCTTCATCGCTTGAGCGTCGTTCTGAATCGTCCCGTCGCCGGGGTCAAGCTGCAACTCCCGGTTCAGCTCCCATGCGATATTGGAGAGTTGAAGCATTGTGACGACGATGTTTCCTTGTGAGATAGGAGCGTGGAGCTTCTCTCCCTTGCGGATTGCCGCGATAAAGTTGGCGAAGTGGGCAACCGTTGGGGCGTCTCCGTCGAACTTGTCATAGAACGGCGTCGTGTCGTCGTCCTTGAACACGCCCGTCCTGGTTCCCTTGAGATCGTAGACATCGTAGCCGCTCCCGCCATCGCCATAAATAAATACCGAGCCCTCGGTCCCCATGACGGTCAGCCCCGAAGTGTGGTCGTAGTACTTCATCCCGTTGCATGATTTGCCTTCCCAGGAAATCATCTTATCGCCGTAATCGAAGCTGGTTACCAGTGTGTCATAAAACTGCCAGTCATCCTTGAACTGGTATCTTCCGCCCGACGCCGTAACGCTCTTCGGATAATCCACTTCCAGCGCCCAGCGGCATAAATCGATGCTATGTGTACCGTTGTTCAGTGTCTCGCCCGTACCCCAGTGTTTAAACCAGTGCCAGTTATAGGGATGAATATTATCCATATATGGCCTCCGTGGCGCAGGTCCCTGCCACAGATCCCAATCGAGCTCGGCCGGCACGGGCGCTTCCTTGCCGATGCCGATTGACTTTCTCGTGTTGCCGTACCAGCCTTTGGCGAAATAGGCCCTGCCGATGAGTCCGTTGTGTATCTTATCGATGGCTTCCATTGTGCGCAGGCACGATCGCTGCTGTGTGCCCTGCTGCACGTGCTTTTGGTACTTCTGCTGAGCCTGCACCAACATCGCGCCCTCGGCAGGGTTATGGCTGCATGGCTTTTCAACGTAAACGTGCTTGCCCGCCTCGAGGGCAGCGATCGCAAGCGGCGTGTGCCAGTGATCCGGAGTGGCGATCGTGACGGCATCCACGTCCTTTTGCTGAAGGACGGAGCGAAAGTCCTTGTCGCTCGCGGGAGCATATCCCAGTTCATGTTCGGCGATACCGGCAAACTTGGCCAGAATCGTGCTGTCCACATCGCACACATGCGAAACACGGGCGGCATCCTTATTCGCCATGAGTGCAGCAAGATGGGCATAGCCGCGCCAACGCAGGCCCATGATAGCAAAGTTCAGGCGATCATTCGAACCGAGAATCTGGCCGTAGCTCTTTGCGGTGGAACCGATAGCCAAACCTGCCGCCCCTGCGGCAAGCGTATCAAGGAATTCGCGTCGATTAATCAACTTGTCTCTCCATCGGATCGCTCGATCTTCCTCTTCTTTGCAAGGTAACGACGAGAAATCCGTTGCGGCACCAAGTATATACAACAAATCCGTTACTGTGCTTGAGAACTCGGCGCACGCGGTTTGCCTCATTGACGCCCCGTCTTCTTGACGCTCTCTTGATCCAGGTGCAACGATCTATTTGGATTCGGAACCGTCAAATGAATTGCGCCGGGATTCGGCCACTCACTAAGGGCGTTATGCAAGAAGGGAAAGGCGCAAACCATGACTGATAAGTCGATTTCAGGGCCTGATCGCAGACTTTTCGTGAAGCAGGCAGCGGGAACCATGCTCGCGGCGGGAATGGACGCCCGTTCCTATGCGCGGGTATTGGGCGCGAACGACCGCATCCGCCTGGCCCAACTGGGATGCGGAGCGCGCAGTCATGGGCATGTGCACATGGTTCAGTTGGCCTCACGGAAACTGCCGGTTGAAACAGTTGCCGTATGCGACATTTGGAGCCTGGCGCGAGAGCGTCGCGCGGCCCAGGTCAAGGAAGTCTTCAATCTGGATCCGAAATCCTATAAGTACTCCGAGGATCTGCTTGCCCGCAACGTTTTCGGTCACGGATTACGTGTGCCTGAGCTTTTCGGCGGAGCCAACGAACATAGGCACTCTCGGTACATTTCCCGTCCAGGCAAGAAGGCAAACCATAGAGCTTAGTTGGTGCAGGTTGCGGCATTTTCGTATTCCTATCTCGGGGCGAGTCCGGCCTCAAGTGCGAGCGCAATCCACACTCGCCCCCGTTCTGGCGTACTCACGGCAACGGCCATTGCGGGATAGCGTCGTCAATTTCATCCATGAGCCGCTGCGTTTCAATCAGCACCACCACGATTTGCTGCCAGTGCTGAGTGTCGTCATAGCTCAGCTTCCGGTCTTTGCGGTCCTTCAGCCACTTCTCGCAAACCGGATAGCCGCCAATGCAGCTTGACCAGACGTGCTCCGGGACATTTGTGAAATGCTGCGTGTCGTTGATCCAAACACTATGACTCTCTTGCACGTACTCAACGCGGTCAACACGATTGTCCCCCTCAACCGGGAAGCCAGTCACCAGCGTGCCGAGTTGCGGGCACTCATCCAGCCGGAAAAGATGCAAAGCAACGAGTTCGCGGCCCTTCGTGCTGAGTGAGCGAAACAGTTCCAAGTCTGACGTGAGCGGAACGCGCGGGAAGTCGCGCTTCAGAAAGTCAAAGTAAGTGGACTGGAATCCGGGCGAATGGAAAACTGCATAGATGTAGTGGAAGATGTCCTCAGCCGTAATGTCATTCGGCAATAACGTGTACGCGTCTTGCGGCAACCCGAGCTTATGTGCCAAAGCCTGCAAGAACGAATCGGAGAGATTGGGACGCCGCGCGAAGAGACCGTCGTTGCCTGCACCCGCGCCGTCATAGCGCCACAGCGGGAACACCGTGGAGCCGTCTTTCAATTCCACATAGACCGCCGGTGCGGGCTTGTCACTCACCAAGGCATGTCTCCATTGTTGGCCCTTTGTCTGCCGGACTGTATTCAGACAGAGGTTTTGACGCCCCGCTACGTGCTGAAGAAGTTCCTTGCGCGGATAGTCCATCGTGGCGTACCCGAATAGACTCCAACGAGTGTCGAAGGGTCTATATGCAACTTCGCGGATTGTATCTTCCCAATGCTTGTTGTCCTTCAGGCGCTTCCGCTCATCTGCGAGTTTCCAATCCCGATTATCTTTGATGTCATAATTGGTGCGCAGTTCATCATCTGGTGCACTGCCTCTCATGTCTTTGGCGCGTTCCACGATTGAGGCTTTCTCGAACGCAATGGCGAAGTGGTCCCGGTGAGATTGAAACCCGAGTACAGAGACAGGAAAGACTTGCGTGACGCTTATCCCTTCGGCGTATTCCGCTGCCCGTTCCTTCATCTTCGGAACGAAGAGATAATCGGGAGTGGCGGGGGTAAGTTCCGCCCAAGTCGTCTTGGTCACGTCCGACGATTGGAGCGCCACATACTTAGCCGTTCTGTTGCCCCACAAGTCAGCGTGATACACCCGGCATGAGCTTGAGTGCACCGGCTTGCGGACGGCAAGGAGAATGGCTACTCCCTGTTGAATGTCAAAGACGTTTTCATCCTTCTCCCCGCCCGGCGCAACTTCCTTTTTCTTCGAGTTCCCGTGCAAATCATAAACGTGAATCTCGTCAAAGCTGCTCATTAAGTTTTGGCGCATACCCCGGAACGTTGGATTGTCGAGATAGCTGTGATTTGTGATGAACGCAAGAATCCCGTGTTTAGGCTCAACCGTTTCAATGCGCCATTGAGAGAAGCGGATGAACTTTACATAATCATCTTGGAGCCACTTTGGATTCCGTTCCCCAAGGCTCCCACCGTCTACCTTCTTGTAGTCTTCGATCAACCCACCAATGAACGTGAGGTTTTGGCCCGAGTCCCGGCTTCGGTTGGCTGAGTGACCTGAGTATGGCGGATTACCGAGTATCACAAGAATGGGCTTATCAGCCTTCACGTGCGCGGCATCATCGGCCTCTTTTGAGATAGCTTGCGCCACCAGCAATTCACTCTTTTTTGCTGCTTTCTCAAGGGTGTTTGTGAGATAAATCCCGAGACGCTCCCCGTCTTTGAACTTGAATCCCTTGGTCTCTTCCAACTCCAGGGCCAACTTCAAATGCGCGATGGAGTACGGAGCCATCAGGAGTTCAAAGCCGAATATGCGATTGAGCAAATGGTCATGCACGTAAGAAGGCCATGCACCTTCTTGCCCGGCCATGACCTCTTTAATTTGCCGGATCACAAAAAACAAAAATGTGGCGGTGCCAGTAGCAGGATCAAGAACAATGGTGCTTTCATCAGCGAGACCTTTTGTCTTCCCAAAATGTGACTTGAGCATCGAATGGACTGAGCGCACGATGTACTGCACAACAGCTTCGGGCGTGTAGTAGACGCCGCGTGTCTCACGCAAGTCGGGATCATATGCGGCAAGGAATGTCTCATAGAAATGGACAACGGGATCGTCTTGGCCCGTTGCGTGCCCAAAGTCTGCAATGATGCCGCCGATGTCAGCGTGTGCAAGCAATCGTATAAGGTCGTCCACGGCCCACGCGAAGACATCGGGCATTTCAGGACCGGCCATCTGCGAAAATATGGACCGCAAGAAAGGATTCGATTTTGGAATGCCGAGGAGGGCGGTTTCGCGGCTGAATTTCTGGTGGGGAATCTTCGCCGTTTGCATACGCGCTGCGAACAGGCCATAAGCAAGCGTCTGTGCGAACATATCGGCAAACTCGTCCTCTTTGAGTTCTGGAATCAGGACTTGCCGAATACTAGCTACCCAATGATTGAGCCAAGCGATGTCTTCGTGTGACCCGTGGTGAAAGGTGCTTTCGATGGCTTCTCGCAAGAGGTGCGTTGTGCCTGCCATGCGCTGTGCAAGCTCTTTCGCATTGTCGATGGTGATTGCAGGTTGAAGCAGGAGTGCTCGTAGAAGCTCGTGGACATCCTGCTCGCCACCAGGGATGGCCTTTAGCTTGTTGTTTCCTTCGAGTGTTGCCAACGTCGCACTCTTGCGAATTTCCCCGGCAACGTACCAATCGAAGCGAAGGTAATCTGTAAGCACCCAGTTGGGAAGACCATCTCTGTAGCGGACGAATTGTTTGCCGTGTGGTCCGCGCCCCCTCTCCACCTCATCAAGATTGGTCCCAATATCCTTCGTCTCAATGTGCCCGATGGGAACTCCGCCCTTCCTCAAGCTGAGATCGGGAGCGCCGCAAGCAATGCGCTGAGCTTCATTCACCGAATCCACATCCGGCGCAATCGCCTTCAACAGAGTTTGCAGCGCGGCACGGTGGGTGTGCTCGGTGGAGTCCCCGTGGGCAAGGTTGTGCTTCAAAGTCTTGAGGTATTCCTGATAAGGCTGCATCGTGGTCAGCGTAGGGCACTCCGTTTCGATTGTTCGCAGTTCCACACCTATGCTAAGCGGAGAAACCCACGAGTGGGCATTGTCGAATCCAGGCTCTAAACATCGCTTCCTGAAAATGAGCAATCAGCGGAGATTTTATGGAGCAGAAAAAGGCGAAAATGCTTGCTAAAAATGACCCCTTGGGCCATACTATTCAGCACCGGGAGATTTGCTGTAACCGATTGATTCTAAAGATGGTCGGGGAGAGAGGATTTGAACCTCCGACCCCCTGGTCCCGAACCAGGTGCTCTACCAGGCTGAGCCACTCCCCGAACATGGGTTGCGGATGCGTATCGATGGGGCGCGGCCTGGCGCGTTTTACCCCTTGATTGCGCTCCAACCAGTGTAGCAGAATCCGGCTCGATAGAAATCTGGCTCGATTGATCGGATGACCAGTCACCGCGGCAGCGGCGGCCTGGGCCCCTGCCTCCACTCGCTTTTCGCCGCATGGCAAAACGGATCTCTCCATGAAGGCGAACCATGAACGCAAGCGCCCCTTTTCGGCCGGCGGGTTTTGTCTTAGTCGCTTTTCCCTGCGCCGTTATCCAGGCCCACCGGCAAGTCCAGAGCCACCAGGGCAAACCGTGTCTCACCGTTTTTGGGGTTCTCGAAGCCAATAATATGCTGGTGGCGTTTGGAACCGGCCTTCAGCTCCAGGCCGTTATCGCTGGAACCATAATCGCTGCGATCGATCTGCACATTGTGGCCCTTGTCATTGGCGCAGGTCAGCCCCTCCGAAGTCGCCACTGGCGTGCCCACCGGCGTATTCCCCTGGCAGGTAATCACATCGCCGTAGCGGGCCAGCGCCTTCTTGTAAAAAGCAACCACCTGATCCTGTTTGTCGGGAGTGGTATAGGAGACCACCCTCACCCGAAGCTCCCACTCGCCAAAACCCAGGTGCACGTCCGCGGACTTGTGCTTATCGTCATCGCTCACGGTCTGGGCGCCAGGATAAACCGGAAGACCCAGATCGGCAGCAGTGGTCTGGTTTGTATTCACATGCACGCCGCCAAAAGGCGTGTCCACCTTGACGTTCTTGTCCTCGCCGTTAGCGTCCTTATCCACCTGCACTCTGCAACCGGCAATCATGGCGAGCACCACCAGGCCTGCGAGCAAGCCACTGGTCCTGCCTATCCCGTTCACCGTCGAGTTTCGAAGCATGGTTTTCACCCTCATGCCCAGTTATACGCCGGGAATAGCCGAATGGTTCCGTGAATCGAGGGGAGACTAGTGTGTCGAGTGGCCGTCTTCCTTGGTGCTGGTAGCGAACAGAATCGACACCACAAAGACGACAACAATCACGGGAACGACGAAGAACGGGGAAGTTATATCCATCGCGCGGGCTCCTGGCTGCTTTCAGCTTACCAAAAATCGGGCTCAATTTCTTTCACGCCTTTGCCGGCGAAGAAACCGGCGCAATTCCCTAGTCTGCTGCGCCCAGAAGTGCCTGGGTTTCTGCGAAAACAACGAAAATGAAGGCCAAAATCTCTCAAATTGGGTCAAAATCGTGCCTCGTTGATTACTGTTTAGTTATTAGTTAATTATCTATATACTGTTTATTATCAATAGATTACTGGAACAAATGGCTCTGAAAATCGTAGAAAAAGGGAGGGGTACGGGGGGTAGCGTCTCCCTTTCGGAGGCAGGTCTTTGGACAAGGCATCTCATGCAACTATTCTGCGCCGGCGGACACGAATTTACTGCAAACGGGGTGGCCCCTGAGAGGTAGGCTTTCGGAATTTACCACTGAAAGCAGCACTGTCTCCGCAGGGGCTAAAAGCCCACGTCAATTCTTGGAGTCTTATGGCACGACTGAAGTCGTGCCCTGACACATTGCCACACCGTTGAATTACTTATTCATGCGCACTGCCTTACTGCTTCGGCCCTCCTTTGGGATAATCCACCCGAATGGTCAGAATCTCATAGGGATGAATCGGCGCCTTCACTTGATCGCCCTCAACCGGCAGCGGACTCCCCTCGGGCGTCTCCATCAGGTTGGTCACTGTGGCTCCGGTCGCCCCGGCAGGCACGTGGAACTCCACGGTCGCGCTCTTCCCTGCCCACTCATAGACACGGAAGATAAGTCCGTTCTCGTCTTCGGCCTTCTTCACTGCGGTCAGCACCACATTGTCCGGCTCGACCGATGCAAACGAGTGCTCGGCCGGCAGCGCGCCCGCATGGGCCGTCGTCACCACTGCCGTAAGCGGATAGTCGTACTCCCATCCATGGCGCACGGTGAGCGCATCAGCCCAAGTCCCCGCATGGGGATAGAGCGCGTAGTGGAAATGATGATGCCCCTGGTCGGCTTCCGGATCGGGCCATGTGGGCGAGCGCAGCAGCGTGAGCCGCAGCATGTTGCCCACCGCATCGTATCCATATTTTGTCTGGTTCAGCACGCTCAGGCCGTGAGCGCCGTCGCCAAGATCGGCCCAGCGCATCGCCGGAACCTCAAACTGCGCCTTCTCCCAACTGTTGGCGCGTGTAGTCGGCCGCTCGATGGAACCGTATGGAATTTCGTATGTAGCAAAGCCGCTGGAAGCCGCCAGCGGAAACGCCGCCTTCAGCAGAACATGCCGCTCATGCCAGTCGATGTCGTTTTCGACATCCACGATGTCGCCCTTCAGGCTGATCGTCTGCACAAACTTCGAACTCTGCCAGGTGTAGCTCACGCGCACTGCCGGTGAACCATTGGCCTTGGCTGCCTCAACCGAAACCGCCTTAGCGATGGTCGCCGGCGGCTGATCGAGTGTGCCTGGGTCGACGTTCCACGCGTCGTAATCCTTTGGCGTGTCTTTGAAGAACTGAAGCTGGTTGCCGCAAGCTCCCGGCGCCAGGTTCTCAAAGCCCTTCTCGACAACGCTGGTGATGCAGCCGGTGGTTTGGTCTACAGCAACTTTCAGGGTTTCGTTCAGGAGTATCAGCTTGCCCGCCGCCTTCATCACCGGCCGTTGAGGAGCAGCCGCCTGCGCCGGCGAAGTTGCAATTTCGATCAGCTTGTAGCCCATCGCCGGCACATCGGGAACGTGAATTTGGAGGTCGGCGACTCCGGTCTTGGCATCCATGCTCACAACTCTGCATTCAGCGCCGCCTTGCTCCGCGACGCTCGGAACGCCGCCACCCTCGATGGAGGGCAACTGCACCTTCACGTCCACGTCACCCGATCGAGTCCATCCGAGAGGGTTCAAAACCAACACCGGAATTCCCGTGCCCTCGGTATCGACATTCTCCGCCACTCTAGCCAGCGCCTTGGCCGAAATCTCGTTCGTCGACCAGCGCACCACGTCGTAATCTTTCTGCGCATCTTTATAGATGACGCCGATTCCCGACCCCGCCGCCAGATCGTGGAACTGGTTGAACAGCACCTTCTTCCAGTCCTCGGTCAACTCCTCGCCTGGATATTTCTTCCCATCCAGCCAAGCCAGCGACGCCCACTTCTCAGCGTTCAGGACCTGCTCTTCGCTATTCCGCATGTTGGCTTTGTGGTTGGCCTGGGTGGTCATCACGCCGCGGTGATACTCAAAGTAGAGTTCGCTCTTCCAGGTAGGAATTGAAACCTTGTCCGGCACAGCCGGAGGCGGCGTATATCCCTTCGCAATCGACTGGTAATTCCACGTCGGGCTATCGGCCGCAACCTTCGTTTCCACCGCCGAGAAGAAACTCTGCGCCGTTCCGAACTCATACTTCGGCGTCACATGATTCGGCCCCGCCCAATGGAAGCCTTCGTCCAGGATCGCCCTCGTCGGGCCTCCGCCGTGATCGCCGATGCCGTAGAGGTCCAGCAACTCCGTCAGGCCCGGCGAATGCTCGCGCGCTTTCACCAGATCGTCCGCAAGCCGCACTGGGTTCAGCGTCGTATTCACGTAGTCGTGCGGAAAATAGGCCAGCACCTTCGACCCGTCCGGCGACTCCCACCAAAACAGCTTGAACGGCAGTTGATTGGTGTCGTTCCAGGTCATCTTCTGGGTCACAAAATAGTCGATGCCGCTCTTCTTGTAGATCTGCGGCAACTGCCACGTATAGCCGAACGAATCCGGATTCCATCCAATTCGCACATCCACGCCGTAGGCCTGCTTATACCAGCGCTTGCCCACCAGCAATTGCCGCACCAGCGACTCGCCATCCGGCATATTCAAGTCCGGTTCCACCCACATGCCGCCCACAATCTCCCAGCGCCCTTCCTTGATGCGCTGCGCAATCTCGGCATTGATGTCCGGATACTTCTGCGCAATCCACTCGTTGTATGCCGCGGCCGATTGCGTGTAGTCGTAATCCGGATACTCATACATAAGTTGCAGCGCGGTCGAGAAGGTGCGTTTCACCACGTCCACCGTCTCGGTCCACGGCCAAAGCCACGCAGCGTCGATGTGCGCATTGCCGTCGAGATGGAAGGTCGCCTGACGCAGCAGCGGCTTCAGGTCCTCGATCCTCGATTGCGCTGTCTTCAAGCTCGCGTCAAACGCAGCCTGATCGTGCGCATCCAGCGCGGCCAGGTCCACGGCGGCAATGGCGCTGTTCAGCTTCATAAGCTTCGGCTCCTCACCGGGCGCAAGCGAGGGAAGCAGCAGCGCGGCGGCCAGAATCTCCTCGCGCAGATCTTCCGGATTCGGCCTCCCCTCGGCGTACTCGATGCGCATGGTCACGCCGCGAAAGGTCTTCGTATCTTCGGTGTGCAGTGCCTTCACGGCCACGGTCACCGACTCTCCGGGCTTCGCCTTGTCGAACAGAACCACCGGCTCCAGATCCTCGCCCAATGCCACTCGGCGGCCATTGAAGTAGAGAATCTCCGGCATGGGACCATTGCCCTCGAGACGAATCTGGAACCAGATGCGCGCCCCGCTCAAGTCATAACCGTTCAGTGTCTGCGGCACACGAATTGTCTGCCGAAACCAGACCGCTTCATTCGGCGCCTTCTCGCCCACCGCGATCGGCTGCCAACCGCTTGTGTCCAGATCCGGGTCTTCGCCATGCGCCACATCGCCGGCATGCATCTTCCAAACGTCCGCGGGCAGCTCACCCAGGCTGCCCAACCTGTCCACCACCACTTGAAAAGCGAGAGGCAAAAGCGCCTCAGCCCGCGCCATCCCGGTGTTCTGTTGGGCAGAGGCGTTCCCCGCAAAAAGTGTCGCAAAAGCAAGTATGAGGACAAGCCAACGCTTAAAGCTCAATTTCAAGGCAGAAACCATCGCAAACACCCCTCCGCAGCATCTTAGGCCATAGCCCCCGATGCCCGCCCGTGGAAAAGCAGACCCCCCAGGGCAATCGCATTTGAAAAAGCCTGCGTTGGGATTTGGCGAAAAGCTTCATGCGCGGCACGCAAAAGGTCGAAAGAGACACCCCAGGCGGCTCGAAATGTGGCAGGGGCTAAAACCCGGCTTCTTTTTGTGGTCGTTTTCTGCCTGACTGAAGTCATGCCCTTTTACAAAGCTCGCTTCGATGGAGTCGTTGCAGCAGCCTGAGACGTTCGCTTGCCATGAAAACTCAAATGCAATTGCCCTGCGGACCCCCGATCTCTGAACCGCGCTCGAATTCTATTGCTTTACTTGAGGGCGATGCGCCTTTTCCGTCCTATGCACAGTTGTTCTATATCACGATAATTCGTCCCATATTATAAGAAAGGTGTCCGCCATGTGTGCCACGTCACATCACGTTGACACCACACGCCCTCAACATTAAGGCATGACAGCCGCGACTCTCATTCTGATTGCTCCATGCTCGCTTCTGTTGGGCGCAGTGCTGCAGATTTTGGTAGCGCGACTCTGCTCCGCTCGAACGAAGGGAATACTCGCCCTCCTCACTTGTCTGCCGGCCCTGGCCGCCACTGCGGGTCTGATTCCCGCCATGCGGTCCATCCAGTCGGTCGATATGCAGATGGGCGCGTGGGATGGCCCGCTCGCGCTCGTTCTCCACGTCGACGCCCTCAGCATTCTCTTCGCTTTCATGGGCGCAAGCATTGGCGGGCTGGTGCTGCTCTACTCCATCGGATACATGGCCCACGACAAGGCTGCCACGCGCTTCTACTGCGCCATGCTGGTCTTCATCGGCGGCTTCATCAGTCTCGTCTTCAGCGCCAATCTCTTTATCTTCTATCTCTGCTGGGAAGTGGTCGGCCTCTGTTCTTTCAGCTTGGTCGGCTTCTGGTACACCAACCGCGAAGCAGTCGCCGGCGCGCGCAAAGTGCTGCTGATGACCCACATCGCCGGCTACGGCCTGCTGGGGGCGATCCTGGTCCTCTATCACCGCACCGGAAGCGCCCTGTGGACCGATCCGAACCTGGCCCACAACTTCACCACCGGCATCTTCCTGCTGATGCTCGTTGCCCTGGTGGCCAAAAGCGTGCAAGTGCCTCTGCACACCTGGATTCCCGAAGCCATGGCCGCGCCCACCCCGGTCAGCGCCCTGCTGCATGCGGCCTGTTATGTCACCTCCGGCGTTTACCTCGCCGCGCGCATGCACAGCTTCGGCGTCTGGCCCATGGCCTGGGGCGCCACCCTTATATGGATAGGCACCGTCACCATGGCCGTCGGCGTGATGTACGCCATGGTGCAGACCGACCTTAAGCGCATGCTGGCCTTCTCCACCGTGAGCCAGATCGGCTACATGATGATGGGTATCGGCATCGGCACGCCGCTGGCTATCACCGCCGGCCTGCTTCACTGCCTCAATCACGGATTCTTCAAGGGCGGCCTCTTCCTTACCGCCGGCTCCGTGCAGCACGCCTCGGGTACGCGCGACATGAACAAGCTCGGCGGCCTGGCGCAAAAGATGCCGCACACCACGCTCTCCTGGCTCATCGGCATCGGCGCCATGATGGGCATTCCCCTCATGAGCGGCTTCGCCAGCAAATGGATGCTCTACGCCGCCGCTTTGCAGGCTGGCTGGGCAGTTCCCGCCATGGTTGCCTGGGCCGCCAGCCTCGGCACCGTCTTTCTCGGGGCAAAAGCCACCAGCGCCGTCTTCCTCGGCCCGCTGACTGAGGCCACCAAAGATGCCCACGAGTCCCCGCCCACCATGGTGTGGGGAATGAACCTTCTGGCAGCCGGCACCGTGGTCCTCGGCATAGCGCCGCAGTTGGCCGTCAACTATCTCCTCAATCCCATCATGGGCGCGCTTGGGCTCGGGGCGGTTCAGGTCACCTGGTTCGGTCTTTCTTCCGATGCGGGAAGCTTCTCGACCGCCGGCGGCCTGGTGCTGGCGATCATCTCGATTGTTCTCGGCGGCATCATCTACGCCGTTGCCTATGCGGCCCGGCAGACTCCGGCAACCGTTGCCGTCACTGCCGGAGGCGCGGCCATGGCCTCAAGCGGCGGCGGAATCTTTACCGGCGGCGAACCGCTCTCCGACCAGGGCAGACTGACGGCCGGCGACTTCTCCGATATCTTCCTCCAGCACTGGCATTCCTTCTTCCGCTGGTCCAATGTGGACCGCGTTTATCTGGCCGTCTGGAGCGGCTTGCAAGCCGTCTCCCGCGCGCTCGGCGTTCTTGTCTCCTGGATGGAACGCTACGCGGCGATTCTGGTTGTCGTTCTCGCCGCGCTGATTCTCGCTGCCGTGCGCTGGCTGGTTCCTGGCGTGGCGACGTTGCCGGCCGGCGCATCTATCCCGGTGCCGCAAATGCTGGTCGCCGCCTGCGCCATCGCCGCGGTTGCATTGATCCTCGCCGCACTTTCGCACATAAAGACCCGCACCCTCAGCATCCTCATGGTGCTCGTCGGCGCAGCCGCTGTTGCCGGCCTCGCCGTCACCGACCCATGGCTCCGCCTCGGCCTCCTCGAACTCGGCGCGCTGCTCACCATTCCGCTAGTCTGGCAAACCGCGCGAACGCGCTCCGCAAAACTGACCTACGTCGCGGTCGTCGTCATCTCGGCATTGACCCTGGTTGCCAGCGATCTGCTGCTTGAGCGCGGCCAACCCGATTGGGCGCGCGCCCTGTTGCTCACCAGCGTCTGCGTCAAGCTGGCCGCCGTGCCGCTTTTCTTCTGGCTGCTCAAGCTGGCTGACGAACTCCCAGCCGTCGTCCTTGGCTTGATCATTGCGGTCGTCGACATGGCTGCATTCGGCGAGCTGTACATCGCCGTCCATACCTCACCGGGCCTCTTTACGCCCACTGCTCTCTGGCTCGGCTTTGCCGCCGCAACCTCGTTCCTCGCCGCGCTGCTAATGCTCACCCAGCGCAGCCTCAAGCGCCTGCTGGTTCTCTCCACAGTTGAAGACGTCGGCTTCCTGCTCCTCGGCATCGCCTCCGCCACCGCACTGGGAACCACCGGCGCACTGGTTGCCGCCACCACCCACGCCCTGGCCAAGGCCCTGCTCTTCACCTGCCTTGCCGGCCCTGAAGCCGCGAGACTCCTCGAAGGCAACCACACAGGCCTCATCACGCGCTATCCGGTCAGCGCCTTCGGATTCCTCTTCGGCATGTTGGCCATGCTCGGCATCCCGCCCACCATCGGCTTCATCGGCCGCTGGAAGCTATACGAAACCGCCGTCCAGATCGGCTGGCCTCTCGGCGCAATCTTCATCCTCTCCTCCATCCTCGCCCTGATCGCCTATGTACTGGCGTTGACCGGCATCTGGTGGGGTCCACCGAGCAACGCAGACTCGCCTCCGCATGAGGTTGAGCCGATAACAGATGCAAAGGAGCCCTTCGTTTTGAAGTCCACCGTCGTCCTGTTGGTCGCGCTCATTCTCGCTGCCGGCATCTGGCCCAGCCTGCTCGACATCGTCAAGTGGGGGAGACTATGAAGCTCTGGAACAAATTGATGTGCTATTCGCGCCGCCACAGCCCCTGGCTCTTTCATATGAACTCCGGCAGTTGCAACGGCTGCGACATCGAGCTCGTAGCCAGCCTTACCCCGCGCTACGACGCCGAGCAGCTAGGCGTGCGTCTCGAAGGCAGCCCGCGCCACGCCGACATTCTCTGCATCACCGGCCCCGTCACCCACAACGCCGTCAAGGCCATTCAAACCGTCTACGGCCAGGTCTGCGGACCCAAGGCCGTGGTCGCCATCGGCTCCTGCCCGGCCACAACCAACGTCTTCATCGACAGCCGCACCCTCGACGGCCCGCTTAACAAGCACATTCCCGTCGATGTCTTCGTCCCCGGCTGCCCGCCCCGCCCCGACGCCATCATTCAGGGTGTCGCCAAGGCCGCTGAAATCCTGGCCGAGCGAGGCATGAATCCGCCCAAGACAGAGCTTTCGATCGCCGCCGTCTCCGCCGAGGAGGTGCAGCCGTGATTCCGGACACCAATCTAATCAACGCCCTTGCCCGCCTGCTCATCTTTCCAGGATTGCTCTTCGCCGTGCCGGCCGCATGGTTCTTCCTGTGGGTAGAACGCAAAGCCGTTGCCCTCATGCAAGGCCGCGTCGGGCCGCCCTTCATGCAGCCCTTCTTCGACTTCATCAAGCTGCTCGGCAAGACCACCCCTCCCCGCAGCGGAGTGGCCGGCTTGCTGATGCGCGCATGGCCTCTCATCGCGGTCTCCGCCGCGGCCGGCGCCGTCGGCCTGTTGCCCGTACTGCCCTCCTCCGGCGGCTTCGAAGGCGACTTGATTCTGCTGCTCGCCCTGCTCGAACTCCCCTCCATGTGCATCATCGCCGCCGGCTTCTCCTCGCGCTCCATCTTCGGCGAAATCGGCTCCGCCCGCGAAGCCGTCCTCAGCGTCGCCTACAACGTGGTCTTCCTCCTGGCCATCGTTTCCGTCGCCGCCTCGCAGCACACCTTCCGCCTTGAGGCGTTGGCGCAACTGCCGGCCTCGCCCCTGCGCTGGCTGGGCGTGCTCGCCATCCTCGTCTGCCTGCCCGCCAAGCTCCACCTCAATCCTTTCTCGCTGCCCAACGCCGAGCAGGAAATCTACTCCGGCCCCATGGTCGAGTACGCCGGCCCCGAGCTGGCCATGTGGGAACTCTCCCACGGCCTCGAGTGGGTTGCCGCCACTGGCCTCGTCGCCACGCTGGCCGCTCCGCACATTACGCTCGTGTGGCTTGCCGCTCTCATCTTTGTTGGGCTCATGTTTGCCATCGTCTTGATACTTTCCACGCTTGCCTCCGCCACGGCCAGGCTGGCCATCGATACAACCGTCCGCTTTTACTGGCAATGCACGCTCATCTTCGCGGTACTGGCAATCTCGTCCGCGCTCTTCATGAGGTTTAGATCGTGAACATTCTCTCCATGCTGTGGAAGAACCTGTGGGGCGGCAACCGGACCATGCTCTTTCCCGCGCGCCCCAAGGTCAGCCAAGGCTATCGCGGACTGGTCAAGTTCGACCCCGCGCTCTGCACCGGCTGCGCCATCTGCAAATTCCGCTGCACCGCCCGCGCCATCGAGTTCAAAGCCGCGAAAGGCGAGTTCACCTGGAGTTACGATCCCGGCCAATGCACCTTTTGCGGCCGCTGCATCGAGGGCTGCAAGAGCCACGCGATCCACCAGGAAGATGCCACTCCGCCCATCTACTTGCAAATCGGCGAGCTCAAAAACTCCTACACCGTCGCCCGCAAGACTACCGTCAAGGCCGCCGCGCCTCAGCCGGCAGCCGCGCCGCCAGTCAGCCCTCAATCCCCCAACCCCGCCACCGGAGGTACACAATGACCACGCTTCTCGATAGCCTGCCCCAAAAACTCGGAACCGCCGATCAGTGGACCGAAAAGGGTGGCGTCCATTGGCTCGATCCAGGCGAATTGTCCGTGCGCGATCTCTGCCTGGAGATGATCGCGGCCCACGCCCGCTTCATCACCATCACCGCCTACCAGTTGCCCAAGGATGAAGGCATTCGCCTGGAGTACCACTGGGATCTGGCCGGCCAGTTGCTCGGCTTTCCCTTTCTGCTCAAAGCCGAGCCCAGCGAAGACCCGAAAATCGAGAGCATTTACGATCTCACTGAGTCCGTCGACTGGATCGAGCGTGAAATTCACGAAGAATACAAGGTCGACTTCACCGGCCGCGTGTACGAACCGCTGCTGATGCGCGAGGGCGACAAGCTGGGCGTCAACCTGCGAGAAATTGCAGACATTTGCAAGCCCGAACCTGGCCCATCGGGGCAGGAAGAGGTCAAAAAATGAGCTACAAAATCCCCATGGGCCCTTACCATCCGGCCCTCGAAGAACCCTACAAGCTGGACATGATCTGTGAAGGCGAAACCGTCATCGACGCCAAGCTGCATATCGGTTTCAATTTCCGCGGCATCGAGCANNCTGATGGAGCGCGTCTGCGGCATCTGCTCCAACATCCACACCCTCACACTGTGCCAGGCCATGGAAGGCCTCACCGGCCAAACCCCTCCCCCGCGCGCCCAATACATCCGCGTCATCATGGCGGAGCTTGAGCGGCTCCACTCCCATGTTCTCTGGGCCGGCATCGCCTCCAAGCTCATGGGCTTCAAGACCATGTTCATGACCTGCTTCGAGATTCGCGAAAAGATCATGGACGTGCTCGCCGCCATCTCCGGCAACCGCGTCAACTACTCCATGAACCGCATCGGCGGCGTCAATCGCGACATCGACGATCCGGCCGCCATCCTGGCCATGATCGAGCAGCTTGAGGGCGAAATGATGAAAACCGTCATTCCCATCTTCACCACCAGTTCCACGGCCCGCTCGCGCTGCGCCGGCATCGGCGTCCTCACTGAAGAGAAGGCCATCTCCTGCGGCGTCGTCGGACCCACGGCAAGAGCCTCGGGCCTGGGCCAGGACCTGCGCCGCGCCGCGCCCTACGCCGCCTACGCCGAGCTCGACTTCGAAGTCCCTGTCGAAAAGGCTGGCGACGTTCGCGCTCGCCTCTTCGTCCGCGCACTGGAAATCATCGAGAGCTGCAAGATTCTCCGCCAGGCGCTCACCAAGCTGCCTCCCGGCGAAATCAACAGCGGCGAAGAAAAATTCAAGTTCGTCACCGGCACCGCGACCAGCCGCGTTGAAGCGCCGCGCGGCGAAGTCATGTACAGCGTCTCCTGGAAGGAAGGCTCCCGCAATCCGAACCGCGTCCATGTGCGTACGCCCACCTTCGCCAACATGCCGGCTGTCCGCTGGATGGTCATGGGCGCCCGTCTCGCCGACACCCCACTGATCCAGGCCTCCATCGACCCCTGCTACTCCTGCACAGACAGGTAGCCGGTCCATTTTCACCAGGTCTCTGCCCGCTTGTTTTTGTACCAATTGCAGGTGCCCCAGGTCCCGATTCTGGGACCTGGGAAAGCATGAACTCAAAGTACGGAATCACCTGCTCAGACTTGGCACGCTTTGTTGTCAGGGCACGACTTCAGTCGTGCCGTAGAAGCCACAAAAAGACGTGGGCTTTAGCCCCGGAGGGAATGCTCCCGCAAACCGACCCACTTCTGCCGCGCTCCGCCGTTTGACACCCGATTATGCCCATAGCGATAATCAACCTATCGCTGTGGTGAAGGAGTTCACCCTTAACCGCTGTCCCCCTCCAAGAGCCGGACAGATGATGACTCCTGACAGGGAAATCCTGTTGCGGACTCACCTCCCGGCGCGATCCCCCCCTATAACCTCATCGAGAGGAGAATGGTTTTGCAGAAATATCTGCTCATCGCCGTGGGAGGCGCCGCCGGCTCCATCGCCCGTTTCTGGGTCGGTTCCACCATCTCCGGCCGCATCGGGGCCAGGTTCCCTTACGGCACATTCGTCATCAACATCACAGCCTGTATCGTCATCGGCTTCGCGCTCACTTTTCTGGGCAAGCGCGCCGATCTCAGCGCGTCCTGGCGCTATCTCATCCCCGTCGGCTTCATCGGCGCTTACTCCACCTTCTCAACCTACGAGTGGGAGACACTCTCCACTCTCCGTTCGGGAGCCTTCTTTCTCGCTGCGCTCTACGCCCTTGGCAGCTTGCTTCTCGGGCTCGTTGCCGTATGGGGCGGCGCCGTCCTTGCCGACATTCTTTAGTCCATTCGCCCGAACCACGCTGCCTCCACACGATTTGCAGATGCGCCGCAAAAAATGCTTCAATCCATCGTTGGCCCCGTGATCGCCGTACAGGCCTCGGCTCCAGTTTTCCGCGTGGGCCGATCCAGGAAAGGAACCCCCATGCTGACCTCCGGAAAAGCCGTCAAAGTCACCCTCTATCTGAGCGACGGAGCCAAGTATCGCGGCGTTCCGGTCTACACCAGCATCCTCGACTTCCTCTTCCATAGCGGAATCGCCGGAGCCACGGTCATCAAAGGCGTAGCCGGATTCGGCGCCGCGCACCGCCTCCATTCCGCACACATCCTCGAGATTTCCGACAATCTGCCCATCCGAATCGAGTTCATCGAGAGCCGCGAGAAAGTCGACGAGGTTCTCGGCGAGTTGGAAAGGCGAGCCGGCTCCGGCCTCATCGAAATCCAGGAAACCACGGTGATCGTCCCCGGCCAGGACGCACACTAGCCGTCCTCAGCCACTCCCATGTGATCCCCAGCGATCCACAGGTTCTTGGCCCCGGCAATCTTTCCGCATTGACAGTCCCCACCGCCGCGCCGCAAAATCCGGAAAGCGCCGGTGAACTGGCCCACAGCGCCGCTGCAGCCGTCTCACCTGAAACCCAGACGTCAGAAGCAGCGAATCCAGGCCTGGCACTCAAAAGGGCTTTCCATGAGTAAGTCAGAAACTCAGAATCTCAAGAACCACGGCCGGCTCGATCCGCCCTTCCATTTTTTCCTGTTCTTCGTCCTGATCGCCAACCTGGTCTTCGCCGGCTTCCATATCTTCCGCCATTGGCACGATGCTCCCATCGCGTCTTCCTGGTACATCGTCCTGTCGTTCGCGGCAATTCTTGCCCTGCTCAAGATTCGCCAATACCCGGTCAAGGTGCAGGACCGCGTCATCCGCCTTGAAGAGCGTATCCGCCTGCAGGCTCTGGCGCCCACTGAGTGGCACACCCAAATCTATCGCCTCTCCGAAGACCAGCTCATCGGTCTCCGCTTCGCCGCCGATGACGAAGTGGTTGAGCTTGCCAAGCAGGCCCTCGAACACAACCTCAACCGCAAGCAGATCAAGGAACGCATCAAAGACTGGCGCCCAGACAACTGGCGCGTCTAGAAGATAGCTTCTAGCCTCTAGCTTCCAGCCGCTAGCTTTCTATTTTGAGAACTAGAGTCGTGGGGCTCTCGCTTTTGGAGAGCAGGACAGATTCCTAGCCGAGATGTGGCGGAGAACGAATCACTGTCCGCCAAAAACCGGCTAGGTTTCTGACCGCTTGAAGTTGTACCAACTCTGGGTGCCCCAGGTCCCGATTTTGGGACCTGGGTTAGCAGAAATTCAAGACACGAGATCATGCGGTCAGAGTCCTAGAAGCTAGCAGCTAGAAGCTCATTCTTCCTTCTTGCCTTCCTCAAGCGTCTCCGTATCCAGCCCATGCTCATGCCGATAGTGCTCCACGGGCATCTTGCCGTCCCACCACGCCCAGTTCATCGGGTAGACATCGGGATCGAGAAACACCTGGTAGAAGTGCCACACCACAATCGCCAGCGTAGCCAGAATCGCCTCGTAGAAGTGAATGGCGGTCGCAATATCCACCCACCAGCGCGCCAGCGTGTCGCCCACCCAGACTTTGGCCCAGATCATCACGCCGGTCAGTCCCATCAGCGCCGTGCCCCACACCAGCGCCCAGTATTCGGCCTTCTCCGCGTAGTTGAAGCGCGCAAACTTCGGCTTCTCGCTCCGCAAACCGAGGTAGTACATCATCGTGTAAACAGCGTCGAACGCATCCTTCGGCTTCGGCGCAAGGTCGCGAATCAGCCGCCGTCCCTCCTGCACCGTGGCGAGATAAAAAACGTGATAAATCCCCGCGCCGATCAGCACCACGCCGGCCACGCGGTGAATAATCCCGCGCCAATGCTCGCCCATCCCCAGCACGTGCGCAAACCATGTGTCTGGGAACTTCAGCGCGAATCCCGTAATCACCAGGACGATGAAGCTGGTCAGCAGAATCAGGTGCTGCCAACGCTGATTCTCCGTCATCCGCACCATGAACGGATTCTGCATCCTGCGCCGCGCAACCGCCTTGCTCCGCCAGATGATGAAGTTGTGCAGGAACATCACGCCAATCACCACCAGGATCAGGACGATGTAAATCACCCGCACCCACTTCACCGCCAGCGAACCGATGTCGTGCGGCTGCATGCCGTCTTCCTGGTGCACCTTGGTCTGCGTAAACTTCTGCGTTACGCCCTTGTGGCACTGCCCGCAGGTCGCGTCCAGATTGGCCTTGTTGATCGTCGAGCGAGGATCGCTCGACGGCAGAATATTGTGCACCCCGTGGCAGCTCGAGCAGTTGGCCGCAACCATCGAACCGCCCTCTGCGGCCAGCCCGTGATAGCTGTCAAAGTAACTCGAAACCCTGTTCCCCGGAACCCCGAACTCCTGCGACAGCCGCACGCCCTCGTGGCAGCGCGCGCAAACATCTTTTGATAGATTCCGCTCCGCATCCGGCGAATTCGGATCGGCGTGCCCCTTGATTGAGTGAATTCCGTGGCAGTCCGTGCACACCGGCGCCTGCGCATTTCCCCGCTCAATCGCCTGCCCGTGAATGCTCTGCATGAAGGTGTTTTCAACGTCCGAGTGGCACTTGCCGCAGGTGGCCGGAACGTTGAACTTGTAGATCGGCGATTTACTGTCGTTGGCCGGCAATATCTCGTGCGCCCCATGGCAATCGGTGCACACCGCCGCCTTCTGCGATCCCTTCTCCGTAGCGCGGCCATGCACGCTTTCCTGGTAGCTGATGAAGGGCTGCGCGCTCTGGCCGCGCGATTCCATCAAGAATTTTTGCCCATGGCACCGCCCGCAGGTATATGGAATATTCTCGTGATTCACCGGCGATTTCGAATCGCCGCCGGCCATCACCTCGTGCGCGCCGCCATGGCAATCCTGGCAGCCCGCCGCGGCCGCGCCTTCCCTGCGCGCAATCGCATGAGCGCTGCGTGCGTAGGCCGCCTGCGCATCCGCATGGCACTGCCCGCACGTGATCTTCTTCGGCGGCGTATCGTGCGCCAGACTCTTCACATCGGTGTGGCAATCCACGCACGCAAACAATCGCCCGTGGATCGAGTGCTTGAGCTTCCCCTCATCCACATACAGGCTGAGCGTTTTCCCGTTCACGTCGGTCGTCAGCGTCGAATCCGAGTGGCAAGCCAGGCAGTCTGCATCTTTAAGCTTTTGCGCGCCATGCGCCATTTGCGCCCAGATAAGCAGGGAAAGGGCTACCGTATAAGTAAAGACTCTTGCAATATCTTTCACGCCTATGAGGAGATGCCTGGGCGCGAAATATATCAGTGATTGGAGTCACAGGCGCAATAGCATCCGCTAACTTCTAGAGCAGAACCAAGGAAAATGTATCCCTCAGGGGCTAAAGCTCGGCTTCTTTTTGTGGTCGTTTTGCGGCCTGACTGAAGTCATGCCCTTTTACAAAGCTCGCTTCGATGGAGTCGTTGCAGCAGCCTGAGTCGTTCGCTTGCCTTGAAAATTCAAATGCGATTGCCCTGTCGTCATCCTATTGTGACGCGCCATGCCGGGGATCTCAGGCCTCATTTTTCGAGACCCGCGATCCCCGCACCCAATACCTATAAAAGTCTCAGCAACTATAAAAATAAATAGACCCGTCTCTAACTAAAATAAGCCGTCAACGTAAGCACCAGCAGCGTCAGCCCGATCACAATCGCAATGGTCCCGACGACCCGCGAAAAATTAATCAGCCATGTCTGCGGAGCCTCTCCCAGCCGCCCCTCCAGCTTCCCTTCGCGCTTCAGCCGTTCATACTCCAGCGGCCGCTTGAGCTTGAACTCTTCCTCGCTCTCCACACCCGTAAACACCACCATATCCATCGGGAAACTGTCTGGCCGCAGATGCGTATTCACAAAGTGAATTGAAAAAATGAACAGAATCGCCAGCAGCCCTTCTTCGCTGTGGATCACCAGCACCGCATTCAATGCCCACCCCGGCAGAAAGTGCGCAAAAAATGGCGCGAACCACATCGCATATCCCGAAAACCCGATGACGATCATTCCCCAGAACACTGCCCAGTAATCGAACTTCTCCCAATAAGCGTAGCGGTCGAAATTCGGCTTCGGTCCCAGGCCCACAAACCAGCGCAGGTGCCCAAACAGATCCTTCGCATCCTTCCAGTTCGCCACCATCGAGTTCGATCCCCAGAAGACCCCCATCTCGCGATGCACAATGCCGCGCGTGAAAATTTCCTTCAAGTGGATCAGAAACGCAATCGTCAGCACCACCGCGCAGAGCTTGTGAAAGAAGAGAATCGCTCCGAATCCGCCCACGCCCCTGGCCAGCCCGCGCGCCCAAATGCTCTCGCTGAACCGCAGCGGCAGCCCCGTCCCGGCCAGACCGAGAAACGTGGTAAACAACACCGCATGCATGTAGCGCTGCTGGCGTGTAAAGCGCGTGAAAAACCGGCCGCCTGTTTTCGTGGTCGTCGCCACCGTTGGTTCCAAATCAGGCATCTTTTCCTCCATCGGTCGACTTCTTCTTGATCTGGTTGTAGCGTGCGCGGATCAACCACAGGATGGTGTGAATGAGGAAGAACGCAAGCGTGCCAATCAGCAGCACATTCATGAACAGCCTTACAAAATAGAGCGCCGGATTCAGCTTGCGATCGTGCGCATTGGCATGAGGCTGATACTGTACAAAGCTCAGGTTGGCGCCGGCATGGCATTTGCCGCAGGTCGTCACCAGGTTGGCCTTGTTAATCGGCGAGTGCGGATCGGAGGCCGGCAATATCTGGTGCGCTCCGTGGCAATCCCAGCACCGCGCCGTCTCTACATACCCGCCCAGCGAACCCAGTTGCGAGTGGAACGTGTCCCGGTACGTCGATAGCTGATCCTTGTGGCACGAACCGCAGATCGGCGTCGACTGCATGCGGAACGCCGCTTCGGTCGGCTGCAGAATCGCATGCGCCGTGTGGCAGTCCGTGCAGACCGGAGCTTTCAGATTTCCGGCCGCGACGGCTTTTCCGTGAATGCCCATCTCATAGTCGTCGTTGATCTTCGCGTGGCAGCTTCCGCACGTCTTGGGAATGTTCGTCTTGTAGGTCGGGCTCTCAGGATTCGTGTGGCTCAGAATGTGATGCGAGCCATGGCAGCTCTGGCAATTGGCCGCCACCAGCAAGCCTTCGTTACTCAGCGCGAAACCGTGAATCGAGTCCACATACAGCGGATACACACTCGCCAGCCCATGCTTCTTCGCCATGCCTTCGGTGCCGTGGCAGTTGCCGCAGGTCTTGGGAACATTCAGCGGATACACCGCCGAGCGAGAATCCGCCTTGGGAAAAATCGTGTGCGCGTTTCCATGGCAACTCGTGCAGGGATGCTCCGCCGAATCCGCATGAACGCTTCCTGCCAGTCCTTTCGCCTCATCCGCGTGGCAGCTCTTGCACTCCACCTTCGCCACCTGCTCCGGATGCGGATACTCCTTGATGTTCGTGTGGCAATCGTTGCACTGAAGGCTTCCGTGAATGCTCTCGCCAAAGGTCTTCCCATCCACGGCGATGCTGTGCCCGTTCGCATCCTGCATGGTCTGGTCGCCATGGCACGCCAGGCACTCCGATTGCGCATTGAGCCTGCCGGCCGCGAACATCAGCAGCAGCCCGGCCAATCCGGCAACCAAAATCCCGCTGCGCATGAACATCTTCGCCCGGCTTGCCAACGGCTCTTGCAAGATTCTCCGTACCCCTGCGGCTTTGCCCATCCTGCCGTCTTCCTTCTCCGGGAAATAGCGCCTGCGCGCGCCGTCCCCGGCTTGCCTGTTACGAACTCCGGCCCCACAAAGAGAGTCTATCTTTGCTGGGTCCGCACCTTAGAGGTGACGCCTTGGCGGAAAAACCCGCAGTGATAGTAATCACAACTCCAATGCTAGCGAAATCACGGCTTTTGTTTCCAACAGGTGCCGTCCATCACCAACCGCCTTCCGCGACAGTCCTTTACCGCCCAAAGCACACGCGCAAACCCACTCAATATCTCACCCCGCGCCTCTGTCCTTTTTCCATCGCAAAGTGCCGGCCAATCCACTTGTCAAGGTGATGTGGGTCACATGCCAACCTATGCCCGCTAACGCACAATATGAGCGCTGCTTGAGGACATATAAATGGCTACCGTTGCGTTACCTGAGACAAAAACCATGCTCACTCTCCCTGGTGACGCGGTCCGTCAAATCCAGTGGCGCTTTGCCGACCGCTTTGACATCCAGATGCTCGTCCAGTCGGCGCGTACCGTAGCCCGCTCGACCGTCGCTCGCCTGGTTGCCGCCGGGGAGCGCAACACCCACGAGTGGACGCCCGCAAAGGCCGGAATGTTCGAAGCCTTCGATCGCTCCGGCGTTACCGCCGCTTTCATGGAGCCGGAAGAAGGAGGCTTCATCGCCGGTCCCAAGAATCTCGCCCTCTCCCTTGCTGCTTTTGAACTCGCCTGGGTCGATGGCGGCGCGGCCACCGCCAGCCTGGCCAGCTTCCTCGCTCTCGCGCCTATCCACGAGCGCGGCACACAAGAGCAGATCACCCACTACAAGACTCTCGCCGCCCCGCCGCAAGCAGGCGAAGACCGCAAGCCCTGGCGCGGCGCCTTTGCTTTGACCGAGCCCATCCCCTACGTCGGTGTCGACACGGGAATGCTGAGCGGCCGCATCAGCATCGCCGGATGGAAACCCGGCGAAGAGCCCATGCTCCAGGTCGACAAGCGCGGCCGTTTCATCACCGGCATTGCCTTCGCCAACTTCGTCACCGCCGCGGTCATGTCGGAAGATCCCCGCATCAAGGGCAGCTGCGTCATCATCCTCGAAGAAGGCGACCCAGGCTCTTTCGATCGCGGCACGCCCACCAAGAAACTGGTGCACCAGCTCTCCTCGACCGGCGATCCCATCTTTAATTTGAATGTCCCCGCCAACCGCATCGTTGGCGGCTACACCGTCAAGGACGGCGTCATCGTCCCCAACTACAATCACGGCGAAATTATCGAAGCCGTCTTCCGCCGCACCCGCGTTCCCGTCGGCCTGATGACCGCAGCCAAACTGCTTTCCGCCGTCGAGCCCGTCATCCGCTACCAGCGCGAGCGCTTTCGCGGCGCAGAAGGCTCCCGGCCCGGCTCAGTCCGCTACGAGCAAGGCATCCAGCAGCGCGAAGACGCACTGCACCGCCTGGTCGATATCTGGGCCACCGGCGAGGCCGCTGCCTCGCTCGGCTTTGCCGCCGCGCGCCTCTTCGACGCTCTCGACCCTCTGGAAAAACACAAGACCGCCGTCCTCAAGGAGCAAGGCATCCAGGGCGGCCGTGCAGAGATCAAGGCCCTCAAGGAGAGCGAACGGCGCGCCATCCTTCTGCTCTCGCTCAAGCCAAGCGATCCGGGCCGCGCCGAGCTTGAAGCCGATCCGCTGGTTCAGTACGTCCTCATGGACGCTGAAGCCAACGTTCTCTGCCCTGCCACCAAGCTCTGGAACACCGGCCATGGCGCCAACATGATGCGCGAAGCTGTGAGCCTCATGGGCGGCTATGGCATCACAGAGGACTGCCCCGGCTTTTTAGCTAACAAGTGGATGGACGCGCAACTGGAAGCCACCTACGAAGGCCCCGAGGCCGTGCAGCGCCGCCAGCTCACCGTCACCATGACCTCGGAGCTCTTCCTCGCCGAGTTCCGCGCCTGGACTGTGGAAATGCGCCGCATCGCCTCCGACCGCCCCGGTACCGGAGCCTGCACTCTCGCCTCGGCCATGAACCTCTGGCTCTGGACCATCGACTATCTTCACAAGTCCACCGACCCTGAAGGCAACAAGCTTTATCACGGACAGCGCCAGGGCGTGACCTTCGCCCTCGCCGATGCTCTCTGCTGGCTGCTCGCCTCGCGCGCGCAAATTCTCGACGTGCTCGAACTCGAAGCTCAGGGCGCAACCGACGCCGTCGCAGCCGAAGGCCTGGAAGGTACTGTTCAGTTCCTCAGCGACCTCTGCCACACCCAGGCCGCGCAAGCCGCCGGCGAAGTCTCCCGCATCTGCGCCGAGCTGGTCTTCGGCTACAACCGCCATCCCGCCTGGGACGACGAGGACCACAAGAGCTGCTTCCTGTCGAGCGAACTCGAAGCGTATGAAGAGACCATGCCTGGCATTACCGCCATGGCCGTCGACGTCCTCGCCGCCGACGGCACGCACCCGCCTAAAGCCGGCCCCTGCGCCGGCTGCATCGGCTCCGCCGAGTTCCTTCGCCTGCAAAGCAAGTTGACGACCTGCCTCAGCGGCTGCCGCCTCGCCAAAGACCGCGCCGCCGACACCGTCAGCAAGGTAATGATCCCCGAAGCCCTGGATTATCCCGCATGAGCGAAGAAGCCACAACCGAGGTCTCTCCAATCCTCGACAGCGACCGCCAGTCCATGGAAGTCGACATCGCCTGTGTCGGTTTCGGCCCCGCCACCGGCGGCTTCCTCACCACCCTCACCCAGGCCTGGACCCAGAACCCCGCCGACCCCGCCTTTGAAAGCAAAGCCGCTCCCGGAATGCCTCTCCAGGTCCTCTGCTACGAGCGCGCCGACGACCTCGCCTCCGGCGTCAGCGGCGTCGTCACCCAGGCCCGCGGCATCGGCGCAAGTTTCCCCGCCCTCAACCCCGCCGAAATCCCCATGGCCGCCAACGTCACCAGCGAGCGCGTTCTCTACCTCCTCGATCCCATCGGCGCCAGCCGCCGCTCCGCGCTCTTGCGTCTCGGTGATTTCTTCCTTCGTCTCGGCCGCGGCCTGTTCGTGAAAGATCACGCCTTCCAGCTCCCCTGGACGCCTGCCTTCCTTAACAAGCACGGCGGCCTGGTCCTCTCCATCGGCCAGTTCAACCAGTGGGTCGCCTCGCAACTCATGGCCTCCGGCCTCGTCCAGATCTGGCCCGGAACCCCGGTCGCCGCGCCGCTGTTTCAGGGTCAAGCCGTAACCGGCCTCCGCCTCGCCGATCAGGGCGTCGACAAAACCGGCGCGCCGCTAGATGGAAATCTGGCCGGCTTCATGCCCGGCATGGACATCCGCGCCCAACTCACCGTCGTCGGCGATGGGCCTGTCGGCTCTGTTGGCAGAGCACTCAACCAAAACGAGAACGCTCCGAAAGAGTGGGCCTTGGGAATGAAGTTCGTGATCGAACTCCCTGAAGACACACCGCTCGTCCCCGGCGCAGTCTGGCACACCTTCGGCTATCCCGAGCCCGAAATCTTCGGCTTTCTCTACGTCCACCCGGACCGCCTCGTCTCCGTCGGCATCTTCGTACCCTCCTGGCTCAGCGACCCCAGCCGCACCTGCTATCGCTACCTGCAGCACTATATCCAGCACCCCGCCTTGTGGAAGGTCCTCAAAGACGGAACCCTCCGCTCCTGGGGCGCAAAGTCTCTCGAAGAATCCGGCCGCCGCGGCGAACCCGCCCTCACTGGCGACGGCTACGCCCGCATCGGCGAGGGCTCCGGCTCTACCAACATGCTCACCGGCTCCGGCGTCGACGAGGCCTGGACCACCGGCACCGAACTCGGCGAAGCCGTCCTCGAACTCCTCCGCGCCGGCAAACCCTTCACGCAACAAAATCTCGCCGCCACCTACGAAAAACGCCGCCGCGCCAGTTGGGTCGAGCAAGGCGCGCGCGAAGCCGAAAACGCCCGCAACGGCTTCCACAGCGGAATCGTCCGCGGCATGATCGGCATGGCCCTCGCCGGCCTCACCCACGGCCGTCTCTCGCTCAAAGCCCACATTCCTCCGGCCAGCAAGCAGATTCGCCCCTTTGCGCCAAATTCAACAGAGGCACGCCAGTTGAAATATGCGGCAGCGTTGGCCCACTCCGAAGGCCGCTCGCTCCACGACGCCCTGCTCTCCGTCCGCGGCTGGCCGGAGATCCCTTACGACGGCCGTCTCCTCGTCACGCAACAAGATGCGCTCTTAATCGGCGGCAAAGTGCAAGCCATGCCCGGCTTCGCCGACCATGTAGTCTTCCGCGACCCCGCCTTCTGCAAAACCTGCGAAGAGAAGACCTGTGTCGCCATGTGTTCCGGCCAGGCCATCACCGAGGGCCCCGACGGCCAACCCGCCTTCGAGCGCGAGAAGTGCGTCCACTGCGGCGCATGTTTATGGAACTGCGCCAAGGCCCCCTACGGCGCAAACAGCAACGTAGATTTCCGCGCCGGCGCCGGCGGTCTCCACTCCGCGGAAAACTGAGAGTGCGCAAATTGAGATTCTGCGAACGCAGCTCCAGTTATTCGCAATGACGAGGGTTTTCCAAACTGCAATTTCGATAAATAGAAAGACAAGGAAAGAAGAACAATGGCAAATGCACTTCACATCGTAGTTTGCGCCGGAATCTCTCCCGATCCCTTGCAAACCCTCGAGCCCATCACCACCCCCAACGGCCCTGGCCTGAAAAACGAATTAGTCCTCCCCGCCGTGCTTGACCCCTGGGCCGCAAGCGCCCTTTACGAAGCCGCCGCGCTCGCCCCAAAAAATCCCGGCAGCAAACTCTGGCTCGTCTCCCTCGGTCCCAAGGCCAAGCTCCAGCAAGTCATGATGACCGTCGCGCAAAAAGTCCCTTTCGAGCTGGTCCCCATCGACGGCCCCATCGGCGGATTCCCCGACGCGCATTCGACAGCCGCAGCCCTCGCCGACACCATCGCCTCCCTCCCCGGCCTCGACCGCGCCAAGCTCTTGCTCTTCGGCGGATGGGAGTCCGCTACCCGCGGCGCCGGCATCACCCTCCAAATCGTCGGCGAGCGTCTGGGTATCACCGACCAGTTTTACGGCGTCGACCAAATCGACCTCCACGACGACGGTTCTTTCGAAGTTCTTGAGCGCATCGAAGGCGGTCGCCATCAGGTCTCTGTCTGCGCCGGAACCCCGGCCGTCCTCGGGTGGGCCACCGGCAATCTCGCCGAGCCCCGCAACAACCCGCAGGTTGGCATGGCCAATATGCGAACGATTATGCCCGCCCTGCAGAAAGCCAAGCCCGCAACGCTCGCGGCCAACAGTCTGCGTTACGTCTCCGTCAGCCTCCCAAAACAGCAGCGCACCACCCGCGTGGTCAAAGACCTAACCCCCGACCAGATCGCCGCAGAGCTAGTCGAGTGGATCGGAGCCGAATGATGGAATCGATATTAGTACTCACCCACGCGGACGAAACCGGCTCCGCCCTCACCAAAGCCTCCCTTGAAGCCGTCACCGCCGGCCAGGAACTCGCCGGCCGCCTCAGCGCTCCGCTCGCCATCGGCATCGTCTCCTCCGGCCCGATAAATCTGTCCAAAGGTCTGCCGTCCGCAAGACTGCTAGCCGTCTCCGGCGAAGCCTTCGCCCAGCCGCGCTATGCAACTGACGCCGCCGCCTGCGAAGCCCTCTGCCGCGCCGCCGCAGCCACCATCGTCCTCGCTCCCGCAAGCTCCCGCTTCGCCCGCGTCGCCGCCGGAGTCGCCCATCGGCTCAACGGCTTCATCGACACCCACATCACGGCCATCGGCGGAACGGACACCGTCGAAGTCACACGCTGGTTCTATCGCCAGCGCGTCGAAGCCGTCCTCACCCGCGACGCTCGTCCCTGGTTTCTGCTTCTCGACGCCGGCACGCACGCAGCCTACGCCGGCGTCCCTGCCGCAGCTCCCGTAGAAGAAATCAAAGTCGAACTCCCCGCCCAGCGCACCACCGTCACCGGCATCCGCGCCCCCAGGCAGGATGAACAGACTATCCGCCCTGACGCGAAATTACTCTTCGTAGCCGGCGCCGGCTGGACCAAAAAACAGCCCGACGGCCAGATTCACGTCTCTGAAGCGGCAGGCCTGATCCTCGGCTTCCTGCGCGCCGCCAACGCATCGCTCGGCAGCAGCAAATCCCTGGTCGACCAAGGCGGCGAGGGGAACTCCGTTCTTCCATTTCTGACGCATCTCAATCAAATCGGACAGACAGGCGCCACGCCCCGCCATCCCAAGGGCCTCGCCACCTGCTGTCACGGCGAGGAGCCCCACGTCGTCGGCTGGCGCTTCATCGCCGAGCGCCGCGCCATCTCCCTCGACCCCAACTGCGGCTGGACCCGCGGCAAAGCGGATGTAGTCTATGTGGCCGACGCCTTCCCCGTCGTTGCCAAAGTCAACGAACTGCTCGCAAAGGGGAATTAACGAGCAGGGTCTCAACGAAGCTCTGCATCAAGTGCACGACTGATGACGCAGGGAGGCGCCGGACTCGCGGTCGCAATCGGAGCCCCGGACTGAACAGGTTTGAAACGGGACGTTTCTATCAGGGCACGAGTTTACTCGTGCCACAATCGTAACCGTTTGAACGACGGCTTTAGCCGCTGGCCGCCTTTTTCCTTGCCAGGGATGTAAAACAATATGGGTACTCTTCAGACGAATTGACGAGACCGGCCCTCACGGGGTTCTGTGCAATGTACTCGCGATGTGCTTTCAAGCTGGATTCATCGTACACACTCACCTCAGAGAATCCGCGTTGCCAGACCTCTCCCAAATAGCCCAGTTCCTTTTTGAGGCGGTAGGAGAATCGCCCCTTGATGAGCTGCATCGCCTTTTCGATTGTCATCTGGCCGTCTACAGTAATGAGCAGATGAACGTGGTCGGGCATGACGACGAAGTCGTGCAGATGAAGCTCGTGTCGAGCCACGCAGGAACGCAACACCTCGATCATGAGGTTAGCATTACGATCCGATTGGAACACCCGGCGACCCAAATGTGCTCTTGTGGAGGTAAAGAACGTGCGCTTCGCGCGGGCTATTTCTTCCGGGCTGCCGTTTCGCGCCGGCTTTGTCATAGCAGGGGCTAAAGCCCCATCCTTTTCAAAAAACATTCTACGGCACGAGTAAACTCGTGCCCTGATACAAGCCTCTAGAGGATGGGCCTCGCCAACCACGCCGCGAAAGCCTAACGCCGCGAACCCCTAGCTCCGGCAACACGCGCGCAGCACGCCTAACTCCGCCAACTCCGCTCAAACCTTCAGCTCCGGCGGAATCGCCAATGTCCCCATCATCCGCTCCATCACACCCGCATCGTTCGCAATCGTCGCCAGCAGCTTATCCTTCAGCGCCGCGCGCTTCCCATAGAGCCGCAGCGGTTCCGGCGGATTGTGCAGCAGTTCCTTCCCCACCAACGCGCGCACCACAAACGGCATATACGACGAGTAGTCCCCCTGCATGCTCACAGTCTGCGTCGTGTACGTATCCGGATTGACCTTGCCCCATGACACAGCCTCGGCCGGCTCGCACGACGACAAGCTGCCATCCGTCACCGGCGCAGAAACAATCTGCGCATCGTAGTCATAGCCGCGAATGTTGTCGAGGAAGAAAATCTGCGACAGCGCCGGCTCCGGTTGCAGCGAGTAATTCTTCGGCACGCCACCTCCCAGAATCAGCACCGCCAGCGACTTCGCTTCCGAATTGAACAGTCCCCAGTAGTGATACGCGCAGGACTCGAAAACATCCTCGTGCAGATCGTAATCAAACCCGTATTTGATCTTCCCCAGCTTCTCCAGCGCCCAAAGCTTCACCGAATTCAAAAACATGCTGCCATCCGCCGGCGCACCAATAAACACCGGCAACTCCATCTCGGCGCAAGTGCTCAGCAACCCCGGCCGTACGCCCAGCGCCTTCTCTCGCCTACCGAATTCTTTCCCCAGCAAGTAATTCCGTTCCGTCGTCGTCATCCGCTTTTGAAACTCAAGCCTCTGCAGAATCTCGGTCGCTACAGCATCCTGGTCGAACAATATCTGTTCAGCAAACCCCGTGTCGGCCACGCGAATCACGCCATTCTCGCGCAGCTCGGCATCGTCGCCAAACAGCGCCACTTCCCGTATCGGCCGCTCGTCGCTCTTGCGCAGGCAGTCGTGCCCGTCGTGATAGCAGATCGCATCCGTCACAGTGATATAAGCCGTATTCGCCGCCTTGAGCAGCGGAATCAGCCAAGCCCGATGCTGATCTGAAACAGTAATCGGCCCCGCGCACGTCACCACCAGCGGAATCCGTTTCTCGATCACCTGCTTCATCGCCTCATAAACCCGGCGCAGGTAGGCGCCGCCGAACGCCGGAAGAGCGGCCTCAAATACCTCGCCCAGATCCTTGCATTCGGTCACCGGCTTCCCAGTCACCGGGCCGCCCATCAGCCCGTTCGTCGTGGAGCACTTCCCCATTGCAACCGCCTCCAATTGTGTCCTCTCCAGTATCCAACATCCCCCAACCCGCCCGCTGTTGAAGTCCCTATCCTCCCCGCGGATTAGAGCGGTTTCGATTCAAGTGCTGCCATTTGTAGATCATGCGAGGTGGCATTTTCTTGAGAAAAATGCCACTTGACGTCTACGTTTATGTAAAGAGCAGAATCGAAACCGCTGTAGCATTCAGAATTCATCGTCGCGTCCAACGTGAGGGACGAGCAAAAACACCTGTGCCCCAGATCCCGATTCCGAGACCTGAGGCACAATCACTCAAAACAATTTCTGTTGTGTCAATCGAACCAAGCCACGAAACCAGCTCTCGACCGCTCAGTTCTTACGCATCACCACAAACGGCCCCGGCATCTTCGCGCCGTCTCCGCCCTCAAATGCCGCCCGACCCAGTGAAGGAATCCCAATCTCCCACTGCGGTCCTTCCAGCTCCGGCATCGGCTTTGCCCGGAATAGCTTCTTGCACTGCGCCGCCGTCCACCGCGCCCACCGCTTCGACTTCTTCCGCCGAGCGCTGTCGGTCGAAATTCCCGTCCCCGCATACATCTGCCGGTAGAGCTTCGACAGAAACATGAACGCAATACGCGCCCGCAAAGTCGGCGTGCAGGCCGACCGCTCCCAGATCGAGCTCCAGTTATAGAACCGGTCCCACACCTTCTGCGTCCGCTCCCTGATCTCGTCCGAGCTCATCGTCGGATGCGGCGTAAACATCTTCGGCCGCACATCGGTTGGAATCAGCCAGTACCGCGTAATCGGCACATCGCCCACCATCGTCGGATGCTGCGACTGTTCCTTCTCCCAGCGGCTGAAATCCACTGTCCCCGGAAACGGCGTCATCATCACAAACTGCGCAAATGTCACGCCCGCCTTCAGCGCCATCTCGACTGTCGCATCAAAGGTCGCCGCCCGGTCCGTCGGCAGCCCAAAGATGAACGAGCCAAGCACATGCACTCCGTGCGCTTTGAACGTCTGCAATTGTTTCGCCAGCGCCTCGCCGGAGTAGTTCCAATCCTTGTAAACCGCCTTCAGGCCTTCCGGCGTTACCGCCTCCACGCCCACCAACGCGCCCTTGATGTTGGCCCGCTTCATCGCATCCAGATACTCGCCGTCCTCGCCCGCCTCCATCGTCATCTGGGTGTAGAACACCATGTCCCTGGGCAGCTTGGCCAGCTCTTCCATCAGTTGAAAGCGCTCGTTGCGAATCGTCGTCAGCTCTTCCAGCTTGGCGGTGTTGTGCTGTTCCCGCGCCAGCCGCAAGTCGGTAAATGTCACCGGATAGAAGTTGTCGTCGGCCAGTGCTATAAACCGGAACCCCAGCCGCCGCAGCGCAATAATCTCGTCCACCACGCTTTGAAACTTCCTCTGCCGCGGCTTCTGCCCATCCGTCCGCCACACACTGCAAAATGAGCAGTGCTTCGGACAGCCGCGAATCGTCTGCACCGACGCCCACATATACTTCTCGGGATCCATCAGGTCCCAGCGCGCGGCAAGAAATTCGTCGCCTTCAATCCGTCCGCCAGCGTAAACTCTCTCCGGCTTGCCTGCCAGGCAATCGGTGACAACCTTGCCCCACGCGACATCGCCATCGCCGGTCACCACCGCGTGCGCTTCTCCGCACTCAAAGGCCTCTTCGGGAAACAACGTCGCGTGAATGCCGCCATAGACCACCCACGCCCCGCGCTCGCGCGCCATCCGCCCAACCGCGTATCCGCGCAGCGCATTGCCCGTGTGCACGCTGATGCCCACAATGTCTCCAGGCTGAATCGTTTCGGGCACAATCTGTTCCAGGGACTCGTCGACAAGAATCGGATCGCCCGCCATGCGCGGTGTCGCCGCGGCAAGCACGAATAACCATCGCGGTGTAATCACCGCCGTGCCAAAAGAATTGTCGCTTGGATTGACAAGATGAACGCTCAACGATTCCAACCTTTCCCGGTGCAGGTGCGGTTGGCCTCACAGCAATTTCAGGGTTGCCGTAACGCGGAAATGGACTGAAGTGGCTTCTTCAACAACCAAAAGCCACGCTGAACCTCAGACTCTGGCAAGTTAATCCTGAGATCGCTCGATTAAGCGTTTCAGTATTTGGGCAAATGAATTGGGAAAAGCCCCCAGCCGCGCAATCGCCGGTGACGAGTCTTCCCCAGTGGAATTCTTCCCCTGGACAGTTCACGTAATTGTACAGGTTCTACGTGAGATTGAATGTTCAATATTGACCACTTACCCTATTTAGAGAAAATATCCGCAAACACTGAGGTGTGAAGGCGCCTCCTATTCACAGCCTCGTTGCGTGCGCAGCAACAAACTACTAACCACTCACCACTGTCCCTCGGCACTCTTCCACCGGAACCGTCACCTGCTCCACAATCTCCAGCCCAAACCCTTCCAGGGCCGGAATGTGCATCGGCGTATTTGACAGCAGCCGGATGCGATGAATACCCAGGTCCGACAAAATCTGACCGCCCAATCCAATCGCCCGCAGTATCCGCCCGCTACGCGCCTGCGATCCTTCGCGCGTCCGCAGTTCCTGGTGCAGTACCAACCGCCCCGTCTCAGACACCAACTCCTCTGCGGGCGCCGCCGTGCCTCCAGGTCCGAAGGCCGCCACAGGATTGCGGTCAATCTCAAATCCCCGCGAAGTGTTATGCAGGTAGAGCACCACCCCGCACCCTTCCTCTGCAATCATCCGCATCGACTGGTCCAGCGTCTCCCGGCAACGGCAATCGGCCGCAAACACATCGCCCGCCGTGCACCGCGTATGCACCCGCACCAGCACAGTGTGCGTGCAAGGCGGCCGCAGCGCAATCTGCCCCGGCAAGTCCCCCTTTGCCGTCACGCTCCCCACCGCCGGCCCCGCATTGAACGCCGCGCACTCCTTGCACAGGTCACCGCGCACCAGCGCAATGTGGCTCTCGCCGCCATTCACTTCGCTCTCGTACGCAATCATGCGGAACTCGCCGAACTTGGTCTGGATGCGGCTTTCGCCCGCGCGCACAATATACCGTTCGTTGCGCAGCCGGTAGCGAATCAGCTCTGCCACCGTGAGAATCAGCAGCCCGTGTTCCTTGCAAAACGGAATCAGGTCCGGAATGCGCGCCATCGCGCCGTCGTCGCGCATGATCTCACAAATCACTCCAGCCGGATTCAGCCCCGCCAGCCTAGCCAGGTCAACCGACGCCTCCGTCTGGCCCGCCCGCACCAGCACCCCGCCCCTGCGCGCCCGCAGCGGAAACACATGTCCCGGCCGCGCCAGGTCGCTGTAGGTCGATCGCGGATCGATCGCGGTCTGAATCGTATGCGCCCGATCCGCGGCCGAGATGCCGGTCGTCACTCCCTCGCGCGCTTCAATTGTCTCGGTAAAAGCAGTCCCGAATCTTGACGAGTTCTGCTGCGTCATCGGAAACAGCCGCAGATGGTCGGCCCGCTCCTCGGTCAGCGCCAGGCAGATCAGTCCCCGCCCAAACTTCGCCATAAAATTGATGGCTTCCGGCGTCACATATTCCGCCGCCAGCGTAAGATCGCCCTCGTTCTCGCGATCCTCGTCATCCACCACCACCACCATCCGCCCCGCGCGAATCTCCGCCACCGCACCCGGTACGTCGGTAAATGGAGCCTCGAAGCTGCGGGGGAAGTTCGGCATGACTACCCTCTATTCTCGCCGATGGCGGCGGGAAAGGGCAAAAGGGGTGCGAGGGGCTATTGAGTCGCAGTTTCTGGGCTGGTGGTAATCCGCTCGGAAGAGCGCCGTGCGACCGAGGAAAGTTCGCCACAAGCCGCCAATTCGGAAACCGCACAATTTTGAGTGCAAACAGCAAAAGCGCCCCGGCGATGCCGGGGCGCTTTTGAGAAGAGAACCAAAAAACGGCCTACAACGTCGATTCGATCTCGAANNGGTTTGCCCCAATTAGGATTTCCACGACGCTTTGCCATCGATTTTTTGTCCTTAGGTGAGGAGTGAGTGGTCCGCGCATCCTTGGACGGGGGATGGGGGTTCCAGCAAGTCCATAGGAGTTAACTACAGTTCTATTTTAGGGATATTTTCTCTAAAAATCAATAGAAAAATAGGTTTTCTTGCTCAAAAAAGCCTTACCAGCGGCCAAACCATGGTAACCTGCTATCTCCCTGTTTTCAGGAGGATTAGTAAGTTCCCTGCTCCAGCCAGTGCCCAAAACGCTGTGCAAATTTGCTCACTCTCGTACCCAACGGCTGGCCAGCGACCACCCGTCAGTGACAGGATACTCTTATGACACCATTTTTGCCTGTCAACGCCCTCAGCCGCCTGCTTCTTGCGGCCGGACTTGCTGGCGGCCTAACCCTGGCCTGCCCTGTCCCGGCACGCGCCGTCGAGATGCGCATCAGCCGCGACGCCATCGAGCGCACCCTCAAGCAGCAGCTCTTCGGCGGTCCCGACGGCCGCTACTACCTCAAAGGTAACCCGCAATCCGCCTGCTACTCCTACGTCGAAGACCCCAAACTCTCCTTTGCACAGGACCGCATCGTGGTCCGCATCAAAACCCACGCCCGCCTCGGAACGTCGCTAAGAGGAACCTGCCTCGGCCTCACCCTCGCGGTTCCTGCCGAGGTCTCGCTGGCGCCCGACGCCGAAGGCGAATCCGTCGGCTTCCGCGACGCCCGCCTTGATCGCATCTCCGACCAGAAGGAGCTCAACTTCCTCCTCAGCCCCTTCCTCAGCCACCAGGTCCCCTCCAGCATGAAGGTCAACGCCGCCGACCTCCTCCGCAAGGCCCTCGAAGGCTCCACCGCCTCCTCCGGCTACAAAGTCGCCCTCGACCGCCTCAAAATCCACTCCATCCAAATCGATGGCGACACCCTGGTCGTAGACGTAGATGGGGACCTCAGCGTAAAGTGACCCCGAATTGACACATCCGCCCGCGACTCACCCCACTCCTAATCAGCCCGCGCACCACTCCCCAAATCTCCCGTTCCTCACCGCCGCAGCCATGGCCTCAATCTCCGGTCCCAGCACCCGATCCGCCTCCAGCCGCGGCACAATCTCCCGCACCACCGTGCAAGCCCGCTCAATCTCCCGGCTCGGCTTAAGCGGCTGCCGAAACTCCACCCCCTGCACCGCGCACATCAGCTCGATCCCCACAATCCGCTCCGCATTCTCCGCAATCTGCCGCAGCTTCAGCGCCCCCGTCATCCCCATCGACACATGATCTTCCTTCCCCCCGCTGGTGGGAATGCTTCCCGTCGACGAAGGTGAGGCAAGCACCTGGCACTCGTTGATCAACGCCGCAGCCACAATCTGCGCGATCATGAATCCCGAAGAAAGCCCGGCATGAGGCGACAAGAACGGCGGCAGTCCTTCGTTTATGTCCGGATTCAGCAGCCGATCGATGCGCCGCTCCATCATCCCCGCCAGGTCGGCCAGCGCCAGCGCCGCGTAATCGAACGCGTACGCCAGAGGAGCCCCATGAAAATTCCCCCCGGAAACGACTGCCGCACCCTCCGGCGTTCCCTTGGGAAACACCAGCGGATTATCCGTAGCCGACCCTGCCTCAACCTGCAGCACCCCGGTCACATGTTCCAGCACATCCCGCACCGCCCCATGCACCTGCGGCATGCAGCGCAGGCAATAGGCGTCCTGAACCCGCGCGTCGTGCTCCCGATGCGCCTCGCGAATTTCCGACTCCTCCATCAGCCATACCAGGTGCGCCGCCGCCGCAATCTGCCCCGCATGAGGCCGCGCCGCCTGAATCCGCGCATCGAAAGCCGCGGGCGTCCCCTTCAACGCCTCCAGAGACATCGCCCCCGCCAAGTCCGCCAGCCGCACCACACGCCTTGCCCGCGCCACCGCCAGCGCTCCCACGGCTGTCATTGCTTGCGTTCCATTCAGCAGCGCCAACCCTTCTTTGGCAGCCAATGCAAGCGGCCGCAACCCCGCCCGCCGCAGCGCCTCGCCGCCCGCCATGCGCTCGCCTTTGTAGAACGCCTCCCCTTCGCCAATCACCACCAGCGCCAGGTGAGCCAGCGGCGCCAAATCCCCGCTCGCACCCACCGACCCCTTCTCCGGGATCACCGGGCTCACCCCTGCATTCAGCAGCGCCACCAGCAACTCCGGCACTGCCGTCCTGCAGCCGCTCAGCCCCTTGGCCAGCACATTGGCCCGCAGCAGCAACATCGCCCGCGCCTCGCCCACCGACAGCGGCTGCCCCACTCCACCCGCGTGGCTGCGCACCAGGTTCGTTTGCAGATCCGCCAGGCTCTCATGCGGAATCCGCACATCCGACAGCTTCCCGAACCCGGTGTTCACCCCATACACCGTCTCGCCCGCCGCCAGAATCTCTTCAATCAGCGCCCGGCTAGTCGCCATGCGCTCCAGCGCCTCAGGCGCAATCTCCACAGGGCGCGCGTCAAGCGCAACCCCCTCAATTTCCGTCAGCGTCAGCGGCTGACCGTCCAGAACTAGAGTTTTCATATGCCCGATGCTAGATCAATGAATCTTCAGACGTAAACCCCACCCCTACCCACTGGTCAGACCACCGGCGTATAATCAGGAGAAAGCCCTACCCTTCGCAATGATAAAATTCGTGCTTTGGAGAGCGTATGTCAGAACCTGTGTGTGATATCGGACTCATCGGCCTTGCCGTTATGGGACAGAACCTTGTCCTCAACATGAACGACCACGGATTCAAGGTCGCCGTCTTCAACCGAACCGTCTCAAAGGTCGACGACTTCATCGCCAATGAAGCCAAGGGAACCCAGGTCGTCGGCGCGCACTCCGTCGAAGAGCTCGCCAGCCTGCTCAAAAGCCCTCGCCGCATCATGCTCATGGTCAAGGCCGGCGACACCGTCGACCAGATGATCGACCACATCCTGCCCACCCTCGAGCCCGGCGACATTATCATCGACGGCGGCAACTCGCTCTATACCGACTCCAACCGCCGCACCAAGGCGCTGGCCGCCAAGGGCATCCTCTTCATCGGCACCGGCGTCTCCGGTGGCGAAGAAGGCGCGCGCCGCGGGCCATCCATTATGCCCGGCGGCAATCCCGCCGCGTGGCCGCACGTCAAGCCCATATTCCAGGCCATCGCCGCCAAGGTCGAGGATGGAACCCCTTGCTGCGACTGGGTCGGCGAAGACGGCGCGGGCCACTTCGTCAAGANNTGCAGCTCATCTGCGAGGCCTACGACCTGCTCCAGCGCGGCCTCGGACTCACCCCCGACGAGCTCCACGACGTCTTCGCCGACTGGAACAAGGGCGAGCTCGACAGCTACCTCATCGAAATCTCCCGTGACATTTTTGCCAAAAAGGATGACGACGGCCTGCCCCTCGTCGACAAGATTCTCGACACCGCCGGCCAAAAAGGCACCGGCAAGTGGACGGTCATCAGCGCCCTCGACACCGGCCAGCCCGTCACCCTCATTGGCGAGTCGGTCTTCGCGCGCTGCCTCTCGGCCCTCAAGGATGAACGCGTCGCCGCCTCCAAGGTCCTCAAGGGACCCAAGGCCAGACCCGCCACAGGCGACCGCGTTGCCTTCATTGAGAATGTGCGTCGCGCCCTCTACTGCTCCAAGATCGTCTCCTACGCGCAGGGATACATGCTCCTCAAAGCCGCAGCCAAGGAGAATGACTGGAACCTCAACATGGGTGGCATCGCCCTCATGTGGCGTGGTGGATGCATCATCCGCAGCGTGTTCCTGGCCAACATCAAGGCCGCCTTCGACAAGAAGAAGAACCTCGACAATCTGCTCCTCGACAAGTTCTTCTCCCGCGCCGTCAACAAGTACCAGGCCTCCTGGCGCAAGGCAGTCACGGCCGCAATCAAACTCGGCGTACCCACGCCGGCCTTTGCCACCGCGCTCGCCTTCTTCGACGGCTACCGCACCGCGCGCCTGCCGCAGAATTTATTGCAGGCCCAGCGCGACTACTTCGGCGCCCACACTTACGAGCGCGTCGACCAGCCCCGCGGCCAGTTCTCCCACACCAACTGGACCGGCCACGGCGGCCGCGTCTCGTCCTCCACCTACACCGTCTAATTCACGCACCCCAAAAAGGCCAGGCTCCCGACCGGGAACCTGGCCTTTCGTTCTGTAGAGCGTAGCGCCGGGCTCCAGCCCGGCTGTCTTGAGGGACTCCAGGCCCGCACACACGAACCTCAATCTGCTTCGAATTACATCAAATTAAATCACGCGCGCAAATGATCACCGCAGGCTCTGGACCGGCGCCGGATCCATATCCGCGTAATCCTGGTTCTCGCCGCCCATGCCCCAGCAGAAACTATAAGCCCGCGTCCCCACGCCCGCATGAATCGACCAGCCCGGAGACACCGCAATCTCCTTATCGGCCATCACGATGTGCCGCGTCTCATCCGGCGGCCCCATCAAATGCACCACCCGCGCATCCGCGGCCACGTTGAAGTACATATAAATCTCCGAGCGCCGCATGTGCGTATGCGGAGGCATCGTGTTCCAGTTGCTGCCCGCGGCCAGGTGCGTCACGCCCATCACCAGTTGGCAACTGCGCGCTCCCTGCAGATGGATATATTTCGAAATCGTCCGCTTGTTGCACGTCTCCACGCTGCCCAACTCGGTCGGGATGGCCTCTTCCTTCCTGACCAGCGTCACCGGAAACTCAGCGTGCGCCGGATAGCTCAGCAGATAGTAGATCGCCGGCTTCGCTTTGTCCTTGGCCGCAAAGCTCACCTGCTTGCTGCCCTTGCCGATGTAGAGCACGTCAAGGTTGTTAAGCTCGTATCCCTTTCCATCCACGCTCACCGTCCCGGCCCCACCCACATTCAAGACTCCAAGCTCGCGCCGCTCCAGAAAAAACTCCGCCCGCAGTTCCGGATACGTGGGCAGCGTCAGCGCGCTCTCCAGCGGAGCCGCAAAACCAACCACCGCGCGATCCAGATCCACATAATTCAGGCTTATCTTTCCCGGCTCGCAAAGGCCGCTCAGTAAGAAGGTTTCGCGAATCTCCCCGGTTGTCATTCGTGGATAGCGCACCGGATCGGCCATCATTACCGTCTTCATCTTTCTTCCCTTTCACACCTTCGGCGCTCGGTTCATCGCCGCGCCAGGCTATCTTATTGCCTCGCAGCTCCCTGCTGCGCCTTCCGGTCCGGAGGCCGCTCCATGCCCTGCGAGGTCTGCGCCATGCTTAGATGCTCCTCCATCAGTTTCCGCGCTTCCTGCGGCTTGCGAGCACGAATCGCCCGGTAAATCTCCCGATGCATCTCCGCGGATTCGCGCATGTCGGTCGATCGCTCCACAGTCTTGCGCCGCTTGTCGTAGAGCGCCGACGTGATCGTCTCAATCACGCTCGCCAAAATCGGATTCCCCGAGGCTTGCGAGATGATGCGGTGAAACAGCAGGTCGTGAATGAGAAAATCCGATGGGCTCCCCATGGACGCGAACATCTCAGCTACCTCTTCGGCCAACGCCGTGTAATGTTCGTCTTTGCCGCGCTCGGCCGCCAGGGCCGCAATGTTGCTTTCAAGAATGATGCGGGCCTCAAACATTTGCCACGTCTGAAAGCCATGCAGCGCGCCCATCAGGCCCAGCGATCCCTTGCCAAACTCCGGCGGGCCGTCGGCAACAAAGGTGCCCACGCCGTGCCTGACCTTCATGACTCCCATGGCCGCCAGGTAACCGATTCCGGTGCGAAGGCTGGCCCGGCTGATCTTGAGCGTACGGGCAAATTCCCGCTCCGGTGGAATCTTGTCCCCCGGTTGCAGAGTACCGCTTTCGATGAGTGACCGGATGTGGTTAACCACCTGCATGGTGCGGTGGGTATTGGGCTCTACTTGCTTGATCCGCGGCATAAGGGTTTGTCGCCTTCCCGGAATTCTGAAAACCCCAATAACATGAGCTTATCATCGCTCCGGCGCCCGCTGCTTGGAATACTCGACCTCTTCGAGGATTTACGGCCTCCACTCCCATGTGTATACTTGTGGTCTGACCTCGACCGGGATCGAGCCGCGCCACCACTATGTTGCCGAGAGGTAAAATGAAGGCCATGCTGCTCCATGAAGATCGTTTGTTTCCTTCCGAGGCCGGTGCCCTCAAAACCGCCAGAGCCCTGTACGCCGAGATCGAGAATCTGCCCATCATTAGCCCCCACGGCCATACCAACGCAGGCTGGTTTGCCAACAACGGCCCCTTCCCTGACCCCGCCACATTGTTCGTGCAGCCCGACCACTATGTCTTCCGCATGCTCTACAGCCAGGGCGTCTCCCTGGACGATCTCGGAATCGGCCAACAGAAGATCGAGGACCCGCGCAAGGTTTGGCGCATCTTCGCCAGCAATTACTACCTCTTCCGCGGCACTCCCTCCCGCCTCTGGCTCGACTACTCCTTTCAGGAGCTCTTCGGCTTTGAGCTGCGTCTGTCGGAAAAGACGGCCGACCTATATTACGACACCATCGCCGAGAAGCTGCAAACCCCCGAATTCCTGCCCCGCGCCCTTTACGAGCGGTTCAACATTGAGGTTCTGTCCACCACCGACTCACCCACCGACTCGCTCAGCGACCACAAGGCCATCCGCGCATCCGGCTGGAAAGCGAGAATCCTGCCTGCCTTCCGCCCCGACTCTGTCGTCGATCCCGAATTCGTGGGATTTGCTGGCCTGATTGCGAAAATGGGCGAGCAGACCGGCGAGGACACCTCTACCTGGATCGGCTACCTCAACGCACTGCGCAAGGCTCGCGCCCGTTTTCGCGAGATAGGCTGCACCTCGACCGACCACGGCCATCCCACCGCGCAAACCGCCGACCTGCCTGCCGCCGAAGCCGCCGCTCTTTTCAGCAAGGCCCTCTCCGGTAAGACCAGTGCCGCGGAGAATGAGCTCTTCCGCGCCCAGATGCTTACCGAGATGGCGCAAATGAGCCTTGAAGACGGCCTCACCATGCAGATTCACCCTGGCAGCGTTCGCAACCACAACCGCAAAGTCTTTGAGCACTACGGCCGCGACATGGGCGCCGACATCCCCGCGCCAACCAACTTCGTGAATGCCCTCCGCCCCCTGCTCGACCGCTTCGGCAACGAGAGCAAACTCACGATTATCCTCTTCATGCTCGACGAGTCCACCATCAGCCGCGAACTCGCTCCCCTGGCCGGCCATTATCCATGCTTGCGCCTTGGACCCCCGTGGTGGTTTCATGACAGTCCTGAGGGCATGATGCGTTTCCGCCAGCAGGCGACGGAGACGGCGGGCTTCTACAACACGGTGGGCTTCAACGACGACACCAGGGCATTTCTATCCATTCCGGCGCGGCACGATGTTGCGCGGCGCATCGATTGCGCTTTCCTCGCCAATCTCGTCGCCCAACACCGCCTTGAAGAAGACGAAGCCTTCGAAGTGGCGCACGAACTGACCTATTCGCTGGTCAAGAAAGCGTACAAGCTGTAAGGAGAAGGACATGGGTTCGTCTCTCGAGATCAAGTCGGATCTCCCGGCCAGCGAACGGATAGGGCGCGTGCGCTGGACCATCTGCGCCATGCTCTTCGCCGCCACCACNNATCAACTACATGGATCGCCAGGTTCTGGCGCTTCTCAAGCCAACCCTCATGCAGAGCGTTGCCCATCATGGCATCGGCCTGACCGAAGAAAGCTACGGGACTGTCGTAGCCTTCTTTACGCTCTTCTATGCGATCGGCCAGCTCGGCGCGGGGCGCTTTGTGGATAAAGTCGGCACACGCATCGGCTACATGGTCATCATGGCCGTCTGGAGCCTCTCCGCCATGAGCCATGCGCTGGTCAACTCGGTGCTTGAGCTCGGCATCGCCCGCTCCTTTCTTGGCATTGGCGAATCCGGCAACTTCCCCGCCGCCAACAAGACAAACGCCGAGTGGTTTCCGCAGAAAGAGCGCTCGTTCTCTTTCGGCATCTTCAACTGCGGCGCCAATGTCGGCGTCATCCTGGCCACGCTCCTGGTGCCCATTGCAACCTACCGATTTGGCTGGCACGCCGCCTTCCTGGTTACCGGATTTTTCTCGGCGTCGTGGATCCTTATGTGGTTCTTCAAATACCACAAACCCGCCGAGCATCCCTCGCTCTCCTCCGCCGAACTCGCCTACATCAACCAGGACCCTCCGGAGAAGCGCGGTACCTCCATGCCATGGGTCAAGCTGTTCGGCTTCCGGCAGACCTGGGCCTACGCCATCCCCAAATTCCTCACCGATCCTATCTGGTGGTTTTACCTCTATTGGCTGCCGGGATATTTCAGCGTCAAATTCAATCTGAGCCTTGTGGGTCTCGGGTTGCCGATCCTGATCGTCTACAACGCTTCGGCCATCGGCAGCATCTACGGAGGCTACCTGCCCGAATCCTTCATCCACATCGGGCTTTCGGCCCAGCGCGCGCGCATCGCGGCCATGTTTCTCTGCGCCTCCCTCGTCGTTCCCGTCTTCCTCATCAATTACCTGCATGGGGACAATTTCGGAAAATGGGCCGCGATCGGATTGCTCAGCCTCGCGGCTGCAGCGCACCAGGGCTGGTCGGCTAACCTCTTCACCACGGCTTCGGATATGTTCCCGCGCAGCGCCGTGGGCTCGGTCACCGGCATCGGCACCATGACCGGAGCCGTCGGCGGCTTCCTCCTGGCCAAATTTGCCGGTCACATCCTGCAAATCTCCGGCAGCTATTCGCTCCTTTTCATCATCGCCGCCAGCGTCTATCTCATCTCTCTATTGATCAACGTCCTGCTCGCCCCCGGTCTGAAGAAAGCGGAGTCCGTCGCATGAGTCTCTATTGCTCCACAGGAAGCATCGATACCGATCTGTCCCCTCGGCAGTTGAACGATTTGCTGGTTGAAGCCCTCACCAAGCTCGGCGACCGCAAGAGTATCCTCGCCGTGCCTCCCGACCAGAGCCGCGAACACTCCCGCGCCGGCGAACTCACCGGTTACGTGTACAAGCACTACGGCGACAAGCTCAAAGCCGTGCTGCCCGCCATCGGCACGCATACCCCCATGCGCCCCGATCAGCTCGCGCACATGTTTCCCGCCGTACCGCAAAATCTATTCAAGGTTCACAACTGGCGCACCGACGTCGAGACACTGGGCGAAGTGCCATCGGAGTTCATCCGCGAACAATCGGAAGGCAAGCTCGACTACGCATGGCCCGCGCAGGTCAACAAGCTCATCTCCAACGGCGGATTCGATCTCATTCTCTCTATCGGCCAGGTTGTGCCTCATGAAGTCATCGGCATGGCTAACTTCACCAAGAACATCCTCATCGGCACAGGCGGCCGCGAAGGCATCAACCGCAGCCACTACCTCGGCGCCGTCTACGGCATGGAGCGGATCATGGGACGCGCCCTTAATCCCGTGCGCAACGTGCTCAGCTACGCCTCCGACCACTTCCTGCGACCCCTGCCCATCGTCTACGCGCAGACCGTCGTCGGCCGCAAAGCGGACGGAGGTCTGGCCGTCCGCGGCCTATTCATCGGCGACGACATCGAGTGCTTCCTTCAGGCCGCCGAACTTAGCCTCAAGGTCAACTTCGAAATTCTCGACAAGCAGATCGCCAAGGCCGTCGTCTTCCTCGATCCCAGCGAGTTTCATTCCACCTGGATCGGCAACAAGGCCGTCTACCGCACCCGCATGGCGCTGGCCGACGGCGCCGAGCTCATCATTCTCGCCCCCGGCGTTCACGAATTCGGCGAAGACAAGGGCATCGACGGGCTCATTCGCAAATACGGCTATCGAGGCACGCCCTGCACCCTCAAGGCGGTCAAGGAGAATCCCGACCTCGGCTCCGATCTCAGCGCCGCTGCCCATCTCATTCACGCCTCGTCCGAAGGCCGCTTCAAGATCACGTGGTGCCCCGGCCACCTGACCAGGGAAGAGGTCGAGGGCGTCGGCTTCGGTTACGGCGGCCTGAAAGAGATGACGTCGCGCTACGACCCCCAGAAACTCAACTGCGGCTACAACCAGGTCGATGGCGAGGAAGTCTTCTTCGTCCCCAATCCTGGATTGGGCCTATGGGCCCATCGAAGCCGTCTCTAAGGCGGAAAAACTATGGAGAATCAAAACTTGAAACTCAATAAATACTCGATCGGAACCGGCGACAGATTTGCTCACCAGGCCAAGGCCCAGTTGCAGGCCTGCATCAACGCTCTCTCAAAGGGCATCGAGGTTGTTCCAGTATGGAACAAGTCAAACCGCGAGCACATGATCATCGGCTCCGAGCCGGCCTCTGCGCGCCAGGCCGCCGATGCTGCAGTCAAAGCGCTCAACTGGAAGCTGCCCTATTTCTGCGACGCTGACCACATCACGCCTGCCACCGTCGATCGCTTCCTCGCTCCCTGCGACTTCTTCACCTTCGACGTCGCCGACTTCATCGGCCAGGCCGCCGAGGAGTCCGACATCGACGCATTTGTAAAGCGCCATCCCGAATTGCTCGGCAGCATTCAACTCGCCGGCGTCGATGAGGCCTTCGACATCACCGCGCAAGACCTTCGCCAGGCCGCTCAAAAATTCCTCGCCGCCGTCAAGAAAGCCGGCGAAGTCTATCGCAAAGTCGTCAGCGCCAAAGGCGTCGGCAACTTTATTCCCGAGGTCTCCATGGACGAGACCGATCGCGCCCAGAGCCCCGTCGAGTTGCTCATCATTCTGGCCGCCATCGCCGACGAAGGCATTCCCGTCCAGACCATCGCTCCAAAATTCAGCGGCCGCTTCAACAAAGGCGTCGACTATGTGGGCGACGTAGTCCAGTTCGAGCGCGAATTCTCCCTCGACATCGCCGCCATCGCCTACGCCGTACAACAATTCGGTCTGCCGCAGAATCTCAAGCTCAGCGTTCACTCAGGCAGCGACAAGTTCTCCATCTACCCCGCCATTCACGCCGGCATCACGCGCTTCAACGCCGGCGTGCACCTCAAGACAGCCGGCACCACCTGGCTTGAAGAACTCATCGGCCTTGCCGAAGCCGGCGGCGACGGACTCGCCCTGGCAAAAGAGATTTACGCCGAAGCTTTCGCCCATCGCGAAGAACTCTGCGCGCCCTACGCCACAGTCATCGATATCGATCCGGCCAGGTTACCCTCGCCCGATGAAGTCCGCGGTTGGACCTCGGAGCAATTCACCTCCGCCCTGCGCCACGATCAGTCGGACCCCGCCTACAACGTCAGCCTGCGCCAGTTGCTCCACGTCGGCTTCAAGGTTGCCGCAAAAATGGGCCGCCGCTATCTCGACCTGCTTGAGGCCAACGAACCAGTGATTGCCAAGAACGTGACCGAGAACCTCTACAATCGCCATATTGCCCCCGTCTTCCTGGGGCGTAGCGCTTGAACCGGCTTCGCGGCAATGATGAGTCTCGGTGCTTTGAAAGGGCGCGGTTTTAACCGCACCATCAGTTCGAATAAGAACGATGGGGCTTTGGCCCCCGAGGGGATTCTGGAAATTCTGACGAATCCCTTCAACCTTTCAACTTGAAGACCTTCCCCACGGAGATCGAATGACAACTCAATTTCTAAGCCTTGAAGGCAAAACCGCGGTCGTTACCGGGGGTACCTCCGGCATCGGTCGCGCCCTCAGCCTCGGGCTCGCCGACGCCGGCGCCGACGTCGTCGCCACCGCGCGCCGCCAGCAGGAAGTGGACGACACTGCCGCCGAAATCGAAGCCCGAGGCCGCAAAACCGTTCGCCTCGCCTCCGACGTCTGCAACCGCGCTTCGCTTGAAGTTTTGCTGGCCGCGGTGCTCGATGGTCTCGGCAAAGTCGATATCCTCATCAACTGCGCCGGCAAAATCAAGCGCGCCCCCACGCTGACTTTCCCCGAGGAAGAGTGGACCAGCATTCTCGACACCAATCTCACCGGCACCCTCCGCGCCTGCCAGATCTTCGGCCGGCACATGCTCGACCGCGGCTATGGCCGCATCATCAACATCGCATCGCTCAACAGCTTCGTCGCACTCAGCGAAGTGGCCGCCTACGCCGCCAGCAAGGCCGGCGTCGCCTCCCTCACTCGCTCGCTCGCCGTCGAATGGTCAAAGAAAGGCGTCACCGTAAACGCCATCGCTCCCGGCGTCTTCCGCACCGAACTCAACGCCCAACTCCTCGACTCGACCCCCCGCGGCCAGGAACTCCTCATGCGCACCCCCATGGGCCGCTTCGGGAAAACCGACGAACTGATCGGAGCCGCCGTCTATCTAGCCTCCGACGGTGCTTCCTTTGTCACCGGCCAAACGCTGGTTGTCGACGGCGGCTTCCTCGCCAGCGGCGTCAACCAATAGCCTTCTTCACATTGACAAAAGCATTTTCACAATGGTGTAGAGCAGCTTTGAAGGGTACGGGCTTTAGCCCGTACGTCCAATCCAGAAATAGGAACGAGGGCTTCAGCCCTGGGATTTTGGGGATGACTCCACAGCCTTCACCGGAAGCCGCACAATAAACTTTGTGTTACCCGGCTCCGATTCCACAGCGATCGTCCCACCGAACTTCTGCGTCACAATCCGGTGAACAATTTCCAGCCCAAGCCCGGTGCCCGATCCCTGGGGCTTGGTGGTAAAAAACGCCTCAAAGATTCGCGGCTTCACATCCACCGGAATCCCCGCGCCATGATCCGCGATGCTCACCGCCAGCCAGCCCGGTTCGGTCCCCTTTCCGCCCTCATTCCAGGTGGCAATCTCAATCTGCCCTTTCTCCGGTGAAGCGTCCGCGGCGTTGTCGATCAGGTTCGTCCAAACCTGGCTGAGCGCCGATCCCTTGGTATGAATGATCGACGGGCTCGCCTCGAAGCGCTTCTGCACCCCAATCTGCTTAATGCGCAGCTTGTGCCCCAGAATCGTAAGCGTGCTCTGCAGGCTGTCGTGCACGTCCAGGTCCTTGTTTGGCGATCGCTCGTCGTAGGCGAATTTCTTCACCGCCATCACCAGGTCCGAGACGCGCGTGATGCTCTCTTCAATGGCGCACACCAATGACATGCTTGAAACCAGCGCCTCCAGCCAATTCAGCGCGTCAGAAAAGCTGCCGGCTTCGAAAGCCTCCCGGGCGCAGCGCAGCTCCTCTCGGTCGAAGCCGATCGCCACCAGGGCCGGTCCGATCGTGAATGCGTTTTCCACCCCCTCTGACTGCAGCCACTCCGACATCGCTTCTTCCGCATCCGACTGGTCCACGCTGCTCAATGCAGGCGCGTGGCAGCCTCGAACCGCATGCTCCAGCAGGCTGTGCATGCATTCCAGTTGCAGCTGCGTCTTCGGCTTGCCGGCACTGCGCAGGCTCATTTCCTGCAGACGCTTCAGGTTCTCGCGCAGTTGCGAAGCCGCGCGTTTGGCCGCTGCGCCCGGGTTATGCAGCTCGTGCATCAGCCCCGCCGCCAGCGTCCCCAGCGACACCAGCTTTTCGCGGTGCAGCGCCTCCACCTGGTAGGCCTGCAGACGCTGCGCCATATCCGAGAGCACCACCTTGCGCACCTCAGCGCAGCAGGCCATCAGCTTCCAGAACTCCGGCTCCGTGAACCGCAGCAGCACCGAATCCAGCGTCACGGTAATCAGGAATGGAGAATGGCCTTTGCCCGCCAGAAGCGGGACCTCGCCGAAGCCCTCGCCATCGTGCACGACACCCACCAGGGTCAGCGTTCCGTCCTTCTCCGGCCGTTCAGCCCGTGTCTCACCCTTCAGCAAGAGCCAATAGAAGCTCCACGGCTGCAATGGCTCCACCAGCACCGCACCTTCCTGGGCACTGACGCGTTCCACGCTCTCTACGCCAGCCAGCGCCTCCAGCAGACTCTCGGCGCTGGTCTCGGCAAAGGGATGCGTTTCGCGCAGCGCTTCCACAATCTCCCGTATCGGAACCGATTCGACCGCCAATAATTGTCCGTCTCCGCTCATCGTTGCTGACTCGCCTTCCCTCTAGAATCCCGCCAGGTACTGGTGAACAAACTGCACCGCAATCGATCCCTCGCCCACCGCCGACGCAACGCGCTTCACCGACCCATGGCGCACATCGCCGGCCACAAAAACCCCCGGTACGCTGGACTCCAGCAGAAATGGCTCCCGTTCCTCGCGCCAGCTCTCCGGCAGCTTGCCATCGGTGCTCAGGTCCGGCCCAGCCAGCAGGAATCCCTTATCGTCCCGCAGAATCGAAGGCGGCAGCCAACCCGTTCCCGGCGCCGCGCCGATAAACACAAAAATCGAGGTCGCTGGAACCTGGTATTCTCCCTGCGGCCCGCTCAGTTTCAGTCCCTCAAGCCGCTGTTCGCCCATCGCCTCCAAAACCTGCGTGCGCGGCTCTACCACAACATTGGATGTGCGTTCAATCTCATCGATTAAGTATTTCGACATGGTGGCCGAAAGACCATCGCCCCGAACCAGCATCGTCACCTTTAAAGCGAACTTGGCAAAGTGCAGCGCAGCCTGCCCGGCGGAGTTGGCGCCCCCCACCACAAACACGTCTTCGCCTTTGCAGGACACAGCCTCCACCAGCGCCGCGCCGTAGTAAATCCCCTGCCCGGTCAGCCGATCCGCGCCCGGAATCCCCAGCTTCCGGTATTGCACCCCCGGAGCCAGCAGCACCACGTGCCCTGAAACCTCGCGCCCGTCCGCAAGCTGCACAAACCGGTATTGCCCATCGATGCGCAACCCGGTCGCCCGCTGAGTCACGAATTCGGCGCCGAATCTGGTAGCCTGCGTGTGCGCCCGCCGCCCCAGTTCGGCCCCCGTCACGCCGGACGGAAATCCAAGGTAGTTCTCAATCCTCGAAGAGGAGCCGGCCTGGCCGCCCGGCGCCTGGGGCTCAATCACCAGGGTGCGCAACCCCTCGCTCGCGCCATAAACCGCGGCCGCCAGCCCCGCCGGGCCCGCGCCTACGACCACCATGTCGTAGAACTCCTGGGCCGCCTGCACCCTCAGCCCCACCCGCTTCGCCAATGCCTCGGGCTCCGGATCCACCAGGGCGCTCCCATCGGCAAACAGCACCACCGGCAAATGGCTCGGGTCCAGCCCCGCATCCGTCAGCAGCTTCAGAGACTCCTCATTACCGACAGCGTCCAGCCACTTGTAAGGCACTTGATTCTGGGAGAGAAAAGTACGCACCCGGTGATCCCTGAGCGACCAGCGGTGCCCAATCACGCGCACTCCCTCAAAGCGAGGCCGGTAGCCCGCCTGCCAGTCTTCCAGCAGGTCGCCCAGCACCGGATAAAGCTTCTCCTCCGGCGGATCCCAGGGCTTGGTCAGGTAATAGTGGATGCGCGCGGTATTGATCGCCCGTATCGCCACCTCGGTGTCGGCATAGGCCGTCAGCAGCACCCGCCGCGCTTCGGGATAGATCGCCATCGCGCGTTCCAGGAACTCCACGCCTGTCATTCCCGGCATGCGCTGGTCGCTCACCAGCAGCGCCACCGGCTCCTGACGTGTCTTCACCTGCGCCAGCGTATCCAGGGCCGCCTGCCCGCTGGCCGCCCGCATGATCCGGTAAGTGGCCCCGTACTGGCGGCGCAGGTCCTGGACAACCGCCTCCAGCACGCTTACGTCGTCATCCACCGCCAACAGAATTGGCCTGGCCATATACCCTCTCACCTTCAGTCTAGTGCGTGATTTTCCTGCCCCGAACCGCGGGTCTCATCTTTTCCGCAATCGTCTTTCCCGGCTCCTCATCCCACAAAGGTTGTAGCCCATTCCCAAAAAAACTCCATAGACATAACCCTCTATTACCGTTCTGATTACTTTAGGAACTCTGACGATTCTTACTGTCGCAGATTTGGGCATTTGCAGGTTTGTTACCTTATTGCCGATACAGCCCAAAGCGGAGAGAATAAAGTCCGATTTCAGGTCTTGGTTTCCGGTGACGATCGAAACAAGTGTCCGTGAGGTAGCCGGCCATTCCGAAGGGTGTTCGAGCAAATGAGGCACATGTCATGAACAAACTTATTCTGGCCGATTCGCAGGCTATCTTCCGCGCAGGCACCGCCAAGGTCCTGGCCATGAACGAGGATTTGCGCATCATCGCTCAGTGCACCGATCTGGATCGCATGTACCACGCCATCACCACCTTCCCCAATTCCATCGTCCTGTTTGCCGCTTCCATGCGCCCCGATCTGACACGCCTCCACATGCTGCTTGAAACCATGGGAAGCCGCGGCATTGTCATCGCGGAAAACAACGAGCCCGCAAGCGATTACATTCAGCAAGGTTTTCGCGGAGTGGTCTTTCGCAACGTCACGGGCGCTGCAATGGTCGACTGCGTTCATCGCGTCGCCGCCGGCGATACCTGGATCCCTCCCCAGCTCATGCTTACCGATTCGCCCGAGGAGGATATGGTCGGCACCCGTGTCCGCGACCGCCTCACCCCCAAGGAAATGCGCATTGTCGCGCTTATCGCCCAGGGTTGCAAGAATCGCGAGATTGCCCTCCGCCTGAAAACTACCGAGCAGGTTATCAAGAACTATCTGCGCTCCATCTATGACAAGACCGGCGTCAGCGACCGCCTCGAGTTAGCGCTGTTTACCATCCACCACCGCGTCCTTGCCCAGGCAGCCGCCGAAGTAGGCAGCAAGATCGACGCCGAAGAAAGGTCCGCGCCCTCCGCCGTCGCGTAGCCGCGCAGATCCCGCTCAGGACAGTGCGGCCCGCACGTCGGCTAGAGTCACCATCAGGGTCATTGGTTCAAGCGGACTTGGATCGAAGCCGAGAGTCAGATAGAAGTTCTTTGCGTCTTCTGAGATTGCGTGAACCACAATTCCGCGAATTCCGATCACATCGGCCGCCTGCACAACGCGCTGCGCGGCGTCCCTGAATAAAACGCGGCCGATACCGTGCCCCTGCCAACTCCGATCCACGGCCAGACGCGCCAGCACGGCTACGGGAATCGGATTCGGCATATTCCGCCTGAATCGGCCCGGAGCGCTTTCCACCATCACCACCCCGGAAGCCAGCGCATAATAGCCAACCACGCGCGTGTCCTCGCAAACTACGTAGGTGCGTGAAGCGCCGCTCGCATTGTTGGCGCGCGCCCGCCGCTTCAGCCAATCGTCGAGGGTGGCTTCGCCGGAATAGAAGCCCTCCAATTCGTGCGCTCCCACCAGCGGCTCAGGCTGCCGCAGATGGCTTACTTCTCCCACGGCGCGATGGCCTTCATCGAACGCCGCAACCGGGCATTCGGCTGCGGCGCCGCATCGAGCCGGGCCAGAAACTCCGCATAAGCCTTGGGATTGACCGCAAAGACCGTCCGATCCATCAGCGCATCCTCGGCCGCATGGCGAGCCGCAGTCAGCACGAAGTCCGTGCGATTTTTGCCGGTAAGCTCTGCCGCGCGGTCAATCAATCCGCGCAATTCGGGTTTGATCCGCAGGTTCAGCGTGTCGCGTCCGCTCTTGGCGGTTTGAAGAACCGGCATTTTGATCTTCTCCTCTGAAAAGACCAGCATATCATATCGTAATGACCTTGTCATTACAGATTGCCTAACTCCCCGCCTTGACATTCCGATAATGTCGAAGAATGGCCCTCCCCCCTGGCGTGTCGACGCCTAGACTTGCCCCTCTCCTCTGCCCACCCTCGTAGATGATCAGGTTTCCATCACTCTTGGCTCCTCGCTTAAAGCCCCAATCCTCTATCTTCCGCGTGACAATCAGGGTACGTTTCTTTGCGACAGCATCCTGCACCAACTATTCCTGCACAAATCTCACTGCCATTTGGGCAGAAGGCAGTTTCTTGATGAGAGAATGGGCACCAAACGAGGACGAATGATATGGAACCAGTTCGACACAGGCGACTCGGCTTGACAAATCGCGCAGAGCCTTGAAGTAGCTCCCATTGAAGTGTGTGCGGGAAATCTTAAAAGCAACGTCGTGAAGTTTCTTCTCCCACCACTCAAATCCGCTCCACCAGCATAACTGAGGGTCCAATCCTAAGAATGGAAACCGTTGCCCACTGAATGACTGTCGGAGGCTATCTTCTAAGCGCCTCCGAAAGGGTTCATAGAAAGCTGGCGATTTCGTCTCTCCCCAATAGTCAGTGTGCGAGAGTCCAGGGTTGAGAAGCAGGATGACTATTTCGGCCCGTCTAAGATCGCCCAAATAAGGGACTGGCAGCAGAGATAGATGGAGTTGGCGGTCTTTGGAGTCGCCAAATCGCGTACTGGCAATGAAGGAATCGAAATTTGATGGCTCAGCGATTTTTGATTGGCCGTACTTCTCAATAAGGCAGGGAAGATCGTCAGGGTGTGCGTAGGGTGGGGTGGTTGGCAGGGGTCGCAGGAATCGCCGCCAGAAGCTGATGAGTTCCTTAGGCATAGAGGCCCTCCCCCTTTAGAAGGATGGGGTTCATCATACTTCCCCCTTCCTAAAGCTGCTTCCCGCTGCCCCCCTACAGCTTCTCCGCCACGCTCTTGGCCTGCGTAAATAAATATAGATAATCCGGGCCGCCGGCCTTCGAATCCGTCCCGCTCATGTTGAACCCGCCAAACGGATGCGCCCCCACCATCGCGCCGGTGCACTTGCGATTGAAGTAGAGATTGCCCACATGAAACTCCCGCCGCGCCCGGTTCAGCTTCTCCCGGTCGGTCGAGTAGATCGATCCTGTCAGCCCATACTCGGTGTTGTTGGCCACCTTCAGACCCTCTTCGAAGCTCTCTACCTTGATCACCGCCAGCACCGGCCCAAAAATCTCCTCCTGCGCCAGCGCCGCGTCCGGAGCCACGTCGGCAAACACGGTCGGCTCCAGAAAATAGCCGCCCTCCGCCGTCGCCGGCGCACTGCCGCCCGCAACCAGCCGGCTTTCCTTCTTCCCCGCCTCTACGTAGCCAAGCATCGAAGCCAGCGCGCCCTTGTTGATCACCGGCCCCAGGTTGTGGTTCGCCGCCGGATCGCCCACCGTCAACTTTGCGACCCGCTCCCGCAGCCGCTCCACAAACACGTCGTAGACAGGAGCCTCGACAATCGCCCGCGAGCACGCCGAGCACTTCTGCCCGCTGAATCCAAATGCCGAAGCCGTCACGCCTTCGACCGCGGCGTCAAGGTCCGCATCCGCGCACACCAGGATCGAATCTTTCCCGCCCATCTCCAGAATCGTCCGCTTGATCCAGATCTGGCCCGGCCGGGCCTTGGCCGCCCGCTCGTGGATCTCCAACCCCACCGCCTTCGAGCCCGTGAATGCAATAAACCGCGTCCGTGGATCCTCGACAATTGCATTGCCAAACGTGGCGCCTGAGCCGGGGCAGAAGTTCACTACGCCATCCGGCATGCCCGCCTCTTCAAGCACCTCCACAAATTTCGCCGCAATGGTCGGCGCATCGCTCGACGGCTTCAGAATCACTGTGTTCCCCGTTACGATTGACGCCGCAGTCATCCCCGCCATAATCGCAAACGGAAAATTCCATGGCGGAATCACCGCGCCCACTCCCAGCGGAATGTAGATCAGCTCATCGCGCTCGCCGGGATACTGGATGGGCGTCGCCGCCGCGGCCAACCGCAAAGCCTCGCGCGCATAGAACTCCAGAAAATCGATCGTCTCGCCCACATCGGCGTCGGCCTCGGCCCAGTTCTTCCCCACCTCATACGTGAGCCATGCCATAAACTCGAACTTGCGCCCGCGGACGATCTGCGCCGCATGCAATAAGAGCGAAGCTCGTTCCTCGGCCGGCACACTTCTCCAAAACTCAAAAGCACGGAGGGCCGCGGATATCGACTTCTCCGCGTGCTCCGCGCCGGCCTTCTGGTGCACACCCACCACCTGCGCGGGCCGCGCCGGGTTGGTCGAGCGAATCTTGTCGGCGGTCTTCAGCCGTTGTCCGCCAATAATGAGGTCGTATTCGCGCCCCAGTTGCGACGCCACCAGTTCCAGCGCGCTCTTCATCGCGCGCGCATTTTCTGGCGTCTTGAAGTCAGTGAAAGGCTCGTTCGCAAACCCGCCCCGAGGCGAGCGCAGGTGAATTGAATTGGATGCAATCACAGTCGTCATAGCAGCATTAGTTTAGTTCAATCGCTTCCGCGCCGCCACACCGCTGACCTGTGTCTCTACTTGTTCGCATCACATTCCTTACCATTGCACAGCGCGCCCGTAATGCCCTTGCCTTCAGTGACGGTGTAGATGCGGTCCACTGCGGGCAGTTTCACCGTCTCTTTGGCGCCGAAAGGCCAGTGAATCTCAAGGCTGCCGGCAGCTAAAGCGTCGCCCAGCCCAAAGTGCACCCGAAAGTCATTCGATGACAGATAGCTTCCACCACTGAGCACATCTCCGCGTTGCCGGATTCCAGCCGCATCCAGATAAAGAGTGGCTCCAACGGCGTCGCGCGGACTCTTCGGACCTCCGATCAGCTTCACCTCCACCCAGTGATGCCGATCGGCGTTCACGTTGCGAAGCAGCAACGGAACTCCATCCATATTATTGACCACTACATCGATCTTGCCGTCGTTGAAGATGTCGCCAAAAGCAGCGCCGCGGCCCACAGAGACTCGAGCCAACCCGGTCCCTTCCACGGCGGGAACGAGTTCGAACTTCCCATTCTTCAGATTGTGATAGAGCAGCGGCCGCTGGGCATAGCTTTGCCCCCACTCCGGGTGCTGATCCACTTGCGGGTACACATGGCCGTTGATCACAAGCAGATCTTTCCACCCGTCGTTGTCGTAATCCAGGAATCCATCGGCAAAGCCTACAAATGGTATCGACGACCTGGCGATTCCCGCCTGGTAACTGACATCGGTAAAGGCCCCGGTCCCGTCGTTCTGGAAGAGAACGTTGTAGTCGTCTGCAAAATCGGTGTTGACCACGGACAGGTGTCCGTTGTTCTGGTAGTCTCCAACCGCTATGCCCATGTTCGCGATTTCCCGGCCATCTTCATTCAGTGCGTAGCCGCTGATGTAACTGTCGTCCTCAAACGTCCCGTCCCCCTTATTCATATAGAGATAGTTGGGTGTGGAATCATTTGCCACCAGCAGGTCAGGTTTCCCGTCGTTATTTACATCCGCAAAAAGAGCGCCGAGACCGTAATATCCGTTGGGATCGTCGACCCCCAGTTTCTTGCTCACGTCGGTAAAGGTCCCGTCTCCGTTGTTATGAAACAGATGGTCGTGCTCGCCCTTCAAGCCGCGCGGTCCGCACATGACTTCGATGCCGCGATATTGGCAACGTCCGTAACCAACCGCTTTCGATCCGGAGATCGGAGGATTGGCCAGGTCGATCTGCGCGTAGCCGTCTACAAAAAGATCGAGACGCCCATCGCCATCGTAGTCGCCGAAGGTTGCGCCGGCAGACCACGTGCCGATGGTTACCCCGGCCTGTTCGGCAACGTCGGTAAATGTGCCGTCGCGATTATTGCGATACAAGCGATTCTTGCCGTAGTTGGTGACGTAAAGATCCGGCCAGCCGTCATTGTTGAAATCGCCCACTGCACAGCCGTAACCCCACCTGTCGTTCGCCACTCCGGCGCTTTCGGTCACATTCGTGAATGTGCCGTCGTGGTTGTTGTGAAAAAGCGCCGCGTGCGGTGGCGTTTCCTTGCCATCGAGCGCATCGTAAGTCGAACCGTTGACAAGAAAAATATCCAGCCAGCCGTCATTGTCATAGTCCAGCAAACACACTCCCGGTCCCTTGGCCTCGAGAATCAGCCGCTTTTCTGCGGTGCCCGCTTTGTGATGCCAACTGGTCAGCCCCGCGGCTGCCGCCACATCCTGAAAAACGATCGGGCCGCTCTTCACAAAACCACCCGCAGTGATTGGGCGGTGTTGATCGTCGTATTGAGCCTGCTGCGGCCCAGCGGTCGCCATGCCGAGGCTATGGGACGATTGTGGTTCGCCCTTCGAGGCCGCGGCGGAAGCGGATGCGGGTTGGCTGGCCTGAGAAAGCGCCTGCAAATGAAAGCCGCACACTGCCGCCAGAACCATTAGCGAAGCAAGAACCCGGGAAACAGCGACCCTCGTACGAAAGCTGCGGCTCTTTCGCAATCGGCGATACGAAATCGAACTATATCTCACTCTTTGCTTTACCCCTCAGATACTCAGATACATCGAGCGCCGGCATCCCCGCCCGCGAAAACCGCCTTCAGCCGTTGCTTGAAATCCGCTTATGCAGTGCCGATCAAAAACCTCTGTCTGGGCGGCGATGCGCTCTTGACGATTTTACGGCAAGACAGGAGGGGGACGTTCGGATGTTTGATTTCGCCAGCAACCCATCCAGGGCTCGCAAGGCTCAACGGACGCGCGCCTCTCCAGTAGGCTGAAAGGCGATTCCCGAGATCGGACTTCCTGAAGCAAGAACATCCCTCATTTGCTCGGAATTTGCGCCCCCGCGAACAGCAGCCTGTTCCAGCAGCCGCAGCGCGTCCGCGGGAGCGGTTCCTGCGGCGAGCCGGAAGATCCACGGAATATTCGCCGAGGTCAGCGACTTGTCTTCGCTCAATGCCACCACTGGGACAAAGCACTTGAGCGCCAACTGTTCCGCCAGATGACTCGAATCCCGATCCAGCGCCACGATCGCCAGCGCATGCTCATCCATCAATGCGTGAACCAATTGCGTTGAGGCTGCACCCCAGTTCTGACCGCTGTCCACTGGCAGCAGCGTCCACTGGCGTCCACTTCCAGTACCATCGCGCAGCGCCTTAAGAACCCCGGCCGATTGCGCAGTCTCCTTTGCATTCGGTCCGAATAGAACCACGCGCACCGGTCCTTCCGGTGGATCGGCAGGCCTGGGCCCCGCGTAGTTCACTCCATCCTCGCCCACGCGCGCGTAGGGCGTCGGCGGCGCGGCCAACGGCAGGTTCGCGCCGGCGGAGGGCTGCGCGGCGGTGTGCTTCTCCATCGTCGCAACTCGATAGGTGATTGCGCCGTTATGCACTGTGCCCAAATACATCGGCGCAACATTCTTCTGGTTGGGGTCGAAGATCATGTGTCCGGTAACGCCGTCGTATTGCTCAATGTCGGCCAGCGCATCGTGAATGCGCGCGCGGTTCAGGCCGGCTTTGCAAATGGAGTCGAGCAGTGCATTCATCGAGTCAAATGCCAGTGACGCGAACTGTTCCGGCTGCTCATGGAAGCGGTCTTCGAAGCGGCGATTGAAATCGAGCCAGCGTGGATCTTTGCGCGTGGGATCGTACGGAAAAACTGCCTCGAACCCTTCCGCCGCGGGTCCTGCCTGATCCAGCAACTCGGGACCCAGCGTGCGATAGGAGCCAAAAACGCGCTGTTTCATTCCCATTGCGCGCATCTGCTTAAGTATCCGCGCCGCGGGAATCTCATCCGTCCATAAAATGATCGCGTCGGCGCGAGAGTCCTGTATGACCTGCAACTGCCGCGAAAAATCCATGTCGCCGGGTAGAAACTTCTGCTCAATCACCACCGGGTGTCCCAAGCGCCGCGATGCATCGCGAAACTTCGATACCCCAAAGCGGCCGTAACGGTTGTTCACGCGTAGAATCGCAACCCGCTTTAGTCCAAGCTCGGTAAAGATACGCCGGGCCAGCGTATAACTCTGCACGCGATCGTCCTGAATGTCGGTGAAGAACCAGGGAATATAGGTTTCAGGGATGGTGGGATCCGTTGAAGCCGAATTAACCACGGGAATCTCCGCCTTGAGCGCGACGCGGAGAACGATGTGGGTCGACTCGGAACTGATAGAGCCAAAGATGGCCCAGTCCTGGTCGTCATAAATCATCTTTACTGCTTCGTCCGAAGCCGATCCCCAGATCGTCGGATCGGTAGGCCGATCATCGCCGTAAACAGTATTCGCCTGCCAGTTGTCGTAGTCGTTGTGAAGCATCAGGCGAAATGGCTTGCCGCCATAGCCGCCGCGTGCATTGGCCTCTTCAACCGCCAATTGCGCGCCGTGCAACATGCGCAGGCCGAACTTCTGGTCCGGGTTGTGTTCAACGGGTCCGAAGAAGCCGATGCGTACCTCGGTAAGGTTCTTCGGTTCCGGCAGATCGCGGCCCGCCCCCACGTAAATATTCGGATGGGTGTAGTTGAGATCGTAGGGTGATGTGAACTTTGCATAAGGGCTAAGGTCCTTGGGCTCTCCCGCATAGGGCTCGACATCGCGATCCCGCGGCGGCGCGGGCGGATGCGCTCCGCACTCGCAGACGTGACCGGCCGCGCTCGACCCGGAACTCGGGCTCGCGCTCTGGCCACAGACGGAAACCGCACCGCACGCGGCCCACAAACTCACTGCGGCCAGCAACCATGCATTCCGCATTGCCCTTACTCCTCGCCGGCCGCAGCCTTGTCGGTACGGAACATGGCGATAGCCTCAATCTCAATCAGCAACTCCGGCCGGCAGAGGATGGCCTGAATGCCGGTCGACGCCGGCAGCGGGTCGAGTCCCTGCTGCTTGAAGAACTCAGTCCGCTCCTCGTTGAAGGCCTCGTAGTCGCGCTCGATGTCGCGCAGGTAACAGGTTGTGCGCACAATGTCGTGCCAAGTGCATCCCTCGCTCTCCAGCAATCCGGTGATGTTGGCAAACGTGCGCTGCAATTGCGCGCGGAAGTCGCCGATGTGAACGCTGACGCCGCTCTCGTCGATCGATGCCGTGCCCGAGATCAGCAGAATCGTCAGACCGTTCAAGTCGATTCTCATGCCGCGCGAGAATGAACTTGGCTTGGCATACGCGAATGCCTCGTTGAGTACGTTGTGGTTGGTCATAGCACGCTTCTTGACCGGCGCTTTCGCTATGGTTTCGAGAATTTCCGCAATTGTGCTCATTAGTTTTTCTCCTTCACTTCGGTGGGATTGCCTTGATGTTGAAATATTCCATGGCTTAGCCCCTTGGCCGTCGCCACCCAGATGTCACTGCCCTGAAAATCGATTCCCAGCATGTAGTTGTGCGCCGGCGCCGTCGTTACCGGAATGGAAGTTACGCGCCCCTGTGCGTCGCGCACCGTCATCTCCGGTTTGCCATCGGTAAGCGACGGACGATAGACAGCCCAGTTTGTACCATCGTAATAAGCCAGTCCCTTGTCGGTACAGAACCAGGCGCGATTGGCATCTACGCCCTTGACGAAATTGGTAAAGTTCGACGGCAGCCCGCTGTCCTTGGTCAGAAAATTGTGCCAATAGCGGCCATCGTAGCGGCTGTCGCCGAAGTATGTCGCCGCCCACACGATTTTGTCCACATAACTGACCGAGGAAACAATCTCGTGGATCAGTCCCTGGTCCTTGAAGAGAACCAGCTCCGTCTCGCCGTCCGGATCCTCGTATTTGTCCCAGCGTCCGGTAGTCTGGTCGAGTTCCAGCAGCCCGCTGCCCCATACGGCAAAATAGACCTTGTCCGCGGCTGCGGAAACTCCATAAACCCAAATCTCAATCATCGGCGTGTTGCGCTCGTTATAGAGCGACCATTGACCGGTGTGCTGGTTCAAGCTGCAGGCGCCTGCCGCGGTGGCCACCCATACGTTGTCGCCCTCGACGGAAACGCCGTAGACCACGTCGTTGCTCAGCCCCGAATTCAACTGCGTATAGCTTTCAATGCGCCCGGCCGAGATGCGGCTCAAACCACCCATGGTTCCAGCCCACACGTCACCGGTGCGCTTGTCAAGTGCCAGCGAGAGAACCGCTCGATGCGCCAGCCCGTCTTTGGTCGTATAGGTTTTCCATGCGTGATTCTCGTAGACCGCGAGGCCATTCTCCGTTCCCGCCCAAATGCGGTCTCCATCCACCAGAACCGCGTAGACGTGATTGTCGGGCAGGCCGTTCTGCGTCGTGAAATTCTCAAACCGGAAGAGCGGCATCTGCGGCGCCGCCAAACGATGAGGCCGTTGCGCAGTCGCCGCCACGTTTTTTGCCGGTGTTTTTTGTGCTGCAATTCCTTGAGGAACAGCCAGCCACAGGCAGGCCACAACTGCCAGCATCGCCCACGCCCTGTTGTGCACGCTCTTCATCATCGCGTCCTCAGATATTCAATCAAGTCGTTGAGTTCGTCTTTTGTCAGGTCGTTGGTGCGGCCGTGCTTATCCTCGGGGTTGTATACGGTCCATATCTCTTCCAGCGTGCGCGCCGAGCCGTCGTGCAGATAGGGCGCGGTGAGCGCGGTGTTGGTCAATTGCGGCGTATCGAGAAGACCTGAATTATCGGTCGGCTTCTTTGTGCCCACATCGAAGGACTTCTGGCTGGTGCCCTTTGGGCCGCTGTGGCAATAGGAACAGCGGTTGGTCTCTGGAATCGGCTTGCCGAATCTGTCGACCGCGCGCTCAAAGAGCGCCTTGCCGCGCTCCTGGCTCGGCGTAAGTTCGCCGTCCGGCAGACGCCAGCGATTGGGCCGCGCGGGAAGACCGCGCATGTAGAGCGCCAGGTCCGCGAGAACGCGGCCGTCATACTGCTCGGAGCGCCAGAAATACATCTCCGTGCGCGGTCCGCATTCGGTGGGTATGTCGGGATTGCCGCCATTCCACTTGAAGGGCTCCGTGCCTTTCAGGTCTTCGATCAGCCGGTTGTCGACAATGTCGCGCCCGAATCCATCCGGCTCCAGGTCCCACTGCAATCCATCGAAGGTGGAATCGATATGGCAGCTTGCGCAGCCGATCTGCCCCTGAAACGAGTAGCGCGCCGTGTAGAAGGTTTGTTCGCCGCGGCGCAGGGCGCTCACAACCTTTGGTCCATCGAGGGCTACGGTGGAAGTCACCCGGTTTGTGCGCGGATCGATGATGCTGATTGTGTCTTCGAGCCGATTGGCAACATAGAGTCTGTGGCCATCGGGACTGAATGCCAGTCCACGCGGATTGTGCCCCACCGGAATGCGCGTCACGATGTAATTTGCGCTCGCCGAAAGGTCATTGGCAAACGATCCTGAGGCCGGGCGCGGGCGTGTGTGGACGAAGCGAAGCAACCGCGCCACATCGATGGCCAGCACGCACTCCGACCCGCCTGCCGTAACGTAGAGCCGCGATTTATCCGGCGAAATCGCTACGCCGAAGGGCTGCGATGCGTAGCGTTCCAATTCGTCCAGCGGAATCTCGACGGGCTTACCCACATCGGCGCCGAACAGCGTAAGCGTATAAGCAAAAGCTCCTCCATGCTCAAGATGCGCCAGGGGAATTAGATTTTTGGGATGATACTCGGCCGCCGCGCCCAGGCGGCCATCGGCCGAGAGAGCAAGATGAAAGACGCCCGCGACGCCGGGGAGCGGCATGCGCTCGACAACCATGGCGCGCTCCGTATCGATCACCGTGATCTCCGATGCAGGCGCAGTGCGATGCGGCGTCGCATTGGGATACACGTGGGTGGCGTAGATCCGTTTGCCGTCGGGCGAGAGCGTAAGGTAACTGGCCCCGCGGCCGGCCAGCAGGCGCTTCTTTTCAACGCCGGTGCGCGCATCGAGAACGGCGATGTCGTTCGAGATTCGGTTGGCAACAAAAATCTGATTGCCGGCCCGATCTTCGACCACGCCGGAGGGTTCCGCGCCAACATTCCAGGTTGCAATCACGGCCAGCGCGCTTGTGTCGATTACCGACAGCGTATCGTCCCAGGAGTTGGTCACAAAGAGCCGGTCGCCGCTGACGGAAAGCGCCATGCCCCGCGGCACGTGTCCTACGGGGATCGCTTTGACCGCCGCATAGGTCCGCGCATCCAGAACACGCACCTCTTCGGTCTGCTGGCAAAGCACGTAGAGCCGCGCTCCATCGGGCGAGAGCTGTAATTCAAGCGGCGAAGCATACACCAGCGGAAGAGGCGAGGCGGCGCGCTCGTCCGCCTTTACCGGGCGGCGCAGTGCCGGCCACAGCGCAAGAGCCACCAGCAGCATGACCGCGAACGGCCCGCTTATCCGACTCATGCTTCGAGCCAACTGCTCCGCCGTGAATTTCATTACTTAGTCTCCTCGACGGTAAGAACGCGATCGGCCGCGAGTTTCTCCAGCGTTTGTTCGTGCCCGCTCGGCCAGCGAACAACGAGCTTGTCAACGGTGGTTGCCGGGCCCAAGCCAAAGTGCAGGCGGCCGTCGTTTTGGGAGAGATAACCTGAAGCCGCCACGCGCTCCGCCGTCTGCCGTTTGCCTGCGGCGAAGACCTCGACCCGCGCGCCGATGCCGTCGCGATTGCTCTTTGTGCCCACCAGCTTGATCTCAATCCAGTGGCCTGTATCGGTCGATACATTTTCGAGCAGCGTTCCCCCGGCGCCCAGGTTCACGAGATATGCGCCGACTTTGCCGTCGTTTTCATAATCGGCAAAACATGCGCCGCGAGCCACCGTGCGATTGCTCAACACCTGGCCGGCCTGGCGCGAAACGTCCTCGAATTTTCCGTTTCCAAGCCCGCGAAACAGCGTGTGCTCCTGCGGGATCAGATGGATCAACCCGCCGTGAAAGATCAGGATATCCAATTGGCCGTCGTTGTCGAAGTCGTAGACGCCCGTTCCCCAACTCACGTATTGCGCGTTCGCCTGTGAGATGCCGTTGGAGGCGCCCATGTCTTCAAAGCCATTGGACCCGGTGTTGTGCAGGAAGCGGTTGTAGTGGCCATCGGTCACCCACAAGTCGAGCAGCCCGCGGCCTTCGAAATCCGCGAAGACCGGTCCCATGGACGAAGTTGCCTCGCCATTCTGGCCGAAGGCCGTATCGGTATCGTTCGCAATCTCTTCAAAGGTGCCGTCGTGCTTGTTGTGAAACAGAAAGTTTTCCGTGCGGTCGTTGGCAACGTAAATATCGTCCCAGCCATCGTTGTCGAAGTCCGCGGCGGTCACTCCCATGGTGCGGCCTACATAGGCGCCGATGCCCGACTTGTCCGTCACATCGGTAAACGTTCCGTCGCAGTTATTGTGAAACAGCATGTTGGTTTCGCCCGCATAGTCGAGCGGCCCAGGGTAGTTATCCGCGGCGTAGAAAGCGTGATAGGTGGGGTCGAATTTGACGTAGCGGCCCACAAACAGATCCAGACATCCGTCCTTGTCGTAATCGAGCCAGGTAGAACTGATCGCCCATCCATTCACCTTGATGCCGGCCTTTGCCGTCACATCCGTGAAGTGGCCGTTGCCGTCGTTGTGATAGAGAACCACCTTGCCGTAGCCGGTGACCAGCAGGTCTTCGAAACCGTCGTTGTCGTAATCGCCGGCCGTAACCGCGACGGAGTACATGTCCGGATCGAGTCCCGACTTTTCCGTTACATCGGTAAAATGCCCGTTGCCATCGTTGCGATAGAGATGATTGTGGGGCAGCGGATTCGGCTTGTCCTTCAGCGGAAAGGGATGCATCGAGTCGTCGAGCGGGCGCCCGTTGACCACGTAAAGCGACTGCCGGCCCGAGTTGTCGTAGTCGAACCAGACGCAGCCCGCGCCCGTTCCCTCGAGCAGCGAACCCAATTGGCGGGACCCAAAACTATGCGTAAAGCGAATTCCCGCCTTGTCGGAGGCGTCTTCAAAGCGGATGCTGGAATGAAGAGACGCCTGCGGCGCGGCTGTCCCTGCCTGCGCCGCGGAAGCTGTTCGCGCGAAGAAGAGTGCGCAAAAAATCAGTAGGAATATACGCTTCATATCAATTGCCTCCCGGCGCATTGGTCTGCGATTGGCTAACGGCCTTTGCGCCGGTTAAATCCAGGGGAACGGCCGTCCGCATCAAAACATCCGGTACGCGATTTTCAGACGCGCGCTCGGGCCCGGTGTGGCAGCCTGTACAGATGCGCTGTTCGCCGCTGCGAATCCAGAACCATCCGTGCTCCTGGCGCACGACTGCCCCTTTTGCATTAAGCAATGCGAATCGAATGGGCCTGTCGCCAGGTACCTGCACAAAAAAGGATCCATCGGCCTCTACAGGTGCAGTGCCATTCGCAACTGCGCGGCCTTGCGCGTCCATCGTCTCCAGCCGCACCGATGCGGGCACAGTCCGCAAATCGCCCTCACGCGACAGGCGCGAGTCCAGAGCAAGCAGATTGGCGTAGCTCCATGGGTGCAGCGCGCTCGGATGATGGTGTGGCCGGGTGCGCGGCGCAACCAGTACCGGATCGACGAGATTCTCACCGCTCACGGCAAACACTGCTTGCATCGCGAGCGAAGCGGAGTTCGGCAAGTCCGGCCTCGCCAGCTTCAACGCATAATGCGCCGCGGATGAGGCTCGCGAACTTACCACCCAATCTCCTTGCGCCGTCTCCGCAAGGTCTCCGGCGTATTCAGCGTGCGGCGCAACCACTGGAACCTCATGCGCCATCGGCGAAGTGAACCGAGCCAGTGAAGCACCGTGCGTGAAGATCACGTCGCCCGACGCCAACTGCTTGCCGCCCCACCGCGCGCGCCCATGATCGCAACGGTACGACTCAACGCCCGAACCATCTGAGTAGACCAGGAAAAGCTCCGGTGTCGTTCCCGAGCCAAGCGGAAAATTCGCTTCGAACAGAATGCGCCCATCCAGCAGCACATCCTCGGGAATTGCACTTCCCTGCAGGTGAGAAATGGGAAGCAGCGTCTCTCCGGCATCCGCGGCTACAGGCGCCATCATCGAGAGAGAAGCCTTTCCGGCAACCACCAGTCGATAGCCTGTTGAAGTTCGCCCTGCATAAACCAACTGCCCGGCCGGCAGATACAAAGGGCGAATGGCATCGGCCGAGTTAGCGATGAGCCTGCGCACCGAACCATCCGCAAGCGTAAGCTCCCATATCTGCCACGGATCGCTTGCAGCCTGCTTGCCGGCGAAAAGTACTGACTTGCCATCGAACGAAATGTTTGCGTCCGCGCTGGCGGCAAAGCCCTTCACCAGCGGCGCGGCGTTGCCCTGGTGAACAAGCAAAAGTTGTGCGCCTTGTGGAAACCGTTCCTCTCCGCGCAGGACTGCCAGCGGCTCGTAGACAGGCGCGGCGGTGACGACGATGTCTTCATCCAGCGTCTTTGTGACGCCAGGCGCGGAACCGCACACGGGCACCAGCGTGGCAACCATTGCGGCCATCGACAACACGCGGAATCGCAACCTCATCCAACTGCCTCCACGGGATGGATTCCGGCAAAGTCATGCCGATAGGCATCATCTTCACGTGCCGCGCCGTTGCGCAGTGCAATCCACGGCTCAAGCGCCGTCATCATGAATTCGAATTCCGCAAAATCCAGCGACTGTTCGCCATCGCTCAATGCCTTGTCGGGATTGGGATGCACCTCGACAATCAAACCATCCGCCCCGGCGGCGATGCCGATCCGCGCCAGCGCCGGAACCAGGTCGCGATCTCCGCAGGCGTGGCTGGGGTCGGCGATCATCGGAAGACGGCAAATCTGTTTGAGCAGCGCAATTCCGGCAGAGTCGAAGGTATTGCGCAAAGCCGTTTCGAAGGTGCGGATGCCGCGCTCGCAAAGGATGACGTTGGGGTTGCCATTGTCCAGAATCACCTGCGCCGAGCGCAGCATATCCGCAATCGTGGCCACCATGCCGCGCTTGAGCAGAATCGGCCGTCCCGACCGCGCCGCCGCCTCCAGCAACGTGAAGTTCTCCATGCTGCGCGAGCCGATCTGCAAAATGTCGGCATACTCGGCGACCAGGGGAACGTCCTCCTCCGACATCACCTCGGTCACGATGGCCAGACCGGTTTCTTCGCGCGCCTTGGCCAGCAGTTTCAGGGCTTCGACGCCTAGACCTTGGAATGCATAGGGAGAGCTGCGAGGCTTGAATGCGCCCCCGCGCAAAACACGAGCGCCGTTGCGCCGCACATGGTGGGCAATGGCCATCAGCTGGCCCTCGGACTCAACCGAGCAGGGCCCTGCCATGATGGTGAATTCCTCGCCCCCAATCGCGAAATCGAGCACCCGCGCCACTGTTCTGTGACCGGATGCGCCGATTAGCACGTCAGGTGTCTCGGCAAAGCGTTCTTGCCAACTTACACGCACCTTGTGCGCTCCATTCTGGGGAAGCGTCAGTGTACCGCCGCCCGCAGTTGCGGCGCATCAACCGAAAGGTGGAGATGGGGGTGTAATACCGCGAGTGCATTTTGACGACCTGAAAGTTGTTAAAGTGAATCAGATCAGCGCAATAGGGGGAGGACAATAGCCGAAAGCCGCATCCACGCAAGCCGCGACGGCCAGCGCCGTCTCGTCCTGGAACGGCCGCGCCACCACCTGCACGCCGATCGGCAATCCCTCCGGCGATTTTCCGACCGGAACCACGGCTGCCGGAGCGGCCAACGCATTGAACCATTGCGTGTAGCGCACGGCGTCAAGGTAGCTCACGGACTGGCCTTCGACACTCCACGTTCGCTCATCATGACGAAAGGCCGGAATGCTGGCAACCGGGCACAGCAACACCGGGAATTCCTTCATTTCGGCCAGGACTCTCGAACGCAGGAGATCCAACTCCGCCCAGGCATTGAGCAATTCTGTAGCGGTGAGCGGCCCGGCCGCTTCGGCAATGGAGAGAAACTCCGCGAAGATGGGGCTCAACCGATCGCGCCTGCCTCGAATCTCGGGCTCGTAGAACATGGCGCCGCATTGCACAAAAAAAGTCCACCAAATCTTGCGTAACTGCTCCAGTGCGCGCGGACGAAAAGGCTCCACGCGGAAACCAGTTTCGCGCAGCGCCTGCGCGGCCGCGCGAACAGCGCTCCGCGTCTCGTCCGTAACCGGAACCAGGCCATCGTCCTCAAAATACCCAACTTTGCAGGCCCGCAACTCATCGAGGGAAGGCGTGCGCAGCGCCACCGGCGGGCTGACGGGATCGCCCGGGTCCTGTCCGGCAAGCGTCCGAAAGAGCAACTGAACGTCGCCCATGGTGCGCGCCAAGGGCCCAATAGCCCCCAGAATCGAGAACGGGCCCACGCACGGGGGCAGATGTCCGCGGCCTGGAATTCGTCCCGGCGTCGGCTTCAGCGAGCAGATGCCCGTAAAGTGCGCCGGCACCCGCACCGAGCCGCCGCTGTCGCTGCCCAGCCCGCCTGCCGAAAGCCCCGCCGCAATGGCCGCCGATTCGCCGCCACTCGATCCGCCCGGCGAACGCTCCAGGTCCCATGGATTGCGCACTCGTCCGTGGAGCAGATTCGCGCTCTCGTACGCCATCAGAAACTCCGGGCAATTGGTCGTGCCCAGAATCAACGCTCCCGCCGCGCGAAGCCGTCCCACCACCACCGCATCTTCCGCCGGAATCTCGTCCTTGTGCAGCAGGCTGCCGATTTCGCACCGATACCCTGCTGTGGCAATCGAAGACTTGATCGTCACCGGCAAACCATGCAGCGCGCCGCGTGGCTCTGTCGCTGCATCGAGATGCCGCGCCTGCGCTCGCACGCGCTCCGCATCGTAGTCCGCGAAAACGTTGAGATCGGGATTCAGCCGCTCGATCTGCCGGATGTGCGCCTCTGCCAGTTCGGTCACTGAGACCTGACCCGCGCGTAGCAACTCCAACTGTCTTTCCGCCGGCGCCAGCACAATCTCGTTCATCGCGGATTTCCAGGTTTCGCTTCAGGCGCCAGATCATCCGATGGCGTAGAGGTCAATAACCGATAGTTGAATCGATACGATCGCACCGGCTCTCCCGAATCGAAGCGGTCGTTCCAGTTCAACTGGTAATCGAGTGTGCTCGCGTTGCTGGGATACGCTTCGCCGTCCGGATACGGATACGCCGACATCCCGTGAAACGGCAGTTGCGCAACGGTAAACGGCGAGGCGTCCCACCAATCCATGTCTTTCACATACCCGTTGGCATAGAAAAAGTAATCGCGCTTCCAGTGAGCCGCCAAGGCCGGCAGCTTGCCGGTGTCGAACTCGGCTCGAATCTCCTCGCCGCTTCCGTAGATCACAAACCGGTCGTCAACGCTATTCAACAAGGCCGTCACGTCCCCCATGTGCGTGTAGTTGCCGCGCTCGCGCTGGAACGGACCGCTCAGGCTTACGCGGTTGTAATCATAGTCGAGATCGCCCGGACTTTTACCTTCAATCTGCGTCGGATAACCGCGGAAGTGCAGCGTTGCCGACGCCAGCGGCAATTCATTGGTCACTGCCCTTGCGTCCTCGCTCTGGTCGATCAGCACCTGGTCCCAATAGATCTGCAGGTTCGTCATCAGCCGGATGCGTCTCGCGCCCGCCGGCAACTTCCCACTGAGATCGACAACGATAGTCCGCTCCAACCCCGCCGGAAATCCGGCTTCGCCCGCTATGCGCTGCCACGTGCCATCGGGCAACTCGGCCTCGACATAAGGAGAGATGGGCTTGATCCCCGCCTGCCAGGCCGCATAAAGCGACGTCGCGCTAAAGTAGTTCACGTATCCGGTCATCAGCAGCCGCAGCGGAGCCGCCGGCTTGAGGGCGCCCAGATCCAGCGTAAGCGCGTGCAGCTTGGCGAAGCCGTCGTAAGGCACCGCCGTAAACCCGCTCGCAAAAACATGATCGCGGCGGCTCAGCTGGGCGAGCACATCGCGCCCTTCGCCGTCCCATGCTCCCAGCGGCAATCGCGTTTCCGCGCTCGCCACCACGCGGCCAGAGGCGAATGGCGGATCGTCGAGGAAGCGCTCGTCGGGATTCACTTCCACATCTTCCGGATGATCGACCGCAAGCAAGCGCAGTTGGTCGATGTAGTTCACCTCTTCCATCGGCTCCATGAAACGCAGGCTTACTTTGCCGTCTACCAGCGCCACGTTTGCGCCGTCAACCTTGACCCACTCTCCCGGATTCGGAATGTTGCGCCGCTGCGGCGTGAACCAGTGCCCCACCACCGCTGCGCCAATCACGTCCGTCACAAATTTGTAGCGATGCCCATCCCACGCAAAAAGCACCGGGCAGGAACTGCCGCGCCGGTCCGCCTCTTTCATCGCGATCACATGTTGCTCAGGCAAATCGATCTCGTCCTGCAACACCCCCGTCGGCCACAGAATGCGCAGCAGATCGATCTTCGTCGCATCGCCCAGGCCAACCAAAATCTGAGGCGCGGCCTGCGTTTGATAGCCCGATGCGCCCGCCAGTTCCCACTTCTGCCAAAGCCCGCTCGCAAATACCTCTACCTTGACGCCCAGCGCAGTCTTGTTATCGGCAAGGCCGGTCAGATCGAGGCGTACAAAGTGATTCTTGTTTGCGCCAACGTTGCGCAACAGCACCGGCGGAGCATTCTCCTGCGTCACGATCAGGTCGGGCGCGCCCCCACCCGTCATCTCCGCCGCAATCAACCCGCGCGGCGATTGCAACACGATCTTGTCCAGACCCAGCCGCGAACTCACATCCTCAAAGCTGCCGTCGCCGCGGTTGCGAAACACCCGCACGCGCGGCCCCGCTTTCGTCTCCACAATCGCCGCCAGATCGATCCATCCGTCGTTGTCGATGTCGATGGGCGTCAAACCCCATCCACGCACCGCATCCTTGAGTGGCAACTCGACGCGCTCGAAGCGCCGGCCCACGCGATCCTGCGCTTCCACATTGCGCCATAGCGTCAACCCAGGCGCGCCGGCGTGGCTCACCGCAATATCCATCCAGCCGTCCTTGTTGTAGTCGAGCACCGTGATGCCCACGCTGGGCGGCAGCTTGGCGTCTTCATAGAGCGGCTGTGTGGGATACTTCCCTTCGCGCGGATTCACGTAGATCAGCGGCGATGGTCCATCGCCCGTTATCGCCAAGTCCACGGCGCGGTCATTGTTGAAGTCCGTCAAAATCGCGGCAGCAGTATTGCTGCTTCCGCCCAGTCCGGTTTCCGCCGTCTGCTCGGTAAACGTCCCGTTGCCGTTGTTGCGCCATAGCACATTGGGCGTGCCGCCGGGCTTCAGCGGCGTGCCCGTCAACAGCAGATCCAGATCGCCGTCGTGGTCGTAATCCACAAACGTAATGCCCGACGGCCGATTGCGCGCAACCAGACCGCCTTCTGCCGTCACGTTCTTGAACCGTCCATGCCCGAGGTTCTTATAGAGCAGCACTCCATCGTCAAGCGCCACAGCCAAGTCATTCAACCCGTCGCCGTCGTAGTCGCCAACCGCGCAGGCTACGGCGTGGCCTTCTGCATTCAGTCCGGCAGTCGCCGCATCGAGATCCTCAAAATGCCCGTCGCCGCCGCGATGCAGAATGCGAATCGCCCGCGCGCCCGTCTGCACCAGCACCAGGTCCATTTGTCCTGAGCCTGACACATCCATCATGCAGGCCCCGCCGCTCCCNNCACTGGAATCATTGCGTGCTGAATTGTCTTCGGCTCTTCAACCGCCGTCACAACGGAGTAGTGCCCCTGCTCACCATAGCTCAGGCCGAGAGCCGAAGAAATCTTGGTGTTGGTCATATGCTGGAAGCGGGCGAAATGCGTCCTGGCATCTGCTGTCTGGCCGCTGCGCTGCAACGCCCGCGCCAATCCAAATTCAGCGGAAGAATGCAATGGATTGACCGCCAGCGTCTGCTGAAACATTGCGATGGCCTTATCGAATTCCTTCATCTCCTGGTAGCAGGCGCCCTCGAAGTATATGGAGTCGGCATCGCGGGGATTGAGCTTGACCGCTTGCTGAAAGCTGGCCACCGCCAACTCCAGTTCGTTGGCTGAACGTTGCGCCAGGCCCTGGTTGTACCAGGCTTGCGCGCTCTTCGGGTCGAGAGCGATGGCCTGCTTCAATGCCGCCTTGGCGTCGTCCAGTCTCTGCAACGTAAGCAGCGCAATACCCTCGTTCACCGCGGCCTGGGCAAATTGCGGGTCCCTCTTGAAGGCTTGAGCGAAGCTATCCGCGGCGCGTTCGGTAAGCTGCTGGCCCATCTGCGCCACGCCACGGTTGTTCAGCCGGATCGCCTCGGCGTCGTAGCGCGTTTGCGGTTCTGCCGGCGCGGCGGCCAAAAGAATAAACGCGATAGCCGCGGTTGTTCGTATAATCATCGTCCGCATCTCTGCAATTCCCCATTCGCTTTAGAATCTCCAGTGTACGCGACCGCCTTGTCAGGTTGCACGGGCCGCATGCCTGGTCCCATCAAGCGGCCTCGTGGCGCGCTAAGTTTATACTTCTCCTGTGCCTCCATCCCTGAAAGATATTCTCTGGCGCGAATTTCTTGCGCGGCCCGCGTTTGAATCGCCACCGCCGGAAATTATCAACCGCCTTGCCAACGCGCCGATCCTCGTGACCGGCGCGGGAGGCTCCATTGGCTCCGCGCTCACCCTGCGTGTGGCCCACTGCGCTCTGCCGGCATTGCTTCTCCTCGAATCCGCCGAAAACAACCTCTACCAGCTCCAGCGCGCGTTGGCAGATGACAGAGACGCCGCCCCGCGCGCAGGCGTGTCCCCGGCGTTTATCCTCGGCAATGCCGGCGACCGCGCTTTGATGGAAAATCTCTTCGCCGTTCACGGACCCCGCCTCGTCTTCCATACCGCCGCGTACAAGCACGTGCCGCTTCTGGAAACACAGCCCCTCGCCGCGATCGCCAATAATATCTTCGCCACAGAAACCCTAACCACTGTGGCCGCCGCGCACAGCGCTCGCGTGGTGCTGCTCTCCACAGATAAGGCCGTCGAGCCGGCTTCCGTAATGGGCGCCACCAAGCGCGTCGCCGAAGAGATTGTCCTTGCCTCCGGCGGGACAGTTTTGCGCCTGGGCAACGTTCTGGCTTCCAGCGGCAGCGTGACCGAGGTTTTCGCGCAACAGATCGCGCACGGAGGACCGCTCACGATCACCGACCCCAACGCCCGCCGCTACTTCCTCACGCTGGACGAAGCGGTAAACCTGCTTCTACTTGCCTCCGTGCTCCCCGGCTCTTCCCTCCTGTTGGCTCCAGAGTTGGCCGCCATGCACGAAATAGGCGAGCTAGCCCGCTTTATGGCGCGCCAACTCGCCCCCGTCCGCGAGATTCTTATCCACTTCACCGGACTGCGTCCCGGCGACAAGCTCGCGGAACGCTTTTGGAGCGCCTCCGATCTGGCCTACCCAGCCGGCAGCGGCAACCTGGTCTCCATTTGCACCAACCGGCTTACGCCAATCGAATTGGAGAGCGGCCTTGCCGCGCTGCATTCCGCAGCCGAAGATCACGATCTCTCCGCCGCGCTCACTCAACTGAAATCGCTCGTTCCCGATTTCCATCCCAGCCAGACCGTGCTCGCGCTTACGCGCCACTCCAACTCGCGAGCATGTGTATGAATTCCATTGGCGCACCCCCTTCCACCGCGGATGCATCCACGGCGCGCCGCCGCATCGGCGTCGTCACCACTTCGCGCGCGGACTACAGTCATCTCTATTGGCCGCTGCGCGAGCTCGCCGCCCACCCCGCCGTCGAGTTGGGCGTCTTCGTACTCGGGCCGCATCTCTCGCCCGAGTTCGGCTTGACCATCCAGGAAGTCGAGCGCGACGGTTTTCCTATCAAGGCCCGCATCGAGTGCCTGCTCAGCTCCGACACTGACACGGGCATGGCCAAGACCATCGGCCTCGCCATCCTGGGCCTGGCCGACGCCCTCACCGCCTGGCGCCCCGATCTGCTGCTGTTGATCGCCGACCGCTACGAAATGCTTGCGCCCGCATCGACCGCTCTCGCTCTGCGCATTCCCGTTGCCCATATCGAAGGCGGCGAAGTAAGCCAGGGCGCCATCGACGACCAGGTGCGCAATGCCCTCACCAAGCTCGCTCACATTCACTTCGCCTCCACTGAAACCGCGCGCCGCCGCGTCGTCTCCATGGGCGAGGAGCCCTGGCGCGTGCATCGCGCCGGCGCGCCCTCGCTCGACCACCTGCGCCGCTCCACGCTGCTCGGTCGCGCGGCGCTCGAAGCTCGCCTCGGCCTCACGCTCTCGCCGCCCACTCTCGCCGCCGCCTGGCATCCGGTCACCATCCTTCGCGACACCAATGCCGAGGCCGATGCCTTCTTCGCCGCGCTTGCCCAGGCTCCGGGTCAACTCATCTTCGTCTATCCCAACGCCGACGCAGGCGGTCATGCGCTCATCGAGTGCACCAAGGCTCTCGCGGCAACGCGCGCCAACACGCACATCTTCGTGAACCTCGACGCGGTGACTTACTGGAGTCTTCTCGGCCAGGCGGATGCGCTCATCGGCAACTCCTCCAGCGGCATTATGGAAGCGGCCTCTTTTGCACTGCCGGTCGTCAACGTAGGCATGCGCCAGCAAGGCCGCGAGCGCGCCCGCAACATCATCGACGTGGATGCCGAAGCCACGGCCATTCGCGCCGCCATCGAGCGTGCCCTCAGCCCCGAGTTCCGCAAGAGTCTCGCCGGCATGGAGAACCCCTACGGCGACGGAACCGCAGCCGTCACAATTGCGCGCATTCTCACCACCGCTCCGCTTGACCGCCTGCTAGTGAAGCAGCCCGCGCCTCTGCCGGACACCATCGCGGCAACTGACTCGGAGCCACGATGACCATCCGAATTCCACTCTCCGCGCCCGACATTACCGAAGCGGAGATCGATGCCGTCACGGCGGTCCTGCGTACGCCACAGCTCAGCCTTGGGCCCCAGCTCGCGGCCTTTGAAACCGCGCTGGCCGCGTATCACTCCGTGGATCACGCCGTGGCCGTCAGCTCGGGCACAGCCGGTTTACATCTGGCGCTGCTTACGCTGGGCATAGGCCAGGGCGATGAGGTCATTGTCCCCTCTTTCACATTTATAGCCGTGGCTAACACCGTGCTCCAGGTAGGCGCAACGCCGGTTTTTGCCGAGATCGATTCCGTCACGCTCAATCTCAATCCGGCGGCCGTGGAAAAGGCCATTACCCCGCGCACGCGCGCCATCCTGGCCGTTCACACATTCGGCATTCCTGCCGACATGGAGGCGCTTCAGAGCATTGCGCGCCGGCATGGCCTCGCCCTCATCGAAGACGCCTGCGAGGCCATCGGCGCCGAATTCGACCATCGCCGCGTGGGCAGTTTCGGCAATCTCGCCGTCCTCGGCTTTTATCCCAACAAGCAAATCACCACCGGCGAAGGCGGCGCAGTGCTCTCTAGCGATCCCGCTTACGCGGCGCGCCTGCGCAGCCTGAGAAACCAGGGGCGCCTGCCCAACGGCGATTGGCTCGACCACGCCGAGCCGGGCTATAACTACCGGCTTTCCGAAATGGCTTGCGCCCTGGGCCGCGTTCAGCTCTCCCGCATCGGCGAAATCCTTTCGATACGCCAGGCGGCCGCGCAACGCTACGATGCTCTCCTTCGCGATATTCCCGGGCTCGAACTCCCTCCGCTCACGCTTCCCCGCCGCGGAATCAGTTGGTTCGTCTACGTGGTCCGGTTGCCGGAAGGCCTGAGACGCGACGAAGTGCAAGCCCATTTGGCCGGCCGCGGCATCGCCACCGGACGCTACTTTGCCCCTATCCACCAGCAGCCTTCATGGCGCGCGCAAATCGCTTCCGGCGCAATGGATCTCGCGCTTACCGAGTCCATAGCGCTCCGCACGCTGGCGCTGCCGTTCTTCAACCGCATCGCGGCCGCCCGGCAGCAGGAAGTGGCCGAAGCCCTCCGCGATGCGATTCTCACCGCAACGTAACTCTGACAGCTTCCACCGGCCTCGAAGCAATGCGCGTCACTTCCTCACCGGCTTCTCGCGGCACGAACGCAGATAGACCACAAGGTCATCCACTTCATGCGTTTCAAGATCGTCCACAAAGGCCGGCATCTCGTTTCCACCGTGAAGAATCTGCTCGCGAATCCTGCTCTTCGACAAGCTCCGGCCCACGCCGGAAAGATCCGGCCCCTTATGCCCACCCACCTTGTGAATGCTGTGACAGTGCCCGCATCCATTAGCGGCAAAAACAGCCGCGCCGCGATCGCGCTGACCTTGCGAAGATGCGAACGCCTGCGAAACCGCGGCCAACAACAAACAAAGGCCAGCGAGCCAACCCTTCATTGGCCGCTTCCTTTACCGGCCTCGTCGCTCGCGGCCGCGCGGTCCCGATGCACATGCCAAGGCACGCTCTCCGCGGTCACTTCAGGATGCGTCCGCAAATATTCCAGCGCATAAACGTTGGCGGTAGGGTCGTCCTTCTGGTCGGCAAAGGCCGCGGCCTCCTGCGCTGCTTCCTTCTGCATGCCCAGCCGCCGATACACGATAGAGAGAATGTAATGCGCCGGCAAATCGTCGGGATCGATCGACTGCACAGTTTCGTACTCCGTGCGCGCCTCCTGGTACTTGTGCTGCTGATAGAAGGAGAAGCCGAGCTCCCGATGCGCGTCGCGCGAGCGCGGAAACTGCGTGATCACATCGAGCAAATCCGCAATGGCCGCGTCCGGATGCCCTTGAATGCGGTCCACCAGCGCCAGGTAATAGAGCGCCCGCGCATTGTGCGCAGCCAGCTTCAGCGCCTGCTCAAGGTTCGTCCGCGAGCCTGCATAGCGCTGCCATGAGAAGTCCGCGATTGCAATGTTGGTATAGGCGTCCGCATAATCGGGCCGCAGTTGCGCCACATTTTCAAAGGCGCGTTCACTCTCCGCATATTGCTGGGCATCGAGCAGCCCGATGCCGTAATTGTTCCATCGCATCCACAGCGCATTGTCCGCCGGGTCGGGCGGCGTCGAGGCATTGGAGCCGACCACTAGCGTCCGCGCGCGCGAGGCCATCTCCACCACCGGCTCATCGTAGTGCTTGCTGCCCATCGCGAAGTCGATGAAGTGCTGATTGAAGCGCCGGTAGTTCACTTTCGCTGAGATCGTGATCGGCCCCGTTGCGTCTTTCGGCACCCTGAACCCATACCGCACGATCTGCGACCGGCCTGAAACAATGCTGTTGTTATAGGCGATCACGCGCGTATCCCACACCTGGTGCAGATCGTTCAGTTGACCCTTGATATTAATCAGCCGGTTGGTAAAGCTGTGCGCACTTGGATCGAGCGCACCGTCCGCGCCAAGTCCGCCGGAGTGCGTGAGCGCGCGGCCGGCCGCGTCTTTAGCTTCGAACTCAACCCAGCTCTCGTAAAAATCGCGTTGCTCGGGAACCAGATTATGCGCGATGCCTTTGTTCTGGATAACCACTGTAACGGTAAGGTCGTCGCCCGGAGCAATCGTGAAAGCCTCGCTGCCCAGCGGTGCAATCGTCGGGCCGCCGTTGCGCTCGACCGCGAAAATATCCACGTTGAGCGCATTGTTGCGCAGAAAGGCAATTGTCTTATCGAGCTGCTCGTTGTAGCCGTAGTACTTCGACATGAGCGTGTTCGCGCCCAGCCAGCGATGCGAGGCCAGCTTGCCCGGCTCCGATCCGAAATCGCGCGACGTGATCGGCCCCTTTTCCATGTGGCATGTCTGGCAGTTCGAAACTTTATCCTTCACATAGAAAGGCAGCGGCGACTCCTTGCCGAAAGACGCCTGCTGCCACTCGTCGTACACCGCGAACGCGCGCTGCCACTTGTAGCGAGTCTCTTGGCGAGGCAGAGCCGCTTTGTGGCAAGCGGCGCAGAACTCGCTGGTGCGGTAAAAGTCGCGCATCACCGCCCTGGTATGGCGATCGAGGTGAGCCAGAATCTCCTTGTCGGAGACCGGTCCGTAAATCGGCTTGTCCTCTTCATCCACCAGCACCGCGGGCACGCCCAGCACGTAGCTTCCGGTGCCCAGCGTCGTCACCTTCTGGATCGAATGGCAAACCGAGCAAGTCACCCCGTCGTTATCGAACTTGCGATTGATGGCCGATCCGGTCGTCAACGCCCCGGAAACCAGTGCAATCGGATTATGGCACCCTTCGCAGTGGCGCGAGTATTCAATGCCCCGCTCGCTGATAAGCACATTCACGTTCTTCACGTACCACGGATTGCGGAACGAGTTCGCATGGGCCGTCTGGCGCCACTCCGCATAGGCTTGCTGATGGCAGTGACCGCAGTACTCCGCCGTCGGAAAGCTCTTGGGATCGATGAACTCGCCCGTGTCGGTGGCCGCATTGGAAGGCAAGAACGGCCGTCCCTCGGCAAAAGGAAGCTTGTAATGCGCCGCGACCTCTTTCGAATAGGCCGCCCGCAACGCCGCCGCATCGTCCGCAGCGTGCGCCACCGGCGCAGGGCCCTCCCGAAGCATAAGCAAGCCGCCGGCGAAGAGACCTGCGCCGGCGAGGCAGGCAACTCGTAGGGTTCTCGAAAGGGGAAGCATCGCGTCCTCCATTCTATTCGCCCCAGCGGAGGGTTGTATCCGCTCCAGGTTGCGGAGAAATCTCCACCCTAAGTTGTAGGGCCGCCCCGTCGGCCCATCCACTGCGCCGCGGACGACCGCCAGCGCGCCTGCATCGCGGCCAATATGAGCAGGCGCCATTGGCGCCATGACATATTGCCCTTTTAGACTAGACCAAAGTCTAGTTTCCTCAACCTATTGGATGATCTTTCAATCCACAAATCAGCCGAAGACAGAGGTGCAATCCGACAATGATGATTGTGGCTATCAAAAACAAAGCGGTCCTCTCGATCACCTTTCGAGCGGCTGCTTGCGAAATTCATTCACCTCGTTTATGGTTCGCCCCTTCATCCCGCCGGCTTCATCGCATCCAGATCAAAGAAAGGTATGCTTGGAAGAAACCGTCCCGCGCGCTGAAGACATTCTTCAACCCAACGACTTCGCCCCCTTTGAACAATCGCACTCCTGGAGACTGCCTGTGACCTCGAAAGTTCTCACCCTCTTCGCCTGTATCTTTGTCTCGATCTCGGCAATTCAGGCTCAAAGCAACTATGCCGTCGTGCGTGGCTCGATCCTCGACCTTCAGCATCGCGCTGTTGTTGGCGCGCACGTGCGCATTACGGCTTCAGAAACCGGCGCCGTGCGGGAAGTCGTGTCCAACTCGGATGGGCTTTATGAGATAGCTGGGCTGCAGCCGGGCAAATACTCATTGGCGGTTGACAGCCCCGGATTCAAGCAGGCCACGCAGACCGTTGACCTCGAAGTGGGCCAACAGGCAACCATCGACCTGCAGTTGAGTGTCGGCGCCGACACCCAGACAGTTTCCGTGCTTGCGGTGGGTGAATTGCTCAAGACTCAGGATGCCAGCGTGGGCGAGGTGGTGGATCAGCGTTCGGTCGATTCCCTCCCCTTGAACGGCCGCATGTTGATCGACCTGGTTCTCACCGTGCCGGGAGCGCACATCAGCCACGGCGCCTCCACCGGCGACATGAGTTCCCTCTATTGGAGGCCGGGCCAAAGGTCAGCGGTCAGCATCGGCGGAAGCCGCCCCAACGCGAACTACTTTCTGCTCGATGGAGC
>PLOG01000116.1 GCA_003142935.1 Acidobacteriaceae bacterium
GCGTCCTGCTCGATATGGGCATCAACCCAACCGAGTTTACCGACGACAACGGCACGATCAATTTGGGTGGGCATATCCATCTTTACACGGGCACCAGTTCCGCCGGAGGGCAGATCAATGCGTCCACCCCGTCGCAGTCGGCGCTGATGACCGATTCGACCACCATGAACGGCTACGACATGGTGATGTTTCCTTGTCAGGGAAATTCGAGCGCCCAGGCAACCTTAACCGGCGCAACCAACCTGCTGGGGTACGCGAATGCCGGCGGCCGCGTCTTTGCTACCCATTACAGCTATGCCTGGCTCGATCCCGACTCGCCCTACGATTCGCAGTTCCCAGCGGTGGCGAACTGGACCACGTTGACCGAGGCGCAAATCGCCACCGGCGTAGGGACGGTGAACACAAGCTTTAACGACGGCGCGACGCTGGCGCAGTGGCTGCAGAATGCGGGCGCAACGCTGACCGGGACAGGCGACCAGATCGACATCGGCACCCTGCGCACCGACGTGGCCAGCGTGATTGCGCCGACTCAGTCGTGGGTCACGCTGAGCAGCGGGACTTACGGCGGCCAGACGGGCAACCCTGTGATGCAGATGACCTTCAACACCCCGGTCGGCGCGGCCGCCTCAAGCCAGTGCGGGCGCGTGATGTACAACGACTACCACATCTACNNACCATGACCGCGCAGGAGGAGATGCTCGAGTATGCTCTGTTCGACTTATCCTCGTTTGTGACCCCCGTTGTGGTGCCCACGCTTTCCGTGACGTATAGCCCCAGCCCCTTGATCGTCAAGCAAGGCGACACCGCTGACCAGGTCACCATCAATGTAACCAACACCAGCGCGACCACGCAGATCTACAGTTCGGTTGTTCTAACCCTTACCCTGCCCACGGGCCTCACAGCCACTGCCCTCTCGGATTCAACCGGCGGCTGGACCTGCAAGGTAGGCACACTCACCTGCACGCGCACCACCGCAATCGCCGCCAGCGCCAGCGATTCGGTAACGCTCACCGTAAGCGTGCCGCCTTATACGTCGGGAAGCGCGACAACCGGTTTGATCAACGCCACGGCCTCCAGTCCGAATTTCTCCAACAACGTCACCGCGTCGGATACGGTGATCTTCCAGCAGCCGCCCGCAATCACCTGGGCAGCGCCGGCAAACATCGTTTATGGAACCGCGTTGAGCGCTACCCAGCTCAACGCCAGTTCGCCGGTAGCGGGCAGTTTCAGCTACTCTCCCGCCGCCGGAACAGTCTTGAGTGTGGGGGCGCATACACTGACGGCCACCTTCACTCCCACCGACACCACGGACTATACGACCTCAACGGCAACCGTAACCCTGACGGTAATCCCGATCACTCCTACCCTGGGGCTCACTTCCAACGCAAACCCTGTCTTCTTTTCGAACGCGGTCACTTTCACGGCATCCATTGCCTCCAATGCAACTCCGCCCACCGGCTCAGTGGCCTTCTACGATGGAACCACTCAAATCGGAACGGGCACGGTATCCGGAGGCGTTGCCACCTTCACTACAACGACATTGTCCGCCCAGGTTCACTCCATCACCGCGGCTTACTCCGGCGATTCGAGCTACGGGCCGGCCACCAGCGGTGTGCTGTCGGAAACGGTCGTAGATTTCACCATCGCCCCAGTGGGTAGCGGAACAGTTAGTTCGACCGCCTCGGGGTTGGCATCCTTTCCGCTTGTAGTTACTCCTGTAGGCGGCCCGACTCTGCCGGGAACCATGACACTAAAAGTGACAGGACTTTCAGTGGGTTCCATCGCTACCTTCTCCCCGGCCACGGTGACGGTTGGCTCGGGAACGACCGCTGTAACCCTGCAGGTGCAATTGCCCGGCAGTGCAGCGCTGGAACGGCCGGCCCGGCCATTTGCAGGCGGCACACTGCCGATAGCATTTTGCCTCATCCTGCTGCCTTTCTCCGGCAGGCTGCGCAAGGCCGCCCGGCGATGGAAGAGCCTCGTGGTGCTTGCTCTTGTTGGCGCGGCCCTGGCTGTCGGATTGAGTGGATGCGGATCGAATAGCAGCCTTAAAGCGCAATCGTACACTTTAACGGTGACCGCGACCTCCGGCTCTCTGTCGCACGAAACAACATTGACGCTCACCGTGCAATAAGCCATCCACAAAACGCCCATGCTCGCTTCACCAGGCGTGTTGCGTCCTCTTTGTGCAAGCTATAATCGAGGCTCCGATCAGGAGCCCCTTTCTTGATACACCCTTTCTTGATACGCCCTTTTCTGAGTGCCTTTATCGCTGTCTTGCTCTGTGATCCGGCGCTTTCGGCCGGACAGTCCCCCGCGGCGGAGCCCGCCTCCACCATCCAGGCCAACACCAACCTGGTTGTGGTGGATGTGGTGGTCACCGACGCAAAGCATAACCCCGTGCACGATCTCACCGAGGCCGATTTCAAAGTGTTTGAGAACGGCCAGGCGCAGGCCATCAAGACGTTTGAAGAGCACCATACCTGGGAAGCCGCCGCGCCGCTGCCCCAGGTGTCCAAGCTTTCTCCAGGTACGTTCACCAACTTCACCAACGCACCCGCAAGCGGCGCCCTCGACATTCTGCTTCTCGATGCGCTCAACACCCCCATGGCGGCCCAGTCCGACGTCCGAAACCAGATGCTGAAGTACCTGAAAGAGACCCGCCCCGGCACGCGTATGGCCATCTTCGGCCTCACCTCAAGGCTCATTCTCCTGCAGGGATTCACTTCAGACCCGGAACTCCTTAGGGACGTGCTGAACGGGAAGAAGGGTTTGCCCAAGGCCTCTATTGCCCTCGCCGACCAGGTCAACGGCGACAATCCCGGCGCGGACGACCCGGCGCTGGAAATGGCCCAGGAAGCCGCCGACTCCATGGGCAACAATCCCAATGCCGCCCAGGTGGCCGCCGGCATTCAGCAATTCGAGGCGGAGACGCAATCCTTCCTGCTCCAAACCCGCGCGCGCTATACCCTGGACGCTCTCAACCAGCTTGCCCGCTATCTCAGCGGTTTGCCCGGCCGCAAGAATCTTATCTGGTTCTCCGGCTCGTTCCCCGTCAATATTCTGCCCGACGGCGATCTCCAGAACCCGTTCGCCGTTGTTGCCTCATCGGAAGATGAGTTTCGCGAGACCACGGATCTTCTCTCCCGAAGCCAGGTCGCCGTTTACCCCATCGACGCTCGCGGTCTGATGTCCACGCCGATGTTCAGCGCCGGTAACTCCGGCGCAAAATACGGGCGGACTCCGAGCGCTTTTGGCAAGGACCAGGCAAAGTTCTTTCAGCAGACGGCCGACGAACATGGCGCCATGCAGGCCATGGCCGAAGCCACCGGCGGCCAAGCCTTTGTGAACACCAACGGCCTGAAGGAAGCAGTCGAAAAGGCCATTGACGCGGGCTCCAACTACTACACGCTTACCTATTCGCCCACCAACCAGCAGTGGAAAGGCGAGTACCGGAAGATTCACGTCGAGATAGCGCGGCCGGCGCTCACGCTCGCTTACCGCCGCGGCTACTTCGCCAGCGACCCCAACGCGCCCCAGCATCATGGCGAACCTCCGCCGCTGGCCAACGGCCAGGCGCCCCCTTACAGCGCGATGCGCACCGCGATGATGCGAGGCGGCCCCGATCCGACCGAAATCATCTTCGCTGCATCCGTATTGCCCACGGCGGTCGAGCCCGAACCCGGCCTCGCGCCCGGCAACAGTGCCGCCGCAAAAACCAAGGGGCCCTTCCGGCGCTACGCCGTTCAGCTCGGCGTGAGTCCGCGCTACCTTGCATGCTCAACCTCGCCGGAAGGCGTTCACCAGTACGTCTTGGAAATCGAAATCATTGTCTACGACGCAGACGGCACACCTCTCAATTCGGTGGGGGGCGTAGTCCATGCAAACATCCCGGCCGACAAATATGGCGAAGCGCTGCGGTCCGGACTCGGTCTCCGCGAGGACATCAGCGTCCCCGTCAGCGGCGAGTCTTTCCTGCGCATCGGTATTCTCGACCGGGCAACAGACAAGGTTGGCGCCGTGGAAGTCCCGATCACCGCCGTAAGCAAGCTACCTCCGCTCACAGCTCCGGCCGCATCGAAGTGACGATCGGAAAGTGAGGTCGCCGCTTCGATGCAACCTGGCATCCGCATTCTGCGCGCTTGACGCCTGCCCTTCCAGCCGCGGCATTGCCACCCGCATACCTTCCCCTCTAGACTTGGGTAGGCGGCCTCGGCGAGAGCAAAGCACCTTCTCGAGCAGACCACGGATTTTGATGACCGCCCGTAGATGCAACTGCGAAAGTGGCGGAATTGGCAGACGCACCAGACTTAGGATCTGGCGGAGCAATCCATGGGGGTTCGAGTCCCCCCTTTCGCACCATATATTTTTCACGCCTTTATAATCAATAAGTCAACAACACGCAAGGCGATATAGCGCGGTTCTAGCGCGGCGAGAGGGGTTACTATTGACCCCTGAAAGGAAAACCGCGCTATGGCAAACATAAAGGTCTCGCTGCTGAGATATGTGAAAACCGATAGGGGCTGGCGTCGCTTCCGGGTAAGCGAGGAAGCGACACGCAAGGGACGGGGATGGTCGGTTGATTGGGATTCTCTCAAATCCTACGGTCCCGGCGCCACAGAGTTGGGTGACTACCAACTGAAGTGGTACGAGGGTTCCAAGGCCCAGTATGCCGGTGTCGGTCGTGACCTCCGTGAAGCTGTTACCAAGAGAGACAAACGAGCTAGTCTCCTGGAGGCTGAAGATGCTGCCGGGCGAGCCGGAGCCACCCTAGTACCCCAGAATCCTGACCGCAAGTCCTTGGATGAGCAGGGCGCTGCCTTCGTACGTCTGAAGGAACTAGCGGGCATGGGCAGCAAGACAATCCAGCAGTATGGCAACCTCATTCCCGAATTCATCCAGGTCAGCGGCAAGCGGTATGCCGATCAAGTGACGCAAATGGATTTGTTGGAGTTCTGTGATGCTCTACGTAAGCGTGGATTATCCGAGCGCACAACAATGAACTATTACTCGGCAATAGCCAGTTTCCTGTTCTACTGCGAAGTCGATCACAAGAAGTTAGTCGCGAAGGATCACAGGCCACACGTTGTTGACCCGGACCCGGAAGCCTATAGCGAAGAGGAAGTCCTGAAGTTTATGGCTGCCCTAACCAATGATCGGCACAGGCTCTATTTTGAGTTCCTCCTAAAGACTGGCGTGAGAGAAGGAGAGGCCAGTTACTTGGAGTGGGCAGACATCACCTGGGCAGACAAGATAGTGACTATACAGGGAGACAAGGTCATGCATCTTGTTGTCAATGGCAAAGAGAAGTCTGTGCGTTTCAGGACCAAGACTCGTCGTTCCAGAGAAATCCCGCTGGAAGCGAAGTTGCTGGCAAATCTACAAGCATGGCGAAAGAAGAACCCTACGAGTAGATTCCCGTTTGGGACTAGGAGCGACCTGCCAGATGGACACATGCTGGATGTGGTGAAGAGTACATCCTATCGCGCTGGATTGAATTGCCAGATGTGCTCAAGCTGCCGGAAGACGAAAGGTCAATTCTGTGAAAGGTGCTACCTGCACAAGTGGCGGTCAACGTTTGCGACATGGTCACTCCGCGCCGGAGTTGATATCCGGTCTGTTCAGTCGATGCTGGGTCATACTAAGATTGAGATGACTGCGCGATATTTGGCCGCAGCCAGAGGCAAGGCAGCCCAAGCCCAGATCAACTCTGTCTTCGCGGGGTTCTGACGCTGGTCGCCGCGTTGCGTAGTCAAGTCAAGTGGTCCGTCTGCAGACCAACCGTTCGCGAAATCGAAGAGTATTGGCGATGAAGAGAGAGCTTGAGCAAAGACTGTGCGAGCGGTGGCCTACCTGGTTCAACCTGGAGGGCGCACCTCGCCCAAGGTTGATGCCCTTCGGCTTCGAGCACGGTGACGGCTGGTTCGATTTGGTCTGGACACTGTGTGAGCGACTGGAGACGGTCGTTGCCGCAGTTGAAACAGACACTGGGCGCTCATTCCATGTGCTTCAGGTCAAAGAGAAGTTTGGCGGGTTGCGCTTCTACCCGAATTACAGCAATGACGCCATTTCCGCTCTCATCGAAGCTGCCGGGATTGAGTCTATTCACACCTGCGAGGTCTGTGGCGGCCCCGGCAGGCGGCGCGGAACCAGTTGGGTTGAAACCCGGTGTGACGAACACGCCAGTGCATCTTGAAACATTCTGACTAAGCACTCTCGTTACTTTTCTCACCCAGACCTCCATAGAGTGCCATTGACGGCTGGTTGAGAAATGGCGAGTAGTAACACTGAACCACGAACCTAAAGGGAGTCTGCGATGGCATCTCAGTGCAACAGGTGTGGGGGAACCGGGAAGTGCCCAACTTGCAGCGGCAGGGACGAAGTAGAGGAAAGTGCCCCCCCGGAGCTTTCGCAGGCCAAGGCTCCATCGCTTCGACACGCCCGATCCACCGCCATGCGGGGTCTGGCAGTACCAGAGTCTGTCGCCAGCGAAGAGAAAAGCAAAGCCCATGACGGAAGATGAGACAGTGCCGAAGGGTGAATCGACGCCAACAAAACCGGAATGCACGGAAGAGACAATCTGGCCATGCTCGGCTGAATGCTGGCGGTCTTGCGATAGGTGCCACAAGCTTGTCTGCGAGACGCACGATTACTTGGTTCCGGTGTGGCCTCTGGAGAACAGCGCCTGCGAGCCCGCCGACATGATCTGCAAGGAATGCATTGCAGCGATGTGGGACCGGGGAGACATATCCCAGGGTTCCCAGGTGCAGTACATCGTATGCGTACGGCTAAACAC
>PLOG01000200.1 GCA_003142935.1 Acidobacteriaceae bacterium
AAATTTACGAGCTTGATCAGAAGAGCGGGAGTGATTTCCTGTCCCTTGGGGACCATCAGCGTTCCGGCCCGAGTTCTAATCTCCTGTTGCAGGATCATGCCCATCGTAAGCCTCGAGGCCGGAACCTTGCGAAGCTGCATTGTTGCGCTTTCGGACTTGAAATCCGCCAATGCCGCGACCAGCTCCGGCCCGAATTCATCGCACCGGAAGCGAAGCCGCGCAAGCGCTTCTTCATCCGTCAAACCTTTCATCTTGAGGTTATCGAAAGCTACTGCAAGTTTGAGAATCATTGCTCCCAATACGATGGATTCCGAGTAGGGCGCCGACATATCGGGTGCGTCTTCCAAAGGCCCCTTGGTTAGTTGTTGACCGATCATCCAAGCGATAGGTTCCATTCTGGGAATATGGACGAGGAGATCTCTCGCTGCTTGAGGATGAGTGGCAAACTGAGCCTGATCTTCAGCGGAGAGACGCTTTCCAACGAACGCCGCCTGCATGACTCCGAGATCGAGCGTTACGCAGCCCAACTGCGACAGCATGGCCGCGGTCTCGAAACGCCACGGAGAAGGCAGATTGAACTTGCCGATCAGATGGCGAACACAATGCGTTATACGCATCGATCTTCCAAAAGCCTCGGGACTTGCGGCGCTTAAGACATCCGTCAGCACCTTGACGCTCCCCATAAGAGTATTTTCAAGGAGTTCCCTCTCGACCATGACCAGCCGGTACTGATACACCCCGGCGTTGATGGCTCCGACCAGAACCTCCTTTTCGCACGGCTTGGCGAGAAAGCGGAAGATGTTTCCCTGGTTGACTGCCTCCATTGCCGCGTCGATGTCTGTGAAGCCGGTCAGCAGCATTCTTATCGTATCCGGCGCCCTCTGGCGCACCTGCGCCAAAAACTGAGCGCCGTTCATGCCCGGCATCCGCATATCCGAGATCACCACGGAGTACGGACCGCGATCGCGGATCAAAGTCAGGCCCTGTTCGCCACTCACCGCCGTGTCCACCTCGAATTCCCGGTGCAGCATTCGCTTGTAGCCCTCCAGAACCGAGGGCTCGTCGTCAACGAAAAGAACCTTGTCGAGCATGATCCATACTCCCTAATGCCGCATTTCGTCATCGCATATTGTGTGTCGCGCTTTTCTCTTCCGGCGCTTGCCCCAAGTTCGTCTCAGAAGGCAAGCCCATCCCGCTTGCGCCTTCACACTGCTCATGCGCGCCTGGCATAGGCAAGGGAACGGCGTCGGGCATGATTATTTCATCGGCACAATGTTGCCAACGAATCAGGGGCATAAAACCTATCGAGGTGGTTTGATGTTGGTCTGGCCGCCGCTCTCAAGCAAACCACGATTTGTGCCGATGAGCCTCCATAAGCGAATTCGCTCGCCCCGCAGAGGTCAAACAAGTGAATGGAATAGTCCCGATCCTGGTAGGCTGCGACAGTCCGGCGTGCGTCGTGGAGTGCCCGGAGGAGGAATGCAATCGGGCAAATGAGGCCCTGAGCGTCAGTGAAGAGCGCTTCCGGATGATTGCGGACAGTTGCCCATCGATGATGTGGGCAACCAACGCCGAGAGCATTTTTTATTTCACCAACAAGGCATGCCGTCAGTTCTTCGGGATGACGCACGACGAGTTGGAAAGCGCCAAGCGGCGGATGCTGATACACCCCGACGATTCGTCCAAGGTCATGGTCGCCTTTAATCGCGCAATCGGCGACCACACAACCTTCAGAATGGAAGCTCGATTACGGCGAGCCGATGGCGAGTGGCGGCTCCTGGGAATGTTCGCCGAACCGATGTTCTCGTCGAGCGGCGGGTACCTGGGCCACATCGGCCTCTGTGCCGACATCACGGATCGGGTTCGGTCCGAGCAAGAACGCCAATTCGAACTCTCGCTGAATCAGTCCATATACGCCGAGACGCTGGAAGGAATTCTTGTCGTCAATCAAGCGGGAATCGTAGTCTCCTACAATAAGCGGTTCCTGGGCATCTGGGGATTGGACGATTCAACCGCTCAGGNNCCATCCGGATGAAGACGATCATTGTGAAGTCAAGTTGAAGGATGGCAGGACACTCGAACGACATTCCACGGGGCTGAAGAATTCAGAAGGCATACATCTGGGGCGGGTGTGGTTTTTTCGCGATATCACCCCTCACAAGGAAGCGGAAGTCAGTCTCCAACGGGCCAATGCTCTGGCGGACGAAGCCAATCGACGCCTGCTCACGGAAAGGTCGATGCTGGAAAACGAGCGCAATATTCTCCGCGCCCTGATAGACAACATCCCGGATTTCATCTATGTGAAAGACACCTCAAGCAGGTTTATAGTAGCCAACGCTCACGTGGCGCATCTGATGGGGGCGGAGATGCCCGAAGAACTGCTGGGAAAAACCGACTTCGATTTTTACCCGCAAGAGTTGGCCAATGGCTTCCATGAAGACGAACAGAAGGTTATCCGTTCAGGGCAACCCTTATATAACCGCGAAGAAACAAGCTGTGACCGTGCGGGAAACAAAGTCAACATCCTTACCACAAAGGTTCCGCTGCGCGACAGCCAGGGACAGATCATTGGCATTGCGTGCAGTGGCCACGACATTAGCTTGCGTAAAAAAATGGAGCATGAGCTTCGCCAAGCGGAACAAAAGTATCGAGGTATCTTTGACAGTGCCATTATCGGCATCTTTCAGAGTACGCCGGGCGGCCGCGTTTTGAGCGTGAACCCAGCTGTAGCCAATATTTACGGCTACGATTCCCCGCAAGAAATGATGGCCAGCGTGCCGGACATTGCCCGCCAGGCCTATGTTGATCCCGAGCGCCGCGAGGAATTCAAGCTCCTCATGGAAAAAATTGGAGAAGTGCAGAACTTTGAATACGAGGCCTTGCGCAAGGATGGCAGTAAGTTCTGGAACTCCCTGAGCGCTGTCGCCATTTGCGAGAACGGCGCGGTGGTCCGCTATGAAGGGATGATCCAGGACGTCACCGAGCGCAAACAATTGCAGGAACAGCTTCTTCAGGCGCAAAAACTGGAATCGGTGGGTGCGCTCGCCGCCGGAATTGCTCACGAAATCAATTCTCCAACTCAGTACATCGGCGACAACGTGCGCTTCCTGAAGGACGCCTTCCTGGACCTGAAAAGCCTCCTGACGAATTATGAACGGCTGCTGTCGGCGGCCAAAAACAATGCCTTGTCCGGCGAAACCGTTCAGGAGGTTTGGGAGGCGGTGGAATGTATTGATACCGGCTATCTGCTGGATGAGATTCCCAAGGCCATCGACCAGACGCTGGAAGGCGTAACTCGAGTATCGACGATTGTGGGTGCGATGAAGGAGTTCTCCCATCCCGACATAAAAGAAAAAGTACCGCTGGACTTGAACCGCGCCATCAGCAGCACGATTACGGTGGCGCGGAACGAATGGAAATACGTGGCGGAGATGGAAACCGAATTCGACCCGTCCCTGCTTCCCGTCCCTTGCCTGCCGGGCGAATTCAATCAGGTGATCCTGAACCTTATCATCAATGCCGCACATACGATTGCCGACGTGGCTCGCAACGGAGGTCCGACGATGGGCAAGATCAAGGTGCAGACTCTGAATTGCGTGGAGTGGGTCGAAATTCGCATTCAGGATACAGGCACCGGCATCCCCGAAGAGGTGCAAAACCGGATATTCGATCCCTTCTTCACAACCAAGGAGATCGGCAAGGGAACCGGGCAGGGTCTGGCCATCGCGCGATCAGTGGTGATAACCAAACATGGCGGCAGCATTCGCTTTGAAACCGAAGAGGGTAAAGGCACAACCTTTATCATTCGCCTGCCCTACGACGGAAAGGCTCTTTCAACCTAGGAGGTGGCCGCGTGAAGCGCATCTTGTTCGTGGATGACGAAATCAGGATACTGGACGGCATTCGCCGCATGCTGTACGCGGAGCGAAAACAATGGGAGATGGAGTTCGTCCTGGGAGGCGAAGCGGCTTTGCAGGCCTGCGAGGCCACCAGCTTCGATGTGGTTATCTCCGACATGCGGATGCCGGGAATGGATGGCGCCACTCTGCTGGGCCACATTCGCGACCGCTATCCGGCCACCGCGCGCGTTATTCTCTCCGGATACTCCGAAGACTCGCTGGCCAGACGCGCGGTTCCCGTGGCCCACCGTTTTCTGGCCAAGCCAAGTAGTTCCTCCGAGCTTCGATCCATGATCGAACGAGTGTGCTCGCTTCAGGACGTGCTAAGCACGCCGGAGATTCGCAAACTCGTTGGAAGCGTCGGTGAACTGCCTTCGCTCTCAACCACGTACACATGCCTTACGCAGGCGGTGAGCGACCCGGACAGTTGCATCAACGAGATCGCCGGGATCATCGAGGGAGACGTCGCCATGTCCGCAAAGGTCCTGCAACTTGCCAATAGCGCCTTCTTCGGGCTTGCGCAGAAGGTCACCACCTTGTCGAATGCCGTCTCCTACCTGGGAATGCAAACCATCAAGAACCTGGCCCTGGCTTCCGAGGCTTTCCGGGTTCTTCGCCCCCACTCGAATATTCCGCTCTCAGTTTGCGAGTCTATTGAGAAACATGCGCACCGTGTTGCCGCCATTGCCGGTGTGCTTCCCGTGGACAAGAGCAATCGCGATGTGACCGTTATCGCCGCGCTTCTCCACGATATTGGAAAACTCTTTCTGGCCAGCGCCATGCCCGACCAGTTCTATTCCATTTTTCTGCGTTTCAGCGAACGCGGATGCAAGCCCTTCGAAGCCGAGGAGGAACTGCTGGGAACCTCTCACGCGGAGATCGGCGCGTACCTGCTGGGGTTGTGGGGCATTCCCAGCCTTGCCGTTGAGGCCATCGCCCACCACCACCATCCCACCCGCATATTAAACTCCAGTTTCGATTGCACGGCGGTCGTATATGTTGCCAACCTTTTGGATCACGAACTGGTAGCTCATCCAACGGATTCAATCGGAGCTGAAATGGCGGAGTCCGACCGAGCTTGCCTTCAGGCGCTGGGAGTTATGTCCAGGTTCGTCGAATTCCGCGAGCTTGCATTACAGAGTCGAAACTGAGATCAAGAGCCTGTTCGCTTGTACCTCGTCACAATTCCGTGCAGGAGAGATAAGGATTCGATTTTAGTACTTGAGTTGCAGATGGGTGATTTGGGAGGGCGCAGTGGCAGGGCAATCGCATGAATGTGATGTTGATGAAAATCTCGCCGTTTGCGCCGCCCCTACAGGGCTGACTGACTTCTTCTGGTCCCTTTCCCCCCGCTGAAGCGCGGGGCTAACCACCGTTGCGCGTCCGGCGCGTTAGAAATCAGAACCAATCTGGTCAACAAAATGGATTCATGCGATTACCCTGCGACACCCCCAGAGTCCCAGGATCAGAAGCGCGCGTGTGTGCTATGCTGATACGTTCGGCGAGAGCTTGTTCTGCGCTTGGAGCGTTTTTGGCTCATACGTTGATAAGCTAGCACCGTGCAAGCTGGCTCTTTCTTGAGGAAAGAGCCACTCGACGGCGCCGACGATTCAAGGATTTGAACTGAAAACGCTGCAGGCAGACACAAGTAATAGAAGAGATCAGGAGTGGAAACGGAGGAGCAAATGCGGACTATTGGGAAAGCGTTTACTTGTTTAGGAATCGCCATCGTTTTGTTCTTATGCTGCGATGCTGCCACGGCGCACGCGCAAGGCACGCAACCGGCAATTGCAAAGATTCAGCAGCCGCCCATGGGTTGGTCGTCCTGGAATGCCTTATCGAACACGATCAACTCGGAGCTGACCAAGGCGCAGGCGGAAGCGATGCTGTCCTCGGGCCTGAAGAGGGCCGGGTACGAATACGTGAATATCGACGAGGGGTGGTGGCTGGGCGACCGCGACGCCCAAGGCAACTTCGTGGTCGACCCAAAGGCTTGGCCAGCGATTGAGCCGGGCGAGCACGACGGCGACATGACTAACATCGTCCGGTTCATCCACAAGCAGGGGCTGAAGGCAGGCATCTATACGGACGCAGGCAAGGATGGTTGCTCAATGTTCCCCGACCTGGGGCCGGCCTACTTTCAAGTGGGCAGCGAGGGCCACTACGAGCAGGACTTTCTACAGTTCGCGCGATGGGGCTTCGACTACGTGAAGGTGGACTGGTGTGGCGGAGATAAAGAGAACCTGGACCCCGATGTGCAGTACGGCGAGATTGCCAGAGCCATCGCTCGGGCTGAGCAGATTACAGGTCATCGGCTCTACTATTCGATCTGCAATTGGGGCAAGGAGAGCCCCTGGACCTGGGGGCCGGGCGTGGGCGGCGCGTTACAGTCGATTTGGCGAACCAGTGGCGACATCGTTGCGCCCGTAGTGGCTGGGAGCGTGAACGCAGGGCGGAAAGTTGCCTTTGACAAGATGCTGTCCAACTTCGATCAAGGGATCCATCCGGAGGCCGAACACACAGGTTTCTATAACGATCCGGACATGATGGTGCTGGGAATGCCGGGATTAAATGCAGCGCAGAACCGCTTGCACATTTCTCTGTGGGCAATTTCGGGGGCTCCGCTGCTGGTGGGGGCCGATCTAAAGCGCCTTGACGCCGAATCATTGGCGACCCTGACAAATGGCGACGTGATCCGGGTCGACCAAGACAGTCTGGGATTGCAGGGAATCAAGGCAGCGGAGCTGGGGCCGGGCTTGGAGGTGTGGTCGAAGTTCCTGACCACGCCGGGCGAGCGTGCAGTTCTTCTTCTCAACCGGACCTACTTCCCGGCGCCGATGAGCGTGAAATGGACAGATCTAGGCTTGGCCGGAGAGACGGCGACGGTGCGCGAGGTATGGACCGCAAAGGACCTAGGCATCCTGAAGGATCGTTACGAGACGACTGTGCCTGCCCAGGACGGGGTTCTACTGATCTTGAAGGGGACGGAAGGCAGTTTCAGGCACTACGAGCCAGCGGCGAAACATACCCAGGAAGAACTGGCGATTCACGACGCAGAGACGCGGTTCACCGGCATCACAGCACGAAAAGGCGAGTGGGCGCAGGTGCGGATCACTTATACGAACTCGGTTGTGGCCGCTCGCCTAGTGGAGCTGAGGGTAAACGGGCAGGTAGCGACGGTGGTCGAGTTTCCGCCAACAGGCGCAGGTCAGGGCGCGGTGTGGGTCCAGACACATCTCGATCAGCCGGGGACAGGCAACATGCTAAACTTCGCCGCTAGCCCAGGGGATGGGGTGAATATCGACAATATCGATGTCCATTGAAGGCCGGAACCTAGAAGCCGTTTCATAACCAGGTTTTCGAGGGCAAACGTTAGGCAGCACCGCACAAAGGCTCTGTAAAGACAGGGTATTGGCTTCAGAGACGTGCTCCAAAATTGACGGTTTGCCGGTTATGAAACAGCTTCTGGTCCCTGGTGTTCTGGGAAATGGTGTAAGGCGAATCCGTGAGGCAAAGCCGAAAAGGCCGGTTTTCACCGGTCGGAATAAAGGAGTCTTCCAACGCCTAGTGTTCAGACTGTATGAATTGGTAATCACTCTCAGACAGGTGCGGGCGTGGACGCCCGCACGACAGCCGGTCTCCACCCCAGCGACGAAGACCTGTCGCTGGGGACCCCGGTCTGGAGACACGGCGCTACGTTCCATCCATTACACAATCATGCGGTCACGGTACTACTTTGCGCGCAGCAGAGCGCTCTCGCATCGAAGGCGCGACAAACCGTCTGCATTGAAGGCGGAGTGAGAGGCTTTACTCACTTTGAGCCGGATGTCGGCATGCAAGGCTGGCCAGCGCAAAGTGCCGCAGTAATTCCCTGACCTTCAGTAATGGTGAAGATACGATTCACCACAGGCAGCCGTACCGTCTCTTTTTTGCCCGATGGCCAGTGAATCTCCGCAGTTCCGCCATCGGTAGCATCTCCCAGTCCAAAGTGAACCCGGAGATCGTTAGAAGAGAGATAACTGCCGCCGCTGAGCACATCGCCGCGCTGGCGCATCCCGTCGGCGGAGAGGTAGACAGTTGAGCCCACTGCATCGCGCGGACTTCCCGGTCCGCCGATGAGATTCAATTCGACCCAATTGTGACGATCAGGGTTCACGTTCCGCAGAAGTACCGGAACGCCATCGGCATTGTTGATTACCACATCGATTTTGCCGTCATTGAAGAGATCGCCGAACGCGGCTCCGCGGCCAACGCTGAACTCCGCGAGTCCAGTGCCTTCAACGGGAGGAACCAGCTCGAATTTCCCATTACCCAGATTATGGAAAAGCAGCGGACGCTGGGCATACGAACTGCCCCATTCCGGATGCCGGTCAGCAATTGGATAGACATGACCGTTCGCAATGAACAAATCCTTCCAGCCGTCATTGTCGTAATCAATAAAGCCATCTCCGAAACTAACAAAAGGTATGGTTGGCTCAGCCATTCCCGATGCGTAACTCACATCGGTAAAGTCTCCGGCGCCGTTGTTGCGGAATAGCACATCGTTGTCATCGGCGAAGGTTGTGTTCAGCAAATCCATGTGCCCGTTATTTTCGTAGTCGCCGGCTGCGATGCCCATATTCGCGACTTCTCTGCCGTCGCCATTGAAAGCGTAGCCGCTGAGGTAGCTGCGGTCTTCAAAGGTGCCGTCGCCCTTGTTGATGTAGAGATAATTTGGAGTCGAGTCATTCGCGACGGCCAGATCCGGATGGCCATCGTTGTTTACATCCACAAACAACGCGCCCAGGCCGTAATACCCGTCCGGGTCGCCAACCCCCAGCTTCTGGCTCACGTCGGTGAAGGTGCCGTCGCCGTTGTTGTGAAAAAGACGATCGTGTTCGCCGGTGAGGCCACGCGGGCCGCACATGACCGGCACGCCACGAAACTGACAGCCGCTTGCACCGGCTGTTTTCGAGCCGGGCATGGGAGGGTTGCGTGGATCGTACTGCAGATAGCCGGCAACGAACAGGTCGAGATTGCTATCTCCATCGTAATCACCAAAGGTGGCGCCCGTTGACCAGGTTCCGAGCGCTACGCCAGCCTTGTCTGCTACGTCTGTAAAGGTTCCGTCGTGATTATTGTGGTAAAGCCGGTTCTTGCCAAAGTTGGTTACATAAATGTCGGGCCAGCCATCGTTATCGAAGTCGGCAACCACGACGCCGTATCCCCAGCGATCGTTTGTTACGCCAGCCTGTACCGCTACGTTGGTGAAGGTTCCATCGTGATTGTTGTGAAACAAGGCGGCCTGCGGCGGCGTTTCTTTGCCATCCAGCGCGTTTACAGTCGAACCGTTCACCAGATAGATGTCGAGCCATCCATCGTTGTCGAAGTCGAGCAGGGCAACGCCCCCGCCTTTCGCCTCCAGGATCAAGCGTTTTTCCGCACTTCCCGAGGTGCGATGCCATACAGTCAGCCCGGCCTTGGCGGCGATGTTCCTGAAGACCACTGGTCCTGTCTTGACCGTTCCGCCCGCGGTGATCGGCCGGTGCGCGGAATCGAACTGCGCCTTGAATACCCCTCCGGAGGCGATTCCGCCCGTTCCGCTCGGTTTCCCGGATTGCGGAGTCTGCGCCCGTCCAATGGCGAGCAAAAAGAAGAGCGCGCTAGCAGAGAAGAGCGCACTCAGATGTCGTGCAACCAATCTACCCTTCCGCAATGAAATCCTCCGCCTTCTGGCAAAACTATAATGCATTTCACCAGCGGCCGCCGTGACGCCCGTTCGCTGCGGATTCGGTGAAATTGAAAAACGCAAGATAGATCGTGCTTTGCGATGACTCATCGCTATCTGGCGCAAGGCGTAAAAAAGGTCATTCGCGCTGGGTATCTTTTTTGATCTCAAGCAGGGCCATCTGAGATCGATGCCTAACACGAATGGGCCGTATCGCTGGCTCCTCGGTGGACGCCCCGTGAGGACCCTGATTGCCGAAATGCCTTGTCGAGCATTAGTATGGGTGCGCATATGGGGAACTTCAACCCCGCGTAAGGATGGAGCGACAAGATGGCACGAATTGACCGGAGGACCTTCCTCGGTGGAACGGGAGCGCTGGCTGCAGGAACGCTCACGTCGAGACTGGCGACCTTTGCTGAGGCGAATCCCGCGCCCCGGCAGGAACGAAGTGAGATGGCGGAGCCCTTGCCCCCGCCTGTATATGAACCATTCGAATGGTCTCCAACTGGGCTGGTTTTCTCTTTTGAGTTTTTCGATAAGCGGATACGTTCCCAGACAATGCTGCCGGCGGGAGTCGCTCCTCCTAAAGACCTTCCCCGCCCGACGCCGATATCCGGAATGGAAACCTCTCTGCATTGCACTGGCGAAGATCCGAGCGATCATCATGGATTGAAACTGACGGGCGGCAGCCCCGGCGACCGCCTCGTCTACATGGGAAAGAGGGAAATTTCTACGCCGGCGGGAAAACGTTTTATCATCCACCAGTCGGATCCGATCCTAGGCCTGGATGTTGAGTCGCTTTATGAAACCTTCTCTGACTTGCCTGTGGTTCGCAGAAGGACAAAGGTGACCAATCGGGGCGCACAACCGGTCGGGATCGAGTATCTCAGTTCGGCCATGATCAACAATCTCTCCCCGCAGCGCCAGTTCGAGCAGGACCTTCGAATTCACTACGCGTTGAACACCTGGCAGGCTGAGGGGCAATGGAGGACAGCCAAACCCTCCCAGGCGGGCTTCCTCGATAACGGCAACTTTACCCTTTCGCCCGCGTCCTTCAGCAGCATCGGCACCTGGTCGACGCAGCGGTATTTGCCCATGGGATTGGTCGAAAACACCGAACTGGGAGTGATCTGGTTTTGGCAGATCGAACACAATGGCACCTGGCACTGGGAACTGGCGAATACTCAAGATAAGGCTGTCTACGCATACATCGGCGGTCCGGACGAACTGCATGGCCATGCGTGGAAGAACCTCAGACCCGGTGAGTCCTACACCACCGTTCCGGCTGCCATCGGTTGCGTTCAGGGAGGCTTTGAGCAAGCGATCGAAGCCCTCACGAAATATCGCCGTGCCGCGTGCTTGCGCCCCCGTAATGACACACGCCTTCGTCCTGTCGTCTTCAATGACTACATGAACTGCCTCGAAGGCGACCCGACAACCGCCAAGGAATTGCCTTTAATTGAAGCGGCGGCCGCGGCCGGCTGCGAGTATTTCGTGATCGATGCCGGCTGGTATGCGGAGCTGAATGAAGATTGGTGGGGATCGGTCGGTGCATGGCAGCCCTCGAAGACGCGCTGGTCCGGCGGCCTTCAACAGGTGCTTGACCTGATTCGCTCCAAGGGCATGGTGCCTGGTTTATGGCTCGAGCCAGAGGTAATCGGCATCCATTCTCCGCTCAAGGATAAACCGGATGCCTGGTTCTTCAAGCGTCATGGAAAGCGGATCATCGATCACTCTCGATTCCTGCTCGATATGCGCAATCCCGAGGTTCGCGCCTACCTGCACAGCGTGGTCGACCGCATGGTGACGAACTACAAGGCGGGCTACATCAAGATGGATTACAACGTGGATGGTCTTGAAGGCACAGAGTATCTTGCCGACAGCCCGGGGCAGGGGCTGCTCGAACATAACCGCGCGCTCTTGACCTGGCACGATGAGATTCTCAGCCGCTACCCCGATCTCATCATTGAAAACTGCGGTAGTGGAGGCGGGCGCATGGAGTATGCCATGCTGTCACACCTCCAGCTTCAGTCGTCGAGCGATCAAGAGGATTACCGTCTTTTCCCGGCGATCGCGGTAGGTGAAACAGCGGGCGTTCTTCCCGAACAACTCGCGGTGTGGTCGTATCCGCTTGCCGCCTCCGACACCGACGCTGCGGCTTTCAACATGGTGAATGCCATGCTCGGCAGGATCCACCAGAGCGGCCGATTGGACCAGCTAAGTCCGGCCAGCTTTGCCCAAGTAAAGAAAGGCCTGCAAATCTACAAAGAGCAGATTCGGACCCACACCGGCGAAGCAACGCCTTACTACCCCTTGGGCCTGCCCGATTTGACCGATCCCGTCTCACCCATTGCGCTTGGCATGCGCTCTCCAGGAGCAAACTACATTGCGATATGGCGGCTGCGGGGAAGCGACCGCATTCATGTACCGCACACCGCCCGGGGGGCCCGGATTCTCTATCCCACCGACCTTGGTATTCATGTTGAGCAGCAAGGGGACGGCTGCGATGTGATCTTCCCAAGGGAGCTGATGGCCTGCATTCTCACCCTGGAAACCTAGAGAGATTGCGTGGCAAATCCAGATGGTTGTGGAACTCGTAACTGGCAGCCGCGCGGCCAGCAGGTGAGCCTTAGGAAATTGATTCCTGCATGGCAGGCCTGCGCTGAGTTGCGTGCGTTCGGGCTCAAATAGCAGTGGGCACAACGCTGCGGCAGGCACTCCGCGGCCAATCCGGACTTACGCAATATCTTCAATCGCTACCAGACATAGACCGCAACGATCTGGGGTGGCCCCGCTACACCGTCGGTCACGGTTGTCTCCACAACTATTTGCACGTTCCTGCGTTTCCAGTCGCGCGGCGCACTGCGCAAGGCTCTTTCCAAGTCTTCCGAACTACCAGCTACTTCGCCGGCAGCCTCGGAACCGGGCGCCGTGATGCCTGCGACAGAGACCACAAACTGGCCTGTGCTGGAGTCAACCAGCCGTGTCACGAGACCGTAGTCAGTCGCCACCTGGGAAGTGTGAGGATCAACCTCATCGAACCAGGCTCGTCCTGCGCCGCCCTGTTCCTGGATGCGAGAAGGTTTGCCTTTGCCTTCGGCAAATGCGAAATGCAAACCGGAGGTGATCTTGATGGTCGATTGATTACTGAAGGCCCCGATGATCACCGCTGGAGAATTCCGCAGGTCGTCCCAGCCATAATCGTTGCCTATTTTCAATTCTGTGCTCTTCCCCAATTTGATCAACAGATTCGATAGACGAAAGGCTGCCTTGACATCACCTTTGCTTACGCCAAAATCATCCCACTCAACCATGTCGCCCCACCGAATCTGGTCATCAGGCTGCAGATTCGGCCGGCCATTCTCACGATTCACCTCATTGTCGAACTCTCCTGCAAATTTCTCGTTTTTCTTGAACAGCGAGGTGGATGGGCGGTAAAAGATGGGCTTTGGCAGACAGATAAGAGCAGGCGCCGGAGTAGCGAAAACCGGACTCCAGAATTGATTAAGAGCACTCTGCATGCGTTGTCTGTAGACGGTATAGCCAGCCAGGGCTGCAGCCGCAAGTACCAGCATGCCGATCAATCCAATTGCCCAGAAACGTGTTTTTCGGATGAACCCGGCAGCAGGTCTGGTGTTCACGGGAGAGACAGGGGCTTCAGGGAGTTCGGCAATGAGGGGCGCGGGGACGTCGGCGGGGGGGGGAAGAGGCGCCCTCCAACGAAATTCGGGAACATACGATCCAAGAGGAAGTTCGATATGGACCAGCGAGGCTGGCGGAGCGGTCTTGTAGTACTGTTCGAGCCTCTTGCGAACTTCGCCCGCCTGTACACGGACAACGGAGTCATCACCAGTTGCGTAGTCGGCAGGCCGGTTATAAAGGAAGGATCCAATCGTGCGCTCTTTCAGATGCGCTTCATTGCCGTCCAGACGGTACCGCACGACATAATTGAGGAATTGCTGGCTGCGCTTGCTTGCGTGAAAAAATGGGCTGGCGAGGATCAACTCCAATTCACAAAGGACTGCGCCCTGATCGGGCACCGAACCTTCGGGCGACTCAGTGTGGTTCCGAGTTCCACGGGACAACACTCCGCCGTCAAGGTTCGTCTGCTTAGGATCACTATTCATTGCGCCAACCAGGACTCTGTCGAATCAAGCTGCAGGTCCTCTCAAAGATTTGAACATCCCCGGCATATTCGCATTCTGCGGGTTGCCGATCCTTCATGGCCCGTCTTTTAATTCTCACTGCGAAACGAACACAACGGGGAAATTGGGGGGGCGATTTCCTGTATCCGGCAAGCCGTCCGCGATCGGTCTACTCATTTTGATTCCTCACGCCGCGGGTTCCGAGGCCGGATCGAACACGATGTCTCTCCAAGAGATCCCGCACAATACAATATCTCCGGAACGGGATTCCCGTTGAATTACAATCCTAACATGGGTTTATCGGACTTTCTGTCAGACTTGTCAAGATTCACAAAACAATACATTTAGTGTTCCGTCGGTCGCACTTTAACCGGTCCTAACAGTTGCAAACTGTTTCTTACTTGTCGAATGTCTCCTTTTTGCAATAAGGTTCGTCGGCAGTTGAGCTTTGGGTAGTCGGATGCTTCTGTGTCTCGTAGGGCCAGGGGGGAATTTTGGGGCGGTCGCGAGAAAACGCTTACTTAGCGCGCTCAATGCCGACCCAAATCCAGGGCCTCAGGGGTGCGCTTGTCCGTCCGTACCCACTTTTAGCAAAGCAGCATTTCGAGGTGACGTGAATGTGGCAATTCCGAGATTGAGGCACACTTGGTCTGGAAGGCTATCTGCTGCCGCGTTGATCGCGATGCCCGATATAGTCCTCGGACAGCGCGATGAGGGCGCAATAACCGGCACATTCACCGACCCCAGGGAAACTACAGAAACTCTTTGAAGGCATTCAGTTGAACTTAGCGATACCACCCCAAAACGTACCAATTTTCATGAAGGAGGAGACAAAATGAAGAAATTGCTGACGCAGATGACGCAGTGGATAGTTACGATTTCTGTGGCGATCCTGTTTCTAAGTAGTTGCGTTCCAGCGCGCGCGGTTGGGCCTACCGGCAAGATTGTGGGCTCGGTCGTTGATCCGACAGGGGCACCCGTCGTTGGCGCAAGTGTGACCGCATCCAACGAAGGCACCAACGAGGCCCGGCAAACGGTTACAGACGGAAATGGTGACTTCACCATCCCCATTTTGCCGGTCGGAAATTACACAGTCAGTATTACTGCGAAAGGCTTTGCAGTCTTCCAGCAGAAGGGAATCGTCCTTCAGGTCGACCAGAACATCTCGGTGATTGCACATCTCCAGGTCGGCTCGAACTCTGAGGTTGTGGAGGTTACTGGGGACACCGGCCAGAATGTGGACCTGGTTGACGCGACCATCAGCCAAGTGGTGGACTCACAGCGGGTCGTCGATCTGCCTCTGAATGGCAGAGACACCCTGCAGTTGCAATACATCATGCCCGGTGTCTCCTACGATAACGACAACGTAGCTCACGGGCAGGGCCAGCATGAAGGTGTAGTGGTGAACGGCAACCGTCCGGGCTCGAACTACTACCTGCTGGATGGCGTGGATATGACCGACTCCTATCTCTCGACCGCTCCGGTGTTTCCGGCTCCGGACGCGCTCCAGGAGTTCGATATTCAGACCAGCAACTTTACAGCGCAATACGGACGCAGTTCCGGCGGTCTGATCAATGCCGCCTCCAAGGCTGGAACAAACGAGTTTCATGGAGGCGTGTTCGAATTCTTCCGCAATACAGTGCTGGACTCGCACAACTACTTCGACGTTGCCGGAGAAGCGAAACCTGCCCTCAAACTGAACCAGTACGGCGGCTATGCGGGTGGACCGATCCAGAAGGGGAAAACGTTCTTCTTCGGCTATTTCCAGGGAACCAAGCAACGTGCGGATGAGACGATATCGATCGGTACGGTGTACACCGCTTTGGAGAACCCTGCCAACCCATCCAACTCCGCGGGCGTGCTGTTCCCGGCAAACACGATCGTGGATCCGCTGACGGGAAGGCCCTTCGCTACCGACGGATTCATTCCATCGAGCCGCTTGGATCCGACCGCCGTCAAAATGATCACCAAACTGTTGAACATTGCACCCAACAACGGCAGTGGCGGATACACATTTCACGCGCCTATTGCCGACAACGAAGACAGCCTCAACGAGAATCAGTTCCTGGGGCGCATCGACCACAACTTTGGGACCAAAGATCTGGTATTCGGCCGCTACTTCTTCAATCAGGATCTGTCGACCGGAGTCGGCGCGGGTAACATGAACCTTCCGCACGACAAGTACTTCCGCAACCAGAACGCTGCCGGCGAATGGAACCACACTTTCTCTTCCAGGCTGATCAACACAGCGGTCTTTGGCTTTACACGTATTGCGCACCATCGTGGAACCCTGGCGTCGGATGGCTGGGACACGTTTGGCAGCATGCCGGGCACCCAGACCGCCGGGATCCCGACCGAATTCTACTTGTCGATCAACGGCGGACCCAACAACGGTGGCGATGGTACATTCGTTCAAGACCGTCAGACGTGGCAGTACACCGACTACATCAGCTATCTGAAAGGCAAGCACGAAATCTCTGCCGGCGGGGACTTCCGCAAAGAGTCGGTAAATCGTGTGGAAGACTACTACACCGATCCCATCTTCAGTTTCAATGGACAGTACACCACTCCGGCGGGCAGCAACTCATCCACGACAACCGCGCTGGCAGACATGCTGCTAGGGTTGCCGAACTACTTCAACCTGCAGACTGAAGTTGCAAGCGACCTGCGGCACAAAGCGATGGATATGTATGTTGGGGACAACTACAAGGTCTCCAAGCATCTGACCGTAGACGCGGGGTTCCGTTGGGAGCCGTTCCTGCCTCCGGTGGACAACCTCAACGACCAGATTTGCTTCGACCCAACGCTTAAGTCACAGTCGGCCTTCTATCCGACGGCACCTCCGGGATTTACGTTCCCTGGGCCGGCGCTGGGGAGCGGATCCAACGGCACCGGCGATCCGGGCTGCCCGCGTTCCATGGTCCCCGATCGCTGGAAAAACGTGGCGCCTCGGCTGGGGTTGAATATCAGCCCGTTCTCTGGTGGAAAAACTTCCATCCGCGCAGCGTACGGCATCTTCTGGGATCAGGCTCGCCTGATCGCCTGGAACCGCTACTCGACGGCACAACCGTTCGACGAAAACTTCCTGCTGAACGGCTTTAACGGCTTGAACACAACGAACGGTGTGAGCGGACTTCCGTCGAACGGGGCCCTGACTGGAAACACCGTTTTCACCTACAACCCGGGCGTCATCAACCCGTTCCCGTTCTACATTCCACGGACCGTGGCTCAACGGCAGGCATTCAGCCCGTCGTATACGCAGAACGGCGTAGCCTACTGGCCCACTTCGGCGGAAGGGACGGTGCTCCCGCCAAACTTCAATGAAGGCTATGCGGGGCAGTGGAACCTGTCGATCGACCAAGAGATCGCCAAGAACTACGTGGTCACTGTTTCCTATATAGGAAACAAGGGAACACACCTGTTCATGTCGCGCGACATCAACTACGCTCCAGTCACGAGTTCCAATCCCTCTCAGGCTTACAATCCCGCGCTAACCCTCACTCAGAACATCGCCAACGAGCCCACGCGCAGGCTCATTGCCTTCGACGGAAACTGTGGAACTAACACTGTTACCGGCACACCCAACCCGTGCCTTGGCCAAACCCAGGAGGAAGACAATGGGGCATGGTCCACATACGAGGCGCTTGCAGTTTCACTGAACCATCGCTACTCAAATGGCTTCAGCCTGATGGCATCGTACGTCTGGGCGAAATACCTGGACATCATTTCCTACGGCGCCGAAGGCGGCCTTGGCCCGCGCGATCCCACCGACTTCCGGCTGAACTATGGGCCGAGCGATTCGGACGTCGCCAACCGGGTCACAGCCTCCTACATCTACCAACTTCCAAAGTTGAAGTCCGCGCACGGAGTTTTGGCCGGCATGATCAACGATTGGCAGAACCAGGGAATCCTAATTGCGCAGACCGGATCGCCCTACACGATCACCAGCAATAACGATACTGCGGCTACCGGAATCGGCGGCGACTATGCCGACTGGGTGTCGGGTGTCAGCGACAAGCCGGCGCATCGCGGTGTGTCGTCCTACTTCAACAAGGCTGCGTTTACCGAGGCAGCCGACGGCACCTTCGGCAATACGTCAAGAGGTATGCTGTTTGGCCCCAGCCTGGTCAACATGGACTTCTCTCTGTTCAAGGAGTTCCCGATTCACGATGCCGGGAAGGTCCAGTTCCGGAGCGAATTCTTCAACCTCTTCAACCACCCGAACTTCGGCAACCCCGATAGCGGTATCGGCGACGGCACGTTCGGACAACTTACCAACGCAAAACCCGGACGTATCGCGCAGTTTGCATTGAAGTATCTGTTTTAACCTGAATGAAGCACTCTCCCAGCGATGCCCCGCCGCTTCGGCGGGGCATCGCCATGTTATGACTTTGTTGCTTCGGCCCGTCTTGTTAGCCTTCGGCGGTTCGCATAGGTTACAGTACGATAGAATTGAGTCGCTTATCAGAGGCCGGTATATGCAAATCAGCTTGAGAAAATCGTGTTCGTTTCTTCCGTTCTTCGCTCTGTTTCTTGCTTCCAATTCGCTCGTTGCGCAAAGCGATTCCTCCGGCTCGGTCTCTCAACACATGCAAGAAGCGGCGCAGGCATTGCGCGCCAACGACAGGGCCGGCGCCGAGCGCGAATATCGCCAGATCGTCGCCATCGACCCCGAGAATGGTCAAGCCTGGACCGGGCTCGGTGTGCTTCTCTATGGGGAAGGCAAGACCACCGACGCCATTGCCGCGCTCGAAAGCGCGCTCCGCATCGATCCGGGCGCAAAAAATGCCGGGGTATTTCTCGGATTGAGCGAGGCCAGCTCGAACAATTGCGGCAAGGCCTCGCCTCTGCTGACTACTTACTTCGCCCGTGAGCCGGCAGGTAAGCTGGGTCACCTGGTTGGATTGACTCTGCTCGAATGCGAAGCAGAAGCGCCGGATCCGATTCCGGCCATCCAAACCGTCGAGCGGCTCAAGCAGCTTTATCCGGGCGATGAAGACGTACTCTATCAATCGGCCGAACTTTATACGCGGTTGTGGAATCAAACCGCCGACGAACTGATGGCCAAGCACCCCGACTCCTACCGGGTTCATCAGCTTGGCGGTGAAGTGTACGAAGCGAAGAACGACTACGACCAGGCGATTCGCGAGTATTCATTGGCGCTGGAGCGCAAGCCCGACCTTCCCAATATGCACTATCGGATCGGCCAGATGTATCTGCATCAGGACTCTGAAGAAGTTGACGACAAGGCGATGAAGGAGTTCATCGAGGAGAAAAGCATCGATCCCGATTCTGCTGTCACCGATCTCGCCATGGCGGGAATCGAGATGCATCGCCACAATTTAGACAAGGCAAAGCCGCTCTATGAGGAAGCGGCCAGGCTTGATCCGGGTCTGGTTGAGGCGCGCGTTGGTCTTGCCAAGGTCCTGCTCGAAAAGCACGATCCCGCTTCAGCAGAGCATCTGTTACTCGACGTCGTAGCCCAACATCCCGACAGTGCCGAAGCGCATTACGTACTGATGCTTGCCTATCGCGGACAGAAGAAAATGACTGAAGCCGCGGAACAGATGTCCATCTTTAACCGGCTGCAAACCGAGAAAGAGCAGAAATTCCAAAACAAGTTGAATGCCCTGCTCAATGGAAAGCCGGCTACGGTTGGAGCCTCTCAGAAATGAACATCGGTAAGACGACGGCTTTTTCTCTGCAATCCGACATGTCAGGCTCCAATCCCCTTCGCGCATTCGATCGGCGCCGGTTTCTGCGCATGGCAGGCTCGGGCTTGCTCCTTCCCGTGGTGGCGCCATCCTGCCTGGCTGCCGTCGGCCAGGCCCCCGCGCCAAAATCCCCCAAAAACGAAGCCGGATTGCCGCTGGGTTATCAGGTTAGCGACATCGCGCAGGAAGCTGGAATCGACTTTCTCCAGGTTTGCGGGGGTGATGCAAGCAAGAAATACATCATTGAAACCACTGGCTCGGGCGTCGCTTTCTTTGACTACGACAACGATGGCTGGCTCGACATCTTTCTCGTGAACGGTTCCAGTCTCGACCTCTCTCCCACCGCGCCAAAGCCTCAAAACAAGCTATTCAAAAACAATCGGGACGGCACCTTTACCGATGTCACCGCAAAAGCAGGATTGACGCGCTCGGGATGGGGACAGGGCGTCTGCATAGGTGACTACGATAACGATGGCTTCGACGACCTCTTTGTTACGTATTGGGGCGAGGATGTTCTCTATCACAACAATGGAGACGGCACCTTCACCGAAGTAGGCGGCAAGGCCAACGTAGCCGGCGATCCCTCGCGTTGGAGCACAGGCTGTGCTTTTGTCGATTACGATCACGACGGAAACCTCGATCTGTTCGTCACCCATTACGTCAACTTCTCACTGCAGAATGCTCTTGTACCCGGCACAAATCCCTATTGCATGTTTCGCGGTCTCGCGGTCAATTGCGGCCCGCGGGGCTTGATCGGCGAGACCTCTACCCTTTACCACAACAACGGAGATGGCACTTTTACCGACGTCTCCGAGCGCTCCGGCATACTGAAGCGCGCCAATTTTTATGGGCTGGGCGTCCTCGTCGCCGATTTTGACAACGATGGCTGGCCCGATATTTACGTGGCCAGCGACACCACCCAGGCCCACTTCTTTATGAACAATCACAACGGCACCTTCCGCGAAGAAGGGCTGTTGCGCGGCGTTGGCTTCAGCGAGAGCGGCATGGCGCAAGCGGGCATGGGTTTGTCTGCAGGCGATTACGACAACGATGGCTGGCTCGACATTCTAAAGACGAATTTCTCCGACGAAGGCGTCGATCTTTTTCACAACGACGGCGATGCCACCTTCACCAACATGTCGGGCGCTGCCGGCCTGGCGAGGAAGAGTCACTTTGTCTCCTGGGGCTGCGGCTTCTTCGATCCGGACAATGACGGGCTTGCCGACATTTTCTACGTAAGCGGGCACGTTTACCCGGAACTCGAACGTATTCAATCCGATACAACCTATCGTGAGCCACGGGCGCTCTATCGCAATCTTGGCAATGGAGAGTTTGAAGACGTTTCGCAGCTTGCCGGACCATCTATCGTGACACCTTCCACCGGCCGCGGCGTTGCCTTTGGCGATTTCAACAACGACGGCTGCGTGGATGCCGTTATCAACAACCAGAACGCGCGGCCTTCCCTGCTTCGCTTCACGCGGCGCAACGGCAATCATTGGATCACCATCAAGCTTGTCGGTGTCAAGTCGAATCGAAGTGCCATCGGAGCGCGAATCAAATGCGTCGCGGGCGCACTTTCGCAAATCGATGAAGTCAGAAGTGGTGGCAGCTACATCTCGCAGAGCGATCTTCGCATCCATTTTGGGCTCGGCGAAAGAACAGCCGTCGACCTGATTGAAATCCAATGGCCGAGCGGCGCCGTAGACCGGCTGCGCAACATACCATCCGACCAGTTCGTCAAAATCGTCGAGGGCGGATCGCTGACTGCGGTTTACAAACCGTCCTGAGGCGCGGGAAGGACAGATCATGCATCGGTTGCCGAAGTCGGGCATGTGTTCGCGGCGCACGTTGGCTCTGCGTGCGTGCCTGCTGGTTGCGTTTAACATCATCCTTTCGCCGCTTGCTTCTTCTGCATTGCAGGATGTCCCTGCTCCGGCTCAGGGACCCGGCTCAGCCGAGATTCAGGCAGGCATCGCTTCGCTGCAGCACAATGAGGCAGCCGCCGCCAAGCTGCGCTTCGGTGCGGCGTTGCGCGCCGATCCCCGCTCGGTCGACGCTCTCGTCTGGCGTGGAATCGCAGAAAACCAGCTCAAGGAATTCGGCGCCGCCGCACAAGATTTCAACACTGCGCTCGGCATTGATCCGAATCGGCTGCCCGCGCACTACAATCTCGCCTTGAGCCTCATTCGCCTCGGAAAGACCGATCGCGCAATCGACGAACTGCGGATCGTCGTGAAAGCTCAGCCCGGTCTGCTTGAGCCTGAATACAATCTGGCGATTCTGCTCGAACAACAGCATCAGCTCAATGAAGCGATCGATCATCTGGCCGCCGCCCATCGAACGCGCCCCGACGACATCTCCGCGATCCAGCATCTATTGATCGATCTGAATGCGACGGGCAGAAAAGACGAGGCTCTGCCCCTTCTCAACGTCCTGCTTGCTTCCACTTCCGCAGATACGCGTAAAACACTGGGAACAGAGTTGCTCAAGGCCGGCGATTATTCGGCGGCTTCCATTCTGTTCGAGAGCGTCCTTCGCGAATCGCCGGCCAATCGCGAGGTAGAACTGCTTCTTGCGTGGGCTTACATCGGTGCACAGGATGACTCCAAGGCCATCGATCTTCTCAAGCCTGAAGAAGCAACTGACAGCAGCGGAGAATCTGCCTACTTACTCGGCTTCGCCTACGAAGCTGCGGGAGCCATCGAAGACGCGAAGAGCGCCTTTGAGACTGCGCTCCAGCACGATCCGCACAATGGCCGCGCTGCCTATCATCTGGGCGTTATCGAGTCCTCCAGTCCTGAACAATTGCCCTCTGCCGTGGGCTACCTTCGGAAGGCAGTAAGCCTCGAGCCAGCGAACCCGGCCTACGGAATCGCGTTGGCGAAATGCCTGCTGGAGCAAAATAGCGCGGGCGAGGCTCTGCGCGTCTTGCAACGGATTCGCGTAGAAGGACCCGAAGCAGGAGAGCGAGATTTGCTTCTGGGAATTTCTGAGATCACTCTGCGGGGACCGGTTTCGGCGGCTCCGACCGTGGAGCGATCCGTGCAAGAAGACCCCTCTCTCGCGCTTTCCCACAACATTCTTGGTTTCTGTTACCTGGCTCAGGGCAAGACTGCAAAGGCTGCTGTCGCCTACGGAAAAGCCTCCGACCTAAATCCCGCATCCCGGATTTTCGCACACAGCGCTGCGATCGCTTTCGACCGCGCCAACGATCCAGACCACGCGTACGTTTACGCACAGCGAGCCGCTGCGCTGCCCAACGCGGTTGCAGACGACCATTCTCTGCTGGGTAGACTTCTGGCTAAAGCTGGCAAACCGCAAGAGGCAATCCAGGAGTTGAATCAGGCAGTTGCCGCCAACCCCAATTCCGAGGAAACTTACTACACGCTCGCTCGCTGTTACTCTCAAATCGGCGACAACACACATGCGAACTTTTGGGTCTCAAAGTTGAAGGAGTTGCAGAAGAGAACCGATGAGGTTCGAGCGACAGCTCACGCGAGTGGCAACACTCCGACCCCCTCGGCATTGTTACAGGGAGCACCGTAAGCGTACCGAGTTCCCCTCTTGTACGCAGCGTGTGTTGGGCGGGAACGAATTACGAATTTCCCTTTTGCCTCTCCACAATCTCCCCCGACCATTGCCGAGGAGTCGGTTCGACGCTAAATTGGACACGTTTACCCATGTCTGCCTAGAGGCGCATTCCGATGACAAAGCTTCTTTTCGGACCGCTGTCGCTCGTCGGCGCCGGTTGCAGAAACATGGCGGCTTAGAACGTGGCAAATTGCTTGACGGCGACGCGGATCAGCACGACGCCATGCGAGGGCACGGTGGCAGTATAGGCATCGCCAGTTACCGGAATGGCTTCGTGCCTCCAGAGGTCGCGTGCTTCCAGCGACTTGCCGCCGAGGTTGGCGTTAAGATGCAGGCTGTCCCAGCGAAAACCGATCTGGGCCGGGGAGGAGCCGCGGTTGAACAGGCCTACGGCAACTGCTTCGTCGGCAAGCGGCCGAATGAGGACCTCGGATGTGCCTTGCGGCGGAGTGCGCTGCACCGGCAGCGCCAACGGGTCCTGGTCTATGGCAATGACTTCAGAGTTAATCAGAATCGATTTGGTTTCCTCGGTCATGGTGCGCAGATCGTTGCCGGCAATCAATGGCGCACGTAGCAGAGCCCAAAGGCTCATGTGGGTGCGGTACTCATCGGCGGTCATGCCCCCGTTGCCCACCTCCAGCATATCCGGATCGTTCCAATGGCCGGGACCTGCGTATTGCGCAATATCGAGCTGCGCAAAACCGATAGTGTTCATCGACTCCCAGTTGTCGGCGATATCGCCAGTGGTTCGCCAAAGATTGCCGCCGGATTTGGCGCCCCACTTCCACACATCGCCCCATCCATATTCGCAGAGACTGTAGACAATGGGACGGCCGCTTTTAGCGAGGGCTTCACTCATCTTCTGGTAGGCTCCCTGGAGGTCGGCCGGAGTGCGCTGATAAATGCGCCTGGCGCCGCACCAATCGTACTTCAGGTAGTCATAACCCCAGGCGGCGAAGGTCTTTGCGTCTTGTTCCTCGTGGCCGTAGCTGCCCTGGTAACCGCCGCAGACCTGCGCACCGGGCGAGGAGTAGATGCCAATCTTGAGGCCTTTGGAGTGGACATAGTCGGCGAGCGCCTTCATGTCCGGGAAGCGGGCATTGCCGACGATGTGCCCGTCCGCATCGCGGGAGCTGGACCAGCCTTCGTCGACGACGATGTATTGATACCCGGCGGCGGCCATTCCGCTGGAGACAATGGCGTCAGCCGTTTCCCGCACGGTGGCGTCGTCGAAGCGATCGTGGTAATGGTTCCAGCTATTCCAGCCCATAGGAGGTGTACGGGCGAGGCCGTTGTCGGGCTGGTCTGCAAGCGGAGGCAGAGACAGCCGCGACGGATAAACGACATCGCGGTCGACCCTCTCAAGAACCCCCTTGGTCTCGAAAACTTCTCCGGGACGGACACCCGGCGCTCTTCTACTCATCTCGAACTTGTCCGCGGACTCACGAACACCGTCATAGACGATCTCGAACGTGCCGTGCGCTGTCTGGACGCTGGAGGCCAGGTGCAGGTTGTTGTCGTGGATCGTTCCTGTAAAGGGAGTCCTATGGTCACCCTCGGTACCGATGAGGGTTTCGCCGGTTTGCTTCAAGGAAAAGAAAGTGACGCCCCCGTTCGGTACCTTGTACTCCCAATAACCGTCAAGGTTCGATTGGGCCAGTGCGTGTGCTGAACAGCCGAGAAGCAGGACAAGGAACAGACGCTGAAATACCGTGGCCGGAGTTCTCTTGAACTGCCGCTGAATGGAACTGCCCACGCGGGAAGGAGCGCGGGCAAACGTTTTCTCGAAGAGGTAACTAATGTTCATCGAAGCATCTCCAAATTCGCGAAATCACATGGGTGGCATAAACCGGAGAATCAATAAGCAGGGGTTCTTACGGAATCAGCCTCTGCAGGAACTTGCGAGAGTTCGAAGCAAGAATCGCTTTCCACTTCGTGCTGAATTCACACTCATACTCGCGCTTCACCAGTGCAAAAAGGATGAGCGTTACCGAACGCGAGAATACTAGTGACCGGGCCGGAGATTGTCAAGAATCCTTCCGAGCTGGAGAATCCTGCACGATGGCACGAATCGAACGCGACAAGTAGGATGGAAGAAGTTCGGGCTGGCTCCCACGACCGGCCTGATTGGGCCACAGTTAAACGGTTAGAGAATTTGGTAGCAATTTGGTAGCAAATAGCGCCCGGAAAGCCGGTTTTTGACCACTATGCCGGCTTATAACCTCTTTTAAATCAACATCCGGCTACTATTTGACCACCTTCACACGGTGGAAGTCGCAGGTTCGAATCCTGCAGCGGACAGTTTGAATGAGGTCCCCTCAGGGGACTACAAAGAAACAAAGTTGCTGTTTTGCCGGAATTATCAGTGATTCGCGTGAAAGTGCGCGTAGGTCTTTGTAATAAATTGAGCAAGTTAGCGTCCGCTTCGCGGACATAGCGAGTTAGCGAGTTGGCGGCGGCATTGGCAGGCAGAAGTTTCATCTCCCGCGTGTCGGC
>PLOG01000090.1 GCA_003142935.1 Acidobacteriaceae bacterium
GACCGCGATGCCTGCCTCGTAACCTTTCTTACTCGGGGGGCCTATATAATCGTCCGTTGGCCGCCGCGGCCGGCAACGGAGGGCTGAAATGGACGTACTCTTCATGGTTCTGTTGGCGATTATCGCCATCGTCGCACTTTCCCTGATTATGGGAAGCTTCTTCACCGTCAACACGGCGCAGGTGGCTGTAATCACGCGCTTCGGCAAGTTTCTTCGCGTGGCCGATGCCGGCTTGAACTGGAAGATGCCGTACTTCGATACCAAGGCCGGCATGGTCAGCCTGCGGGTGAATCAGATCACGTTGACCATGGAGACCAAGACCAAGGACAACGTCTTCGTCACAATTCCCATCTCAGTGCAGAACCGCGTACGTCCGGAGAAGGTGTACGACGCTTTTTATAAGCTGGCCGATCCGGTGGCGCAGATCAAGTCTTACGTGGAGCAAGTGATTCTGGGACATGTGCCGGGAATGACGCTGGACGAGGTGTTTGCCAGCCAGTCCTCGATCGCTGCCGCGGTGAAGCAGGAGCTGGATGCGGACATGGCCACCTTCGGCTACGAGATCGTCAACGTGCTGGTAACCGACATCGTTCCCGACTCCAAGGTGAAGTCGGCCATGAACGACATCAACGCCGCGCAGCGCGAGCAGGTAGCCGCGAATGCCAGGGGCGAGGCGGAAAAGATTCTGGTGGTCAAGAAGGCCGAAGCCGAGGCGGAAAGCAAAGCGCTGCAAGGACAGGGAATCGCCAACCAGAGAAAGGCGATTATCGAAGGGTTGCAGGTCTCGATCGAGCAGTTCCAGAAGGTGGTGGACGGCGCCTCCTCACGAGACGTGATGCAACTGGTATTGGTGACGCAGTATTTCGACACGCTGAAGTCGATTGGCGAGAGCGACAAGACCAATACACTGTTTCTGTCGCATTCACCGTCCTCTGTAAAGGAAGTCTCAGACCAGATTCTGGAGTCAATGCTGGTGGCGCAAAGAGCAAACAACTAGATCCCGGATGGGATCTTGAATCCGGATGGGCGCGGCCCCTCAACGATCGTCGTCAGCGACCTTTTGACCAGCAGGCACTCTGGCTCGCCGGCGGCGGGCTGCCCGATTCGGGCCCCTGGTAGAATATCCCGCTGCAATCGCTCCACCAGTTGGCGATGCCGGCGTCAACAGTCTGGCAGCGGCCCAGGTCATCGCAGACATTCTTTGTCGGTATCTGGGCGTTGTTGTGACCGTTCGCGTTGGTGCTCGATGCGGAAGACGTGGCCCCTGCGGCGCCATTCGGAATGGACGCGCTATTGTGACGCGAGCTCTGGATCGACGCCTGTATGCCGGCATTGATCGCCTTCTCACGGTCGATGGTGGTCTGAGTGACAGCGTTGGACTCACGGACCACAATTCCGGCAGTGTCGCCGCTTTCCTTGGCGTAGTTCTGCAGCCAGGTCTGGTTCATATGGAATGTGCCAAGCATCTGGTTGACTGCCGCGGCGGCGGCCGGGCTGTCCGCAGGGCTGGCTAGATAGCCGGCAATGCGATAGACAGCCCAAATCGCCACCGGGCCGTCCGGTTGCATTGCCTGTACGGTGATGACATACACGTATCCGGTGCGCGCGCCGCACTTGAACGCCAACTCGCCCGCATCGGCGCGGAGGGCTTTTCCCCCCAACTGACCGAGAGGGCCGAATTGCGCATTCAAAGCCTGCGTCTGGTCCGCGATGGGGCCGCCAAGAATCATGGTCGCCGAAGGGCACAGAATCTGCTTGACATACTCTGCGGCAAACTGGTCGCCTGGGCGATAAGGCTCCACGATCAGGCTTGAGCCCAAGCCGGAAGGCAGCTCCTGTCCGATCTTCACGCCCATCGCCTCCGTTCCCTGGTTGGGAACCTCGCGCATCAGGATGCCTGGATCGTCCATGAATAGCTTCGCGCCGCCATCGGGCGACTGCGCCCGCACGAGGTAATGCGCCTCGAACTTGGTGGAACGAACAGTGCCGCCCGAGATTCGCCACCCCATCGGCAACGAGACCGAAAATGCACCTTCGCCTGGATCCTGCCATAACAGATAACTGTTTGCCGGAGCCGTTCCCGCGGCCTCCGGCGTCGTGACGCCTGAACCGGACGCGGGCGGCGTGCCAGACAGTGAAGCATAAGGCGGAGCAGCTTCTACCGTGCCAGCCGCTGGCGGAGCCTCAGGTGGAGAGGAGTGTGCGTTTCCATTCGCATCCACCCAAACAGCCGGAGCTTGAAAGCCGTGGGCCGGCACCGGAAATCCCAAGATCATTGGTATGGAAAGAAGAAAAACAACCATAACCAGAATCCTTCGCATAACGCCTCCCAAGTGCAGTTTAGCCAGGATTTCCAAGTCGCCGTGCGGTACGCAGACACTATACCCCGGTTGGCTGCCCGCGCAATGCTATTTATGGATCATGCCGGTTACAAGCGTGCCTTCGCGGCTATTTCCACGTGCATCGGCGCCTCGTGGCGCGGATAAAAATAAACGGGCCAGATCGAACGGCGTTTAATCGGAAAACTGGACCAACTGCTCAGACTGCGGGGCGCGAGTAAACAGGCTTACAACTACCATTGCGGTCACGGCCACAAACAGCGCCGGGAAGATCGCATCGCGTTGCGCCAGAATAGGCGGGAACCATTCCCTGACACCCGGCACATCCCACAACAGCGTGATCACGGTGCCTGCGGCGATCGCTGCTACGGCGCCCCAGGCAGTAACACGCTTCGAATAGAACGCCGCCAGTACCACCGGCGTAAGCGCGGCGGAGTAAATGGTGTAGGCCCAGAGCATCTTTTCCAGAATGCTGGGGGCGTAGATTGCCTGGTAAAGCGCCCAGCAGCCGAGCAACACCACAGCCAGCCGCGAGACGATCAGAATCCGCTTGTTCGACGCGCCCGGCGAGATGTAACGCACGAAAACGTCCTCGACCAGATTGGTGGCCGGAGAGAACAGATAGTTCGATGCAGTGGAGATGACCTTGGCGAAGACCGCGCCCAGCAGCAGCGCGCCCATCAACGCCGGCAGTCCGTGGCGCGCCGTATAGGGAATGATCTCGTAAGGCTGGCGCGCCACTTCGCCGGTGGGATAGAGTGCCGATCCGAAAACAGCGATGGCCACGATCAACGTCTCCAGCAACAGCGTTCCAAGAATCCATCCGATCACCGAAATCCGCGCATCTCTCTCGGTCTTTGCCGAAAAGAACTTCTGGTACATCACCTGGTTGCCCAGCATGAGTAGCATGGTTGGAACCAGGAACTCGAGGGCGCGGACGAAGGTGAGATTGCCCAATACCTGAAAGTGCGACTCCGGCAGCGCGGCGTGCAGACCCGTCCAGCCACCCGCTTTAAAGAACAGCATGGGCGCGGCGATGATGCAGATTACAGTCACCAGTGAGCCAATGGCCACGTCCATGTAGGCCACGGACGACATGCCGGCCAATGCCGTGGTGACAATGACNNCCACCCTTGAACTGGTAACTGGTGATGCCCACATACGCAAACAGAATGGCAAAGGTGCCTAGCACGCGCGCTGTCTGGTTGTAGCGCGCCTCAAGCAGGTCCGGCAGCGTGAACTGCGCAAACTTCCGCGCCCGGGGCGCAATGAAGTAAATGAGCAGCAATCCCAGCCAGCCGCCGGCCGGCTGCCACAGCGCTGCAAACCCATTCCTGTAGGCGTTCTCCGCCCCGGCAAAGAGAGACCCGGCGCCGATCCACGAGGTAAGCAGCGTGAACACCAGCACCACCGCCGGCAGCGACCGTCCCGCCACCAGGTAGTCGGCCTTTGTCTTCACCCGAGAGGTGCGATAAAGCGCAACAGCCAGCAGCGCAACGACAATCACGGCCAGGACAGCAACATACAAATGCGACATCCGCAGAGTTCCTCGTTTGCATTCGCAGGGTCTTCAGCAGTGTACCGGATGGAACACATGCCCTGCGCAGTCAATAATTTGACCCCGGTAAGCGGTGTTGGTAAACTGTAAATGCGGGGTGGAGCAGCCCGGTAGCTCGTTGGGCTCATAACCCAAAGGTCGCTGGTTCAAATCCAGCCCCCGCAACCAATTAGCCAACCGGCCAACCCTAATTAACCCTATGATTTATAGAATTTCGGGCTGTCAACGCCCCTAGGGCGCCGGTGCCTGGCTGCAGTTCCCTCCGAATTACTCATTCCCCAATGCCCTGCGAGCCACGACAGAGTTGTGCTTGCGCTTGGATTCCATAAGCGCATCGCCATACTTCGCTGTGGTTGAGATATCGGAGTGCCGCATCAGTTTCTGCTGCACGCCGATCGGTGCGCCTGCATCGTCCAGCCACGACCGGTAGGTGTGACGGAACGTGTGCCAGCCTACGTTATCGAGCTTGCTTCTCTTGGCGAGTGCCCGCCGCTCTTTGTGCACGGCCGTCGTCTTGCCCTTTGTGTTCGTACAGCGCATGCCGATTGCGGCCCCGCACTGGGAACACGGAACGAGACACCAGCCCGCAGGACGAAGATAATCCTGCTGTGCCGGAGAAGCGTGGAAGTGGCGGCCGGTGACCGGGCTGGTGAACAGCAGCTCCGAGCCTTTCGAACGCTCCTTCATTTCAAGAAGCACGGTTGCAAATTCGGGATCGAGAGGGAGCTCATCTTCCGAATACTCGGTCTTCACATACTGGACTCGACCGTGAACGACGGCGCGGTCCACCAGCATGCTGAGAGTTTCGAAGTGGATGTTCTCCCAAGGGAGGGCAAGGATTTCCTCGACTCGGAGTCCCGTGCATTGCGCCACCAGGACCATGGTCCGGTAGGGCTCAGGCAGGAGGTCCAGGATAAGGTAGAACTGCTCGACCGTTAGCACCACAGCCTTCTTGGCGCGCTTTGTCACTCCCTTGACTTCGACCAGTTCCATGGGATTGCGACCAACTTCGATCACCTCCCACAGCATGGCCTTCTCGAATAAACGGTGCATAAGCGCTTTGATGTTTCCCTTCGTCTTCGGCGCACCGGTGGTGGTTTTGAGCCACTCCGCTACGAGATAGGGCTTCACCTGTTCAATGGTGGTCTGGCCCCACCGCTCACGGATCCGTTTGATCAGGCTTAGGTAGGAAACGACCGTGGTGAAACTGAGGTCTTCCTTGCTCATGTTCGTTTGGCCCGGGCGAATCTTTTTGATTTCAAGCAGCCGCTCGCTCGTGACAAAACTATCCAGAAGGTCCCCGAAGGTTTTGAGCCCAAGGGAAGTGAGAGGATGGCCTGAGTTGAGTTGAAGCACAAAGGTGTCCAGACGGGCCAGGGCCGCCGATCTGGTTGGAAATTCCTCTGTGCTCAGGTACATGGAATCCTGCATTCCCGTCGCGGGATTGGTGCAGCGGTATTCCCACGCCGATTTGTTGTTGGCCCGCGGAACCTCCCGCAGGCTGCCTTTTTTGAAACGCTGTCGCGCTTGTTTCATGGCTCCTGATCCTTTCGGTTGGGAGTCAGCGCGGCATGGTTGGTTACGTTGGATTTTAACTGACGATCTATATATTCATCGAGGAGCGAGAGGCGGAAGAGCCAGGCCTTGCCTTCCTTCATCGCCGGAATCAGACCGAGTCGGGCTTTCGCCTCAAGCGTTTTGTAGTGCAAGCGGACGTAGGGAGCAGCCTCCCGGGAATCGAGCAGTGGCTCGAATCCGTCGATTGGAGGTCCTCCTTGAACGCCGCTTTCCATGGCTGTCTACTTCCGGCCGGGTTTGACATTACCCCGGTAACGGTAGACTAGATCAGCCTCAACTCATACTCCAGCCTCCGCCAACACTATTTGCGGTAGTAACCACTCGCGTGAAACTATCCTGCGCCTGAGAGTCTGGCGGACATCGACCGCCGGCGTCAGAGGCGGATTCACTCGCCAGGCTGGTCGCGTTTAAAGTACTCCTCCAAGTGCGCGGTACTGCTCATCGGAGAGGCGCAACCAGATGCCGCCTTTGCCCAGCTCGACGTCAATTTCAAAGCCTTCGCGATCCCACGCGTGGACCAGGCCTTTGCCGCGCCTGGCCAACTCCCGGAGGGTGGTTGAGCTTTTGAAGGTAAACTCCCGCGGGAGCTTCTTCCTCTCCTCAGTCCTGAAGCCGCAATGCCAACCACTTCGTTGGCGGAAATACATGAAGACCAGGTGTTTGTCTTCGCAGGATGCGCAGCGCTTCAGACCTGGGGTATGCGGAGCAGGCAGCGGGAGTTTGCATGAGCTGCAAATTCTTCCGGCGCGCATTTTCCGACCAAAAGCGATTGGTTCATTCGAAATTGCACGCGCGGACTGACTCATCTTGCTAAAGAGGTACCGATACTGCTCTTCGTTCATCGAGTGTTCCTTTCTTTAAGTTGTAGGAAGAGAGAGCGCCTTGGCTAACTGCCGATCGGCGCTCTGTGGGTTGCGCGGTCAGGGTTAGCAGGGCGAGCTACCGCCGTCGTGATGGGCGAAACCCCCGGTTCCAGCCGGCTTGGTTGAAGTTCGGGTAGCGAATCCGATCAGGATCAAGAGCTTGTCTCGATCGCCACGGGTCCCCCTGGGGCATTTGGAGACAATTTTGCGGATGTCCGCCGTCAAAAGAGGACTCTTGCCCTTTTGTACTGTTCCGAAGACCCGGCGTATCCCTTTCATTATTTCGCTCACGACGAGGTGGTGCGCCTTCGCCGGCGAGTTCGCGAACCCCGACGCTCTGTGTCTTTCGGTGATTGAGCATAGCCGTCGCGTGATCGTCGCGACCGCGTGATTTGAGGCGATGTCTGCGATGTACAGCGCCACTGTCTCGGGAGAAGCCGGAAGCGATTGAAGTCGATGCAATCTGCACCAGTTCTCGAATTGGAGCCAGTCGGACCTGTACGCTCGCAAAGTCGAAGGCGCCTTTGCGGATTTCGCATACAGTCTGGCCTTCTCGGTAAGCTCTTTTACGCTGAGTAGAGGAGAGTTGTGATTGTTTTGCTTTCTAGGTGTCTGTCGGTCATA
>PLOG01000140.1 GCA_003142935.1 Acidobacteriaceae bacterium
CACGGCACGGCTTACGAGTTCCTCCGCAACGGCGCCATGGACGCCCACTCTTTCAACCAGATGGGGACTTCGAATTTTCTGGTGCAGAATAACTTCGGCGCTTCCTTCGGGGGCCCCGTAAAGCACACCGGCAAGACTTTCTTTTTCCTGAACTATGAGGCCCTGCGTCACGTTGAGGTTGACGCGATGGTAGACACGGTGCCGACCGCGGCCGAGGACTCCGGCGATTTTAGCCAGAGCGGCGTGAAAATCTACGACCCGAGTACCACAATTGCAAACCCTGCCTACAATTCCAGCCTTCCCGTGAGCAAGTCGAATCCGCAGTATATCCGCCAGCAATTCGAATACAACGGCGTTCTGAACGTGATTCCGCCTTCAAGGCTCACGAAAGCTGCCTCGATCATGCTGAACCAATACACGCCGCTCCCCAACTCGATGAACATGGGCGGAATGACTATGATGGGCCAGCCCACCGTCATCGGCGCGGGCAACGACGCCAATAACTATCTGGACACGCGCAAGGAACGCATGACCGACGACCAGGGTACGGTTCGCGTCGATCACAGCTTTGCCAGCGGCGACACTGCGTTTTTCCGCTACTCCGGGGCCAGCGAATACGGTTTCATGCCCGAGGGTCTGCCCGGCTTCGGTCTGTATCACGACAATTTCTCGCAGCAGGGCATCCTGGCATGGACCCGCGTGCTCTCGCCGCACATGGTCAACATTGCGTCGGCGGCCATCTCCCGCCTGGTCATGATGCACACCACGGAGAACGCCGGCAAAAACGACATCGTCACCGAGTTGGGCATTACCGGAACCGGCTTCGGCGGTCCCAATGCCTGGGGCGCTCCGTACTTCACGGTCCAGGGATATTCGCCGTTTGGCGACAACTATCTTGCCACGCCGATGCACGCCTGGGACACCGTAATCGAGGGCCGGGACGCGCTGAATTGGCAGATCGGCCGCCATAGCACCAAGTTTGGCTCCTCCTACCGGAAGTACATCTGGCCCATGTGGGGCTTCTTCCAGAATCGCGGCTACTACCAGTACACCAACGGCTACTCCACCCAATACGCGCTCAACGACGGCGTTAGCGGATCGTCCCTGGCCAACTTCCTCCTCGGCCTGCCGGCAGCGCGGCAGGGCCAGGCCGGCGTACCCCAGATGCAGTTGCGCCAGTGGTACGCCGACGGCTACGGGCAGGATGCCTGGCGGCTGACTTCAAAGACCACGCTCACCTATGGCCTCCGCTACGAGTTCATGAGCCCGCTTGTCGATCTCGACTATACAAACAGCAACCTCGATCTTTCCAGCGGTACGCCAAAGGTCTTCATCGGCGGGCAGAATGGCTACCCGCGGGGACTCATGTATGCCAATCACACCAACTTCGCCCCTCGCCTTGGCGTGGCGCAGAATTTCCCCAGGCTGGGCGTGGTGGCCCACATCGCTTACGGAATCTTCTACACTCCGGTGGACATGAACACCTGGTGCAATCAGCGCCACAACGTGCCCTATGTCTTCCCTGAGACCGCGCAGAGCGATCCCTATATTCCCTCGATCACCACGCTGAACTTTCCTACGCCCGTACTCGGCACAACGGCGGTCAGTTTCACCGCGCTCCAGTTGCATGCGCCGGCGCAGTACGTCCAGCAGTGGAGCGCCTCGCTTGAAAAACAATTGGGAGCCCAAACCACGGTCGAAATTGGTTACCTCGGCGCTGGCGGCTTCCACTTGCAGCGCTCCCACCTCATCAACAACGCGCAGCCGGGGCCGGGCCTGATTCAACCCCGCCGGCCGTTTCCCAAAATCAGTTTTGTCGCCAACACGGTTTTTCCCGCCGCCGTAGCCAGCACAATGACCAGTTCGACATTTTCGGCAACCACCATTAACTTGCTTGAGAACACTTCGCAGAGCTGGTATGACGCGGGCTACGTCAACGTGCGGCGGCGCGCCTCCAACCGCCTCAGCTACCTGGCTAACTACACCTTCGCCAAATCGCTTGAAAACGCGCCTGACTTCCGTTCGCCCATGTTTGAAGCCGCCACTCCGCAGAACAACAACGACCTGAATGCGGAGAAGGGTCCCGGATGCGATGTCCGCCAACGTGTAGCCGTAAGCGCGGTCTATAGCTCCCCAGTTCTGGGGAAGAACGGTCTCACTCGGGCTTTAACACGCGACTGGCTCGGCTCCGTCGAGTACCAGGTTCAGACCGGCTTTCCCATGACGATTTCCGTCTTTGGCGATACGGCCAATGCAGGAACTGTCGTCGGCGAGAATCCTATCCGCGCCAACGCCACGGGCCAAAAGATCTTCCCCTCGGGCACCAGGAACTCGAAAACATGGTTCAGTCCCGGAGCATTCTCGGCGCCGCCCGCCTACACCTTTGGCGACGTCGGCCGCAACTCCGTCTATGGCCCCGGCTTGCAGACCATGGACCTGGCTTTAGTCCGGAGTTTCAGCGTGGTAGAGAAGGCAAGACTTGAGACTCGCGCCGAATTCTTCAACGCACTCAACCACACCAACCTTGGAACCCCCAACCGTTTCGTGAATACCTCCAGCTTTGGCAGCATCACCGAAGTCAACACGCCAGGACGCGAGATCCAATTAAGCGCGCGGCTCTCGTTTTAAGCCATTGGGTCGAGGCTTAGAAAGCTTCTTAGTACGTTGATGCATTGAAAGGGCACGACTTCGGTCGTGCCCTAAGTTCAGCAAAATGAGGACAGGCTTTACAGGCTGCGCAAAAACTCTTCTGGGCCGGGACAAGTGTCGGGGCGCGACTTCAGTCGTGCCGTAAATTGCTCAAGATAGATCCGGGCTTCAGCCCCTGCAGTTGGACGCCAATCCCGCTACTTCCCCGATCCCTCGGCAATATTCACAATCCGGTCCACGCCCTGCGCATTAAAGTGCTCCACCTTGCCGCTGGGCCAGCGCACTTCAACGTCATCCACTTTAGTCGCCTGTCCAAGCCCGAAATGCTGCCGCGGATCGCTCGTTGAAGCATAGCTGCCGCCACTCAGCACGTCGCCGCGTTGCTTCATGCCGTTCGCCGTCACATACACGGTGGCGCCCACAGCATCGCGCGGGCTTTTTGGCCCTCCCACAAGCTTCAGCTCAACCCAATGATTCTTGTCCGCGGAAACATTGCGCAGAATTACCGGGTGGCCGTCCATCACATTGATCACCACATCCAGCTTTCCGTCGTTGAACAGATCGCCAACGGCCAAGCCTCGCCCAGTAATAACGTCCGCCAGTCCCGAGCCCTCAACCGCCGGGACGGTCTCGAACTTCTTGCCTCCCACGTTGTGGAAGAGCATCGGCCGCTCCGCAAAGCTCGTGCCCCACGCGTGCTGGTCCACCTGCGGATAGACATGCCCGTCGGCCATGATCAGGTCCTTCCAGCCATCGTTGTCGTAGTCGAGGAACGCGTTGCCCCAGCCAAGGAACGGCACCGAAATCTCTGCGATGCCGAGTTGGTAGCTGCTGTCCGTCAGATTGCCAGCGCCATCGTTGCGATAAAGCGGCTTGTAGTCGTCGGAAAACGTAGTATTGAACACGTCGACCATGCCGTTGTTCTCAAAGTCGCCTGCCGCAATGCCCATCGACGCAGTCTCGCGCCCGGCCTCATTCAGCGCATAGCCCGACTGGTAGCTGGCATCCTCAAAAGTGCCGTCGCCCTTGTTCAGGTAAAGATAGTTCGGCGTCGAGTCGTCGGCCACCAGCAGGTCCATCTTGCCATCGTTGTTGATATCCACAAACAGCGAAGCCAGCCCATAGTAGCCGGAAGTGTCGGCAACGCCGGCCTTCTCGCTCGCATCGGTGAATGTGCCGTCTCCGTTGTTATGGAAGAGATGGTCGGGCTCGCCTTTGAGGCCCCTCGGTCCGCAGTTCACCGGCACTCCGCGGAAGGTGCAGAACGTGTCGGGAACTCCGTTTTCGCCGCCCGACGGCAGGTTGTCGCGATCGAAGTGGACGTAGCCGGGCACAAACAAATCCAGCCGCCCATCGCCGTCGTAATCGCCCCACGTGGCTCCGGTAGACCAGTTGCCCAACTGCACTCCGGCTTTTTCCGCAACGTCCGTAAAGGTTCCGTCGCGATTGTTGTGGTAGAGCCGATTCTTGCCCCAGTTGGTCACGTAGATATCGGGCCAGCCATCGTTGTCATAGTCGGCAATGGCCACGCCAACACCCCACCGATCGTTGGTCACGCCGGCCTTGGCCGCCACGTCGGTAAAGGTTCCATCGTGATTATTGTGGAAGAGCGCCGCATGAGGCGGCGTCTCCTTTCCATCCAGCGCATCGAAGGTCGAGCCGTTCACCACGTAAATGTCGAGCCAACCATCGTTGTCGTAGTCGATCAGCCCCACGCCCGACCCGTTGGTCTCGATAATGTACTTCTTCTGCGGCGTGCCCATCTTATGGGTCCAGTGAGTCAGCCCGGCTTTCTCCGAGATGTCCTCGAAGACCACCGGCCCGGTCTTCACAAAACCGCCCGCGGTGATAGGCCGGTGCTGCGCATCGTATTGGGCCGCCTGCGGAGGTCCGGTATTCACGCCGCCGGCTGTAGGCGTCTGGGCGTCCTCTGAAGTCTTTTCGGATTGCTGCCCAGGGGAAGGCGTTGGGGAACTTGTGACTTGTGCGGAAAGGCCAACAAAAACACCTCCCGCTAGCAGTCCCAAAAGAGCGGCTGCGCGCAATGGCTCAAACATGAGAGAGAGTATACGCTGGCCAATCAAGGAAGCTGAATCGACCGAAGGGTGGAGGTCGCCCTTCGCCGTTAGTCGCTGCCCAGCTTGTACGGAATTCCAAACCGTCCAATCTGGATCATGGCCTTCTCCTCCGGCGGCCAGATATGCAGGCTCTCCAACCGGGTTGGATCCTTGATCCGGTGCGCATCCGTCGTGCCCACCAGCGCTCCCGTCGCCGCCACATTGAAGTGGACGCTCAATGTTTCTCCCGTCTCCGCGCGGGTCCATCCAAAAGCATACTCGCCCCGCTTCAGCAGGATGTCTCCAATCCGCACCGGCGCCTGCACGATCAGGTAGTGCGAGTATTTCCCGTCCGCCGAGTAGCCGGCGGTAATCAGCACCACTCCGGCGATAAAGTGGCCGCGCTCGTCCACGATGCCCGACGCGGTCCGCATCTCCGTCTCGATATGCTCATTCTCAACTGGAGCCCGCGACGGCAGCACCGAAGCCAGTTCCGCCGCTGTGGCTTGGCGCCATGCTGTCCGCTGCGCCGGAGCCTGGAACGCCAGCAGCGCAACAATCGATGCGCACAAAACCGCGCCCCTCATCCTCATGATTTGGCCTTTCTCAAAGACTCGAGAGGAACAAGACCGCGCTGGATGGCCGCCGTCGCCGCCTGGGTCCGGTCCGTCACGCCCAGCTTGCCCAGCAAACTGTTGATGTGGGTCTTCACCGTCGCCTCGGAAACATTCAACTCGGAAGCAATCTCCTTGTTGCTCTTTCCATTCACAATCTCTTTCAAAACATCGAACTCCCGCGGAGTCAATTCCTCGGTGCCCATGCGCTCTGCCAGCCTTTCGGCAATCGCCGGCGGAATATGCGACTTGCCGGCATGAACGGCGCGAATGGTCGTTACCAGGTCCTCGCGGGTCATCCCTTTCAATAAATAAGCGCGCGCCCCGGCCTTCAGCGCCCGGTAGATGTCCTCATCGCCGTCATAGGTGGTCAGCACAATGAATCGCGCCTGGGGCGTTTCCGACCGGATGCGCTGGATCACCTCAACGCCGCCCATCCGGGGCATGCGCAGGTCGATCAGCGTCACATCCGGTTGATGCTTGTGAAACGCATCGATGGCATCCAGACCGTCCGCCGCCTCGCCCACCACCGTCAAGCCGTCCACTACATTCAGCAGGGCAGCCAGTCCCTGCCGAACCACGTTGTGGTCTTCCACAATCAGCACTCGAATTGGTTCCATCGTCACTGTGCCTCTCCCGTCTGTTCGCGCGCTGCCTCAGGCGCCGGCGCGCGCAATCGTACCGAGGTTCCCGTTCCCGGAGCGCTCTCCACTTCGAGTTCCCCGCCAATCGCCGCCGCGCGCTCTCTCATGCCGGTCAGCCCAAAGTGCCCTGAAGACGTTACGTGCGCCCTATCCACTGCGCCTCCCCGACCATCGTCCCGAACCTCCAGCGCGATTGTTCCCGGCCCGTAATCCAACTCGACCCACAGTTGGCTGGCCCCCGCATGCTTCTTCACATTATGGACGGCCTCCTGGGCTATGCGCAGCAATTCGCGCTCGGTTTCCGCGGGCAAAGAACGATAAGCGCCGAAAAGACTGAAATTTGAATTGAGCCCGCCGCCTCCGGCTGCTTCCGCAATCCGCCGCAGTTTCACGGGCAGCGTGGTCTCGTCCGCATCTTGCGTCCGGAGCGCCCAGATCGATTGCCGGGCATCAGCCAGCCCTTCGCGAACATAATCGCGCGTCTTATCCAGATGCTTTCCCGCGTCGTCCAACTTTCGCTGCCGCAGCAACTCCGCCAGCAGCTCCAACTGCACCGAGATGCCCACATACCCCTGCGCCAGCGTGTCATGAATCTCGCGCGCAATCCTGCTGCGCTCGCCCAGCACCGCGCGAAACTCCCGCTGGGCCAGGTTGAGACGGCGTCGCAGCAACAGCACAATCGCCGCCACCACGCATGCCAGCAGCAGCGCATAAAACCACCAAGTCTGATAGAAGTGCGGCCGCAATTCAAAGCTCAGCGCCGCGCCTTCGGTGTTCCAAAGCCCATCGTTATTGGCCGCCTGCACACGAAACGTGTATTTCCCCGGCGGAATATTCGTGTAATAGGCATTACGCCGCGCACCGGCCTCGGTCCAGCCGTGGTCAAAGCCCTCGAGCATGTAGCGGTAGCGCACCTTCAGTGGCGCCACAAAACTCAACCCCGCGTAGTCGAATTCAAAACGCACATGACCCGCCGGCACCTTCAGCACTGCGCCGGTTCCGCGCAGGATTTGGCTCACGTCGTCCACCTGAAACCGCTCCAGCGCCACCGGCGGCGGAATCGCGTTGACCGGAAAGTGCGCCGGGTCTACCTCCACCAATCCTTTCGGCGTGGCAAACCATAAGTGCCCGTCCCTCGACCGCCAGGCCGAAGGATGGCTATTGGTCGCCGTCTCGCGGCTGTGCAGTCCGTCGGCGATGCCGAATTCGATCAAGTGTCCATAGCCCGCCGCCGAGTTGCCTACACCCTCAACGGCGCAATCGCAGCGCGCAATTCCGTTCCCGGTGGCAAACCACAGGTGCCCGCCACTGTCGTTGAGAATCGCGTGAATGGACATCTGCTCAAGACTGCTTTTCCCGGCCACAGTGAACTTGGAACCGTTCCACGCATTCCACCCCTGGTCCTGCGTTCCAATCAGCAGTGTTCCGTCCACAAGCGGCAGCAGCGCCGTAACCACGTTGCTTGAAAGCCCGTTGGCCGTGGTGAAGTTCGAGATTGCGCCATTATGCAATCGCGACAACCCCGCCAGGGTGGCTATCCACAAATCACCTTTCGTATCCCGAGCCATCGCGCCCACCAGGTCGCTTCCCAGCCCATTGGCATGAGTGTAGGTCACCATGGGCGCATCGGAAAGCGCGCCCTCAGCCTTGCTCTTCCCAATCATCCAGTGCGTCAGTCCGCGCCGGGTGCTGATCCACAGCGATCCATCGCCGTCGATCAGCAGCGAGCGAATAAAGTCGTCCGGCAGCCCGTCAATCGAGGTGAAGGTCGCCACGCTGTTTCCGTGGATGCGGTTCAGCCCGTCCGGAGTGCCCACCCACACGTCGCCTTGGGGCCCGGCAGCAAGCGACAGAATCACATCGCTGGCCAGTCCATCGCGCACCGTCCACTTTCGCGCCAGGCTTATTCCGTTTCCATCGCGCCGCAGGGCATTCAAACCGTTGTCCTGCGTTCCCACCCAAAGCGTCCCAGCGCCGTCCTCCATCACCGCGGTCGTGGCATCGGATGAAAGACCCTCGCGGGCATCGAAGATTCGAAATCGCTCATCGCGCAAAATATGCAGCCCATCGGATTCGGTTCCCACCCAGACATTGCCTTCGCGATCCTCCATCAGCGCCAGCACGGACGCCGTGGCTAGCGCATCGGTCACCGGCAGTCTCTCCGGTTTTCCCTCAGCCCATCGCGCCAGCCCGTCGTCGGTCCCAATCCACAAACTGCCCTCGCGGTCTGCGAGGATCGCCTGGATTCGATTTCCAGGTAGCTCCTTGCCCACCAAAAACCGTGCCGCCACTCGGTCGCCGCGCAAAATCATCACCGCGTTCTTGCTGGCAAAAGCGCTTCCTTCACCGCCCAAGGCCGCCGCAAACTGGATGTCTTCCTTCGCCAATCCAGTCTTATCCGCGCTCTTCCACCGCCCCTCGCCCGCAAGCGCGGCAATCTCTTGCTGCGCATCCACCCGAAAGACGCTCGTCCCCCTAACCGACCTAACCGACATGACCGGAGCGCCTGGATGCCCTTCCCCGGCCGCAACAAACCTGTCGCCACTCAGCCGCGCCCACCCCTGATCTGTCGACACCCACAGTTCCCCGCCGCTGCCCTCGGCCAATGCCCGAATCCCGTTTCCCGGCAATCCGTCGCTCGTCGTATAGGCTCTAGTCTCACCATCCTTCCAGCGCGCCAGCCCTTCGCTGCTCCCCACCCACAATCCGCCATCCTTGGCTTCGAGCAGGCAGCAAACATCGTTGCCCGGCAGCGCCGGAGTCGAACTGCGGTCGAAGACCTGGAATGAAATGCCGTCAAAGCGCACCAATCCGGCTTCGGTTCCCAGCCACACGAATCCGTCCTTTGTTTGCACCAGCGCCTGCACTGTGTTTTGCGGCAGTCCGTTTTCCATCACCCACGCCTGCCGGCCAAGGTTAGCCAGCGGCGTCGACGGCTCCACAGCCAGTGCGGCACGCACCATCGGCAGCACCGTGGCAGCGCAGGCAAATGCGACCGCGGCCCTCACCGGCAAGCGCCTCGCGGTGTTGACCTCCGCCTCATTCGCGATGTTTCGAAACCAATTCATGGTGCGGGTGAAAGACCTCTTATGCAGAACCCAGCCTGCGCTGCGGCCAGCGTTGAATCCGGCCTTTGATATTGCAGGACTCGACCATTATAGGAGTCCATCATCGGCCAAGCCCGCTTTCGGCCAGCCATAGCCCAAGCCGCCATCGCAACTCCGTCATGCGGAAGGGCACCGTGGATCAACAGACCAGGTGCAACTCGATTGAGCTATACTTCGGGACACAACAAAATCACGGAGGTTTTTGGATGCAAATCTGGAGAAGTATTAAGCAAGCGGGGTTCCTGGCCGCCCTTGTGGCAGTAACATCGATGGCTGCGTCGGCACAGGGCGGGGCAATTATCCTCAAGCCAGCCGAACTGACCAAACTGATTCCGCAGACTGTGTTTTACCGCGGGCAATCGGCAACCACGCAGCTACGGAATTCCAGCGGCATCAAATTTGCCGACGGATTCCTCGTTCTCACCACCATGGTGGACACCAGCGGATACTCCACTGGCATCCAGGCCAAATACCAGGCCTATTTCATCACCGAGGTTCCCATTCAAGTGGCCGGCCAGAGCCTGGCTCCCGGCGCCTACGGCATTGGGTTCATCGAAGGCAACAAGTTCCTCGTCACCGACCTGGGTGCGCACGATGTCCTGACAGCGGCTTCTGTCACTGACAGCGAGCTCAAACATCCCGTGCCACTTCAGATCCTGGCCGACTCCGGCGGCGGTTTCCGCCTCTATGCAGGCCGCAGCTACGTCGTTCTGACCCGCTGAGCCTGAGATCGAGCGAATTCAACCGCGAAGACGCGAAGCCGTCCTCGCGCCGGAAATCCGCCGGGGCGATCGCCGGCTGGCACAGGCATGCTCATTGGCTAAATGCCGCGGCACACCCATTTCATCATCGTGCCGCGGCAGGCGCAAAACGCACTCGCGTTATTCGGGCAAGGCGAGCCGGCCTTCGATATTGAAGCGCCCGCTCACTCCCGGCGCGGCGCTATCGGGCTGTCCGCCGCCGATGCTGATTGTGTAATCGCCTGGAGCGATAATCGGACTGCCATCCTCAGTCACCATGACCAGATCGCGATCTTTCAACTCGAAGTGAACCTTCTGGCTCGCGCCCGGCTCCAGATGAATGCGCTCAAATCGTAAACAGAAACACTTCAACAATTCCGAGGGGCTCTTAACATGTTAAGACTGGCCCCGTAAACAAAGGGATTTCAAGGGCGAAGACCTTGGCTAGTCAGTTCAAGAGTGCCGCGCTTTATACGCCACTCCTACTCCACCGTCACTGACTTAGCCAGGTTCCTCGGCTGATCCACGTCGCAGCCGCGCCGCACGGCAATGTAATAAGCCAGCAGTTGCAGCGGCACAATCTCGATCAGCGGCGAAAGCAGCTCCATGGCCGGCGGAATGTGAATCACATGCTCCACCAGCGTGCCAATCGTAGTATCGCCTTCGGTGGCGACGGCAATCACGCGTCCACTGCGCGCCGTAACTTCCTGGATATTCGAGAGCGTCTTCTCGTAGCGCAGCTTCGACGCCGGGTCGGACTCATCCCTCGTGACCAGCACAACCACCGGTAAGGTCTCGTCGATCAGTGCATTCGGCCCGTGCTTCATCTCGCCGGCCGGATAGCCCTCCGCATGAATGTACGAGATCTCCTTCAGCTTCAGCGCGCCTTCAAGAGCGATGGGGAAATGGATGCCGCGGCCGAGGTAGAGAAAGTCGCGGGCCGTGGCAAAGCCCGCCGCCAACTGCTCGCATTGCGCGGAGCGCGAGCGCAGCACCTCTTCAATCTTGGCGGGGATGCGGCTGAGCTCTTCAATCAAAGTCACCGACTGCGCGGGGTCGATCCTGCCGCGCAACTGCCCAAGCTTGAGCGCCAGCAGAAAGAGCGCGGTAAGCTGCGCCGTAAACGCTTTTGTGGATGCGACGCCGATTTCGGGGCCGGCATGGGTATAGATAGCGCCGTGAGCCTCGCGCGCTACCATGGCGTCCACCACGTTGCAGATGGCCACGGTCTTGGAGCCGAGCGCAATCATCTCGCGCTGCGCGGCCAGGGTATCGGCGGTTTCGCCGGATTGGGTGATGAGCAGGCCGAGGGCGTTGCGGTCGGGGATGGGGTTGCGGTAGCGATATTCGCTGGCATAATCCACATCGACGGGCAGGCGCGCCAGGCGCTCGATCATATACTTGCCGGTGAGCGCGGAGTGCCAACTGGTGCCGCAGGCGGCGATGTTGATACTGGAGGCCAGCGCCAGCTCCTCGTCGGAGATCTTCATCTCGCCCAGGTAAACCTTGCCTGAGTCGAGCGAGACGCGGCCCAGCGTGGTGTCGGTAATGGCGCGGGGCTGCTCCCAGATTTCCTTGAGCATGAAGTGCTTGTAGCCGCCCTTTTCTGCCTGGATGGGGTCCCACGAAATTCTTGTGATATTGCGGTGGACGGGGTTGCCGTCGAAGTCGGTGAGTTCGACGCCGGCCAGGGTGAGGATGGCCATGTCGCCGTCGGCCAGGAAGTAGATGTTGCGGGTGTGGTGGAGAATGCCGGGAACGTCGGAGGCGACGAAGGATTCGCCTTCGCCTACGCCGATCACGACGGGCGGCCCGAATCGGGCAGCGACGATCTTGTCCGGCTCGGTGGCGGAGAGAACGCCCAGCGCGAACGCTCCAGTGAGTCGCTTGACGGCGCGGCGAACGGCGACTTCCAGAGGGATTGCGTCGCCAGCGGCTTCCGCGTCCTTCTGCACCTGTTCGATGAGGTGGGCGATGATTTCAGTGTCGGTTTCGGTGACGAACTTGTGGTGTTGGGCGATTAGTTCGCGCTTGAGCTGAAGATAATTCTCGACAATGCCGTTGTGTACCACGACGATTCGGCCGGTACAGTCGCGGTGGGGGTGGGCATTTTCTTCGGTGGGGCGTCCATGGGTGGCCCAGCGGGTGTGGCCGATGCCGAAAGTGCCTTCGACGGGATGCTCGCGCAGGACTGCTTCAAGATTGGCGAGTTTGCCCGGAGCGCGGCGCACCTCGAGCGTTGGGCTCGAAGGACTGCCGACGGCGATGCCCGCCGAATCGTATCCGCGGTATTCGAGGCGCCTTAGCCCCTCGATGATGACTGGAACGACTTGCTTTTTGCCAACGTATCCGACGATCCCGCACATTCTGCAATTTTAAGCGACATTGGGGCACAGGGCTGTGACACGAAGGTGGAATTGGGGTTCAGCCAATGTGCAAGCCCCGATTTGGAACCGGGCAGTTCAGCCAACCCTTTGTGTTAGAATCCCTTAAAAATGCTCCAGCGCTTGCGCGCCGGCCGACACGCGCCTTGACGCTGGACCGGCTAGACCTTGCAGCCTTAGAACCTACCGCAGAACAGACGATGCAACAAAAACCTTGACCGACTTCTTTAAGGAGGACTGACTATGAAATGCACGATGGTGGGCGCGAACTGTCCAAGACTGGTGGAACGGCCAGCCGATAAAAAATCCCACAAGATAATACTTTCCTTGGTTTTCAGCGTTCTGGCGCTGATGATCTCGCCGGCCATGCATGGCCAGGCGACCGGAAGCTTCTCCGGCAATGTCCTCGATAAGTCGGGATCGGCGATCCCTGGAGCTGCTGTCGTTGTTACCTCCCAGGGAACCGGCTTGGCTCGCGACACGAAGACGGACAGCGCCGGGCACTATCTGGTGCCATTACTCCCTGTGGGGACCTTTACCGTGAGCGTGGATGCGACTGGTTTTCAAAGGGCTGAGTCCAAGGACTTGCGTCTCCAGGTCGACGAGTCCCGCGAACTGGATTTTTCGCTGGCTCCGGCCACAGTGGTCACTACGGTGTCGGTTTCCGGCGAGGCTGTAGCTGTGGAAACAGCCAATCCATCTCTCGGCCAGGTAATCACCTCGCAGCAGGTGACGCAACTGCCTCTCAATGGCCGCGACTTTGTTCAGCTCGCCACACTCACAGCCGGCGCCACTGCAGAGACGAATCCCAACAGCTTTTTCACCCAGGGCAGCGACAGCGAAGTAGCCGCCCGAGGCTCGTTCTCATTATCGGTGGGCGGCTCACGCCCCAACAGCACGGACTGGCTGCTTGACGGCGTGGACAACAACGAACTCACCGCCGGCGGCATTGGCGTGTTTTCTTCGATCGACGACATCCAGGAATTCAAAGTTCTGACCTACACCTACTCTGCCGAGTTCGGCACGCGTGCCGGACCGACCGTGCTGGTGACCACAAAATCGGGAACGAACGACCTGCATGGATCGCTCTTCGAGTTCGTCCGCAACACCGATCTCGACGCGAGGGGCGACTTCGACACGACAACCCCGAAGTTCAATCTGAACCAATTTGGCGGCTCGGCCGGCGGACCCATTCGCAAGAACAAGACCTTCTTCTTCGTGGATGGCGAGCAGAAGTATCAGCGCGAAGGAATTACCTTCACCGGTCTGGTTCCTTCACTGGCCATGCGCGGCGGCGACTTCTCCAACAACGCGTTCGGCACACCGGTGTTGGATTCGAATGGCAACGTCGTGCAGTATCCCATTGCCAACCCGAACATGGTCGGCGCGTCGAATGCCTATTTCCAGTGCGATAGCTCGGGTAATCCCCTGCCTGCCAATTCCGACGGAAGCCAAGCGCCGGGAAATAACTGCAACAAGATCCCCTCGAACCTTATCGACGGCGTCGGGCAGGCCATGATCGACATCTATCCCGCGCCCAACGTGAACTTCGGCAGTTCCTCTGCCAGCTATAACTACGTCAACGAGCCTGTCCGCGTACTGAACGAAACCAAATTCGACGCCCGGCTGGACGAGACGCTCACCGCCTCGGACAACCTCTTCGCGCGGTTCAGCTACGACCAGGCATTCTCTTTTGTGCCGGGCGGCGCGCCGGGACTCGCCGAGTCCAACGCCTTCGGCAGCAATGAGAACCTCATCAACCACGGACGCAACATCGGCGTCGGCTGGAGCCACGTATTCTCGCCCCGCACGCTCAACCAGGCCACCGTGGGCTACGACCGCATCTTCGACTACATTGCCTCGCTGGGCAACTTCACCTGCGAGTCGGCCAAGCTGGGAATTCCCAACGCCGATCTGGGCTGCTCCTCTACCGGTACCCCGATCGCCGGTGGCGCCTACAGTCAAGGCCTGGTTTCCACCCAAGTCTATGGCGGCTATTGGTCGCTCGGCGATCGCGGCTACTCTCCATTTCAGGGTGGAACCGACATCTACTCCTTCAAGGACGATCTCGACCTGATTCGCGGCAAGCATGAAATCCACACCGGCATCGATTACCGCGGCAACCAGATGAATGTCGGCACGGAGGAATTTCAAGACGGCTTCTGGCTCGTGGGCGCCTTCGGAAACTTCAGCGGCGCAGGCGTTGCCCCCGGCAATCCCGAAGCGGACCTGCTGATGGGAATGACCGGAGGAGCCATCCACGACCAGACATACGGCGGCGCCGTCACCGGCCGCCGCTGGAAGATCTACCGGCCCTTCGTCGAGGATGACTGGCGCGTTACCCCGTCGCTCACCCTCAACCTCGGTCTTGCGTGGGATATGACCACTCCCATCGTCGAAGAGCATAACCGGATGTCGGACTACATCCCCTCAACGGGACAGCTCCTCATCGCCGGCCAGAACGGAGTGAGCCGCTCGGCGGGCATCAACATGTTCTGGGGCGCATACGAACCGCGCGTGGGTCTCACCTGGAAAGTTCTCGGCAGCGACAAGACCGTCGTTCGCCTCGGCTTTGGCATCTATCACGATTCGTCCTGGAACCAGGGCGCGCAGGGCCTGTGGCAAAATCCGCCCACCCTGGGCGAGTCCGATCAATTCCCCGCTACTTTCTCTGCGGGCTGCGCCTTTGCAACTTCATACTGCGCCGTCGCGCTCAGCCAGACACCCGAGTTGAACTTTACCGAGTCCACCGGCTTTACAGCCCTTCCCACCCCGCAAAATGCGGCCAGCTACGTCGGCACGTTCAACTACGAGCCAACGAACATCCAGCCGGGCAGAGTTCACCAATACAACGCCAATGTCGAACGTGAGTTGCCCGGCAATGTTCTGCTTACCGCGGGCTACGCCGGATCGGTGGGCGGCCATCTGCTGGTCATCGGCAACGACCTCAACACCAACAGCCCCTCGGGTTGCGGAACCATCGCTAGCTATGCACTCGGCTGCCTGCCGAGCGGCGCTCCCTACATTTATCCGTTCGTCCCGCCGAACTACAACGCGATCCTGCTGCTCGGCGATGTGGGCACGACGCACTACAATTCGCTGCAGCTCAAAGCAGAGACCAAGACGCCAAAGTACGGTCTTTATGCACTGGTCGCTTACACCTATTCCCGCACCTACGACAACGGTCTGTCGGACGGCCTGGGCTCGGAGTTGAGCGCCCCGTATTTCCCGCTGCCCAACTGGCAAAATCTCGATTGGTCCCTGTCGCAGATCAATCTAAACCAAAGCTTCACCGCGAGCTTCATCTACGATCTGCCGTTCGGAAAGGGCAGGATGTTCGGAAGCAACTGGAACCCTGTGACCAACACGTTGGTCGGCAACTGGCAGGTCACGCTCATCGAAAGAATCTCTTCCGGATTCCCGGTTCCCCTGATCGACAGCAATAACCAGTCGGGCACCACCTTCAATACCGGCGGCGACGACTACAACTACAACCGGCCCAATCAGGTCGCCAACTGCAACCCCTATGCCGCCGACCACAGCCAGTACCAGTGGATCAAGTCCACGTGCTTCGTTGCGCCGGCCGCCGGCGAACTCGGCAACGCCTCGCGTGTTCCGGTCGTTGGACCCGATTTTGTCAACTCCGACTTCTCGATCATCAAGGACTTCGCGCTGCCCCGAAGAGAGATGGGTTTGAACTTCCGCGCCGAGTTCTTCAACCTCTTCAATCATCCCCAGTACGGCATGCCGATCAACGACATCAACCAGCCAGGCTTCGGCGCCGTGAATTCAACCGTCAACAATCCGCGACTGGTGCAACTGGCGCTCAAGCTATCTTTCTGAAGCCGGTTGAGGCGGGAACGGCGGCTTGATGTTCTGGCCGGTGTCATCTGGAAGCCGGCTGCTGGCGAAGGAAGTTCATCCTTTGCCAGCAGCTGACTTCGCCGGACGTGGAAAAACTCGGGCGTTCTCGTGAAACAGGCGGAGGGCGTTCCTCCGCGGCTGAAGCCCTTATTTTCTGTGGGCTTTATGCGGGGGGTGAAACCCCCGCCTCCCTCCGGCAAGCGGCCCCTGCTCCCTCCGCAGTGTCGGCAGGAGTTGAAACCGCCGCCTACCTCCGTGATTCAGTTGGCCTACAGGCTGACAAATGGCTCTTTTTTTGTCCACTTCCAGGGCGACGATCTTCCAATATGAGTATTCGCGGGTGGGAATGTCTGGTTCTATGAGGACGTTTTTTGGAAAGTGCACTGATAGATGCGGTCAAAATTTGCCAATCGTGTGAAATTGCGTGTTTTTGGGGCGTTTTTTGGTGTTTTTGGTGGAGGAAGAGGTGCGTTTTGCCGGGGTTTGGTAAAAGCCGTCGGTGGGTGCGGGCGGGGACGGAGATTACTTCTTCCTGGCGAGTAGATTAATCTCGCAGGTCTCAGAAGCGAGACCTTGGGCGCGGCACGTTGGCAGGGTGCGCGAAGGGCCCGTGGCTAAACAGGCTGCGGAAAAAGGACCGAGTTTGAACAGAGAACCCGAAAGGCTCTCCTCAGGGGCTAAAGCCCTCACTATTTTTGGCGGCATTTGGCACGACTGAAGTCGTGCCCTGACACTTATCCCAGTTCCGGCAAGAGTTTTTCCGCAGCCTGTCAGGCCCCGATTATCGGATGCAAGCTTCCGGGGCCTGAGGGCCTGAAGGCCCCTGCTCCGTTGAAAGTCATACTACGAGCCCACTTTCATGCCAGTGGGCGGCCCACCGGGCCATGGGTACTCCCTCCGTGGTTCCGCGTGCGTCCAAGAGCCTGAAGACCGCTGCTCCCTCCGCGGCCATCCCCGCCTGCGGGAAAGATTTGGCTGCTGCAAGATGCCTTGTCTCGTGTACACTGCGCTTGATCAGGCATTCCCCAGAGTACCGCTGACTAAATCACAACAGGAGAAAGAAGATGAGCAAGCGTACGTTTAGTGTCTTCGCGGGGTTGTGTGCGTTTTTGATGTTTGCCCTGTGCGCGGCGCCATCGGGCGCGCAGACGACCGAAGAGAAAGAGAAACCGGCGATGTACTCGTATATCGCCAACTGGCAGATTCCGCGCGAGCATTGGGCGGAGATGGAAGCAGCGAATGCGGCGGACAAAGCGATCCTGGATAAGGCGCTGGCCGACGGCACCATTGTGGGCTATGGCGACGATGTGAATCTGGTGCACACGCCCGCGGGTGAAACGCATGACGACTGGTGGTCGGCTACGTCGCTGGCCGGGTTGCTCAAGGTGCTGGACCAGTTTACTTCGTCCGGCAACTCGACGACTGCCCCTCTGAGCACTGCCACAAAGCACTGGGACGAGGTCCTGGTGAGCCACTACTACAACTGGAAGCCGGGGGCCACCTACAAGGGCGGGTACGTGAAGTTGGCGGAGTACAAGCTGAAGGCAGATGCGCCCGACAATGCGGTGGAGTTGCTGAGCAAACACCTGGTGGTTCCAGCGCTGGAGAAGTTGCTCGCCGACGGCACCATTGTTGAATACGAGATCGACGAGACGGCCATTCACACTTCTGCGCCGGGGACCTTTGCGATTGTGATCGTGACGCCGACGCCGGAAGGCCTGGATACGGCCGCCGCGGCGATTCGGGATGCCGTGAAGCTGCACCCGCTGGCGATTGACGCATTCGGTTCATTCCAGGACGACAGCGGCCATCGCGATGAGTTGCTGAAAGGGAACGGCATTTTCAAGTAGTTTTCACTTGTGTTTTGCCGGATTCGCGGGCGGCGACCATTGGAGCCTGACGCTCGCGAATCGTGTCGTTTGCGGAATGCTGCCATGGCAGGACTGGCAGCGATTCCGCGGCGACAGGGCTCTCTAGAAAATCCGCGCCTGCGATGGAGAATCGGTGCTCTCGGCGAGCCCGAGAGATTTCCCCACCCCAAGAAATCCAACCCAAAACCAACGAGGAGGACGAAAGAAATGAAATTCATGTCGACGTGGACCCTGTTGCCTGGATCCGTGAAGGCCGCCGCCGAGCAGTTTCTTGCCAGCGGAGGACAAGAAGCCGCGGGAGTGAAACTGCTGGGCCGCTGGCACAACACGGACTGTAGCGGCGGGTTCTCGCTCTACGAAACGGACAGTGCCGCCGCGCTCCATTTGGGAGCAGTAAAGTGGGCCGATCTGATTGAGATCAGTACCGTCGCGGTGATTGAAGACAGCGAGGCCGGCGCCAACCTGGTAGCTACTTTCAAGAAGTAGGGCCTCGGCTCTTATCCGCCCGCGCTTCTTGCCGCCGGCTTTCGCTTTGTGGAGATTCGGAAGCCGGTGACGAGGCGCGGCGAGCGGCCTCGGGAATTGATGCGCATGGGCGCAGCAATCTCCGTGCCTGCGGGGCGAATGCCATTCAAGAAGGCCCGGAATCTACTCGGCTTCTATTCCTCGAGGCGGTAGGTGAACTCTTCGATGACCGGGTTGGTGAGAACTTCGCGGGCGATGCGCTCCACCTGGGTGCGAGCGGCGTCGGCGGTGAGGCCATCGGCGAGGGAGAGCGCGAAATACTTGCCCTGGCGGACCGCGGTGACCTCAGCGAAACCGATCTTGCGCAGGGCATTGTGGATGGTTTGGCCCTGCGGATCCAAGACCGATGTCTTCAACGTGACATAGACATGTGCCTTCATTACCCGCGATTATAGCTTGTGAGGCGGCCGGACGCATGGGGTCTGTTTCTTCAGGCTGAAGGCGTGGGAGAGAATTGCGCAGGGTGCGGAGCCGGCAAATAGGCCTTCACAAGAGCGTCTTTATAGATGGGACTTCTTTTTCGATGTGACTAACACCAGGTTTATGACTGAGTAATTTTGCGGGTTGACTGTATACTGTCCCAGGACTGAGGATAAATGTCTCCATCCCACGGACGAAGACCTTTCCGTGGGGACCCTGGACCTTGGGCACCCCGCGTTGTTACAACAACAAGCGGTCAGGGGCCAAAGGCGAGGGCACTAATGATTACTAAAGCGTATTACTGAACAAGGTAACATTCCCAGAATGCATCAAAACAGGTGAAGATCTTCTAATGTTTCCCGTAAAGGGAGGCAATAGAAGTTCGCTGCTTTTGGGGGGACAATTCCCTGTATTTCAAACAAGAAATGCTGAATTATTTCAGTAGTGGCTAACCATGAGCACTGCGGGAGCTGAGGATACTTATGCAGATCACTGTTTTTGCAGTTCGATTTGAAGATGCGACCTGGGTGGAATGGGAACACGCGTGCGACGAAGACGAGACAGCAGCCGTCGCGGATTCGGCACGGGAGCTGGGATTTGAACATGCGCTTTTTCGGGAGCCACTCAATGCCGATTTTCTAGGTGGGGCGCGCTACATATTCGAAGTTGCCAGAGGCACGCCGGAGAAGCCTGTGCATGGGGATACGCGGGTCTATGACGTGAAAGTGGCGGAGATAGAGTTGGAACAATTTGAAGAGTCTGTGGATGCATTCGCGGCCAAAATGACCGCTTGAGCAATGCTCGTGGTTCCGATTCCCTCGAAATCACGAGCCCCGCACTCGCGCTGTCTCTTGCCGCAGGGGCTAAAGCCCCTTCCTTTTGGTGCGTTGATGTACGGGCTGAAGCCCGTGTCCTTCGTCGCTTCAGATTCGATTGCCCTGGACTTTCGATTGCCCTGGACTCGAGTGCGGCCGTGAACCAGACGACAATCCGTTAGTATAGGATTTTCGGTACTTTGCCGGGGTACCGAGCGATGGGCCCCTGTGGCTCGGCGGTTGACCGGCGATTCCCCAATATCCAGTTTGTATGCAGCCTGGCCCCAATCCCAGCCTCCCCAACCCTAAGGAGAATGAAAGCGACATGGTCAACTACCTTGAACTGCCCATTGGCGAGCGCGCCCCCGAGGTCTTTCGCGCGGTGATCGAAATCCCGTTGGACGGGACGCAAAAGTTTGAATACGACAAGGAACTGCACGTCTTCAAGCTGGACCGCAATCTGCATTCGCCGGTGCACTATCCGGGCGACTACGGCTTTATTCCCTCTACATTGAGCGACGACGGCGACCCGTTGGATGTTCTGGTGCTGGTGCCGGGACCGAGCTTTCCTGGATGCGTGCAAGAGGTGCGTCCGATCGGCCTGCTGGAGATGCTGGACCAAGGCGTGCTGGACGAGAAGGTACTGGCGGTGGGAAAGAACAACCCACGCTTCGCCAACATCTGGAACTACACGGATATTTATCCCCACCTGCTGAAAGAGATCACGCACTTCTTCTCGATTTACAAGGATCTTGAAGGCAAACGCGTGGAGATGAAGGGCTGGCGCGACGCCGCCTATGCGCGCGACCGCGTGGTGATTGCCGCCAAGCAATTTCGGGATGGCAAGGCAAAACAGGCGGGGGCCAAGAAGAAAGCCGCGGTGTAGGCAGGGATGCTACTTCGCGATTGAGGCTGTGGGCCTGTGCCTTTCGCCACGCTTCAGCAGCTTCCCCATAATCAGCGTGAGGCAGTAAAGGGCAGGACCGAGAAGTCCAATCGCGGTAGCGAAGATCAACGCCGAGGTGCTGCCGATTATTTTCTCGGCGCGAGAGACATAAAGCGCATACGCAATGAGCGCCGCGGGGCCTACGCCGAGCAGGCAGGCGAAAAACAGATTGCCGGCTTTGAAGGGCCGCTCCAACTGCGGCTCGCGGATGCGGAGAACGGCGAGGGCGACAAACTCCAGCAGCAGGCTTGAGCCATAAAGGATGAGGTCGATGGAGATGAGGCGCTCGAAGGGCAGCTTGAGCGCCAGAGCCCAGGCCAGTCCGCAAAACAGAACGCTCACCCAGGGAACTCCGCGGCGATTGCGACGGGCCAGAACGCGCGGCAACATACCGTCTTCGGCCATGGCCATGGGCAGGCGCGTGTAGCTCATCACCAGCGCGTTGAACATGCCGACACCCATGATGCAGCCGCCGGCAACCACGGCGATTCCAAGCCCCGCGCCGAAGATGCCGGGACCGCCGAGGGTTCTGGCAGCGGTGGCCCAGTCGCCGGTGGAGAAACTGTCGGCGGAGAGCCCGGCCAGCGCCATAGCCGCCAACGGGAGAATGTAAGTGATGGCGGTAAGGATTGCAGCGGCGATCATGGCGCGTGGATAGCTGCGCCGCGGATCTTCAACCTCCTGCGCCACTGTGGACGCATTGTCCCAGCCCATGTAATTCCACATGGCCACCAGAACGGCGGTCGAGAAGGCAGAGCCTGCGCCGAATGCAGTGGCGTGAAGCGGGGTGGCATTGCCCCATTGCACGGCGGGGTGCAGCATGAAGCCGCGCCAGAAGCCGAGAACGACGAAGACTGCGAACGGAGACAGCAGCAGAACGAAGAGCCAGATGGAGCCCTCGCCCACGGCCGGGGCTCCGCGCAGGTTCCACAGGCTGCAAACGGCAACCACTGCCAGCGACCAGGCGTAGGCCTTCCAGCCATCGGTGAGCACAGGCGAAAACTTGCCGAGATAAAGAACGAAGATGGCGGGATAGAGGGCCATGTCGAAGATGCTGGCCGAGAGCGAGAGCCAGCTCTCCTGGTAGCCCCAGAAGGCCCCAAGCGCGCGGCGGACCCAGATATAGAAGCCGCCCTCGGCGGGAATGGCGCTGGCCAGTTCGCCGATCATGAGCGCAGTGGGCAGGCTCCAGAGAAAGGGCAGCACCAGAAGAATTGCGATGGCCCAGCCATAGCCGGCTCCGCCCAAAATGTCTTCGATGCCGTAAGGACCGCCGGACACCATAAAGTAGGTGGCGGCAATCAGCGGCAGGAGACGCAGTTTTCTCTGCGCCGGCTTGTGGGGGGGGAACATCATTTTGAATTTATCAAATTTATTAACACCGCTGTGGCGCGGGAAGGGCAGAACGGGGGCGATTGTATGGCCTTTCATCCCAGGGCAGTCGCATCTATATCTCTCGGCAATTCTTCGTATGAGAGGGTGGTGACCGGTTCTTGCCTGTTCTTGAGGAGAGAGCGGGGGATGAGCGACTCCACACATGTCTAGAGCCTGTTTCATAGCCGGCTTGTTGCGCCGAAAAACATTCCCTCCGGGGCTAAAGCCCACGCTATTTTTGCGGCATTTGGCACGACTGAAGTCGTGCCCTGACACTTATTCCAGCTCCAACAAGAGTTTTTCCGCAGCCCGTAACGCCCGCGATTTTCTTGTTCCGTATCGGCACGGCGACCCGGTACCCCGGCCTTGCCGTTTCAAAACCAGATTATGAAACAGCTTCTAAGGCTCTGACCGCATGATTTCGTGCCTTGAATTTCTGCTATCCCAGGTCCCAAAATCGGGACCTGGGGCACCCCGAGTTGGTACAACTTCAATCGGTCAGAAACCTAGGGCTCTGACCGCATGATTTCGTGCCTTGAATTTCTGCTATCCCAGGTCCCAAAATCGGGATCTGGGGCACCCAGAGTTGGTACAACAACACGCGGTTAAAGATCCAGTTTGTTGCAAACCGGGGTGCTAGACGCGGGTGTACGGAATCCAAACCTGCATTGCCGAACGCGAACGATTCGCCCATGCATAGTAAGGAATCAGCTTGAGCGTTGTGCGAGTCTCTTCGAGCGGGCGGGATTCCCCCGCGGTGAAGTAGAGCGAGTTCGAGGCAGAAGAGGGCGCAACGGTCCCGGAATGTTCAAGCACCATCACTCCGTCGAGCAGATCCGGAACAAAGCGGCTCTCTGAGCTGGCTGCAACCTCCGCGCGACAATTACTGAATCCGCTCTGCTGCACCGCGTCCGGTTGATCCAGCATTTCCATACAGAAGACAATGGGCCCGCGCTGAAATGCGACGCGGCCACGATCTTCAGCAACTGCCGGATTTGCTTTGAGCAGTTGCACGGCCATATCGAAGCGAAGAGCGATGGAGTCGCCGGACGACCAGCGCCGGCGGATAGCGAGATACTTGCCCGGCTCGATTCCCGAGACCGGCGTTCCGTTTACCATCGCCGTGTTCTTCAGCGACCAGCCAGGAATTCGAACATAGACCGTAAAGTCGCGCGCCTGCTCGGGAGAGACGGAGATATCGACTTCACCATCCCATGGATAATTCGTCTTCTGCTCGATGCGTAATGCGGTTCCGTCTTCCAGCCGCCATGATATGCGGGAATTATCGTAGAGGTGCACATAGACGCCGTCAGCGGCGGTCGAGTAGAAATAACCCGGGAGCTCGGCGAAGGTCCGCTCCAAATTGGGCGGGCAGCAGGTGGTGTCATACCAGGGGTTGCGAATCTTGCCCTCCGGATCCTCCGAGTACCGGGAGTCGCCGGATGGATCGAATGCCAAGGGGTTGCGATAACAGTAGGTTGTTCCGTCAAGCGACATTCCGGAGTTGATGCCGTTCAAGAGAGCGCGCTCCATGACGTCGGCGAACTTGGCATCGCCGGAGGCCGCGAGCATGCGCCAGTTCCACATCATGTTGCCGATTGCCGCGCAACTCTCGCCATAGGCGCGGGCATTCGGCAATTCGTACGGGTCGCCGAAAGCCTCGCCTTCCTGGCGCGCGCCGACGCCACCGGTCACGTAAAGCTGGTGCGAAGCCAGATCGTCCCAGAGCGTGTTGAGGGTCTTCCAGTAGGCCGGATCTCCGGTTTCAAGATAGTAGTCGGTTGCGCCGCAGCAGGCGTACATGGCTCGCACCGCGTGGCCCTCGAGCTTGGTCCGTGAAGGGAAAGGAATGCCGCAGAACATATAGGAGACTTGGCTGGACCGCAGAGGGATCCGCTCATCTCCGTGGAGAATATAGCCGGCGAGGTCGACGTATTGGCGTTTCCCCGTGGTGCGATAGAGCTCGATGAGCGCCATCTCGATTTCGGGGTGGCCGGAGACAATACCCATTTGATTCGCACCGGGGCCATAGTTCGGAATAAGGAAATTGTCGACGAAGCGAATGCCGGCATCGAGAAGAGTCTTGTCGCCCGTGGCGCGATAGTAGGCGATGGCTCCCTGAAGCAGATGGCCGATGCAATAGAGCTCGTGCCCGGTGGTCTGGGTTGGATACTGCATGCGCAGCGGCTTCCGGTCTTCGACGTAGTAGGTGTTCAGATAGCCGCCCGGCTCCTGGACCGCAACCACATCGCGGATCATCGAATCGGCAGTCGCCCTGAGTTCTGGTTGCTGGCCGGACTGGAGCGCAAACGCAGCGCCTTCCAGCCACTTGTAGATATCGGAATCCGAGTAAACGGGGCCTTGTTGCGGCGCGGAGGATTTGCCGGCGAGGCGGAGAAAGTTGTTCATTCTCCCGTGCGCGATCAATTGGACGTGCATTGAAGGGATACTCGATTGAACATTGGTGGCGCGGCGTTTTGACCAGAAGCCATCCTCGATCGTCACTGCGCTGACAGGCACGGGCTTGAGACGGGCGAAGGGCGATTTGGAGAAGTCGGCGATGCCTGCGTTCCTCCACGCTGCGCCCGATGCTTCGCTTGCGTTCCGCGTGGGGGCCAGCAGAGCGAGCAAGTCTGCTGCATTGGGCAACGGATGCGCAACTGCCGGTGTAACGCAAGACGCTGCGGCGGCAGCGAGGAATTTGCGGCGAGAGAACTTTGAGTTCATCTTGAATCTCCTTGCGATTTTCCGTCGGGCTGGATGAACTTGCCCGGAATATTGACAAAGTAGCCCTGAACCCCAAAATCCTTGAGATAGCCAACCATGCGTCACGGGCCAGCCACTTTTTCGGCTTCAAGAATCATTGTGCTCATGGTTTGCGTGCTCAGCCATCCATCGGCAACGCAGATCAGAAACCTGTCCAGAGCGAAATTATAGGTGATAGCGACGCTGCCGAAATGGTTTTTCCACTCCAGCATCGGACTCAGGTCCTGAAAGCGGCGCGACTGCGGACCATCGCTTCTCGGCTTTAATAGCAACGAAATCCTCGGCAGCGGGATCGCTTAACGCCCAACGATTTTGACGATACTGGTGTCGGATCCGGTCCAGGCTTCGGCCCCTTCGTGGGTCAACTGCCCGGCCATATCGTTCCAATGCAAATGCGTGATCTGGGAATCCCCCTTTTCATAAGCGTAGGTTTTTCCGTCGTCGTTAAAAAGGGTGAAGTCGCCATCTTTGCCCGGATAGACAAGCACACGGGCAATCGATTGCGGTTCCTGGGTGCTGAGGATCCGGGACCCGAACGGGACGATCGATCCCACGCGGACGAAGAGTGGAATGGTGTCGATGGGCGCATCTGCGTCAACCGTCTGGCCGCCCTTCAAACGCTCGTTGGTCCAGTAGTTGTACCAGTCGGTCCCGACCGGCAAATAGACCTTGCGGCTGGTCGCACCTTGCTCGGTGACCGGCGCAACCAGAAAGGCCGGACCGAACATGTACTCGTCGCCGATGGCGGCCACGTTCGGGTCACCCGGAAAATCCATGAACAGCGCCCGCATAAAGGGCGCACCCGTGGTGTAGCTGAAGTAGCCGAGAGAATAGGTGTACGGCAACAGCTCGTAGCGCAAGCGCAGATACTTGCTCAGAATGGCCTCGGCCTGCTTGCCGTACGCCCAGACCTCGTTGTGCTGCCTCTCTCCGTGAGCCCGCATCACCGGCTGGAATGCGCCCCATTCGAACCAGCGCACGAACAGCTCGGGGTAGTCTTCGTAATTGCCCACGTTCTCTATTGCATCCGAGGGGTCGACCAACGGTTTGTGGGCCGCATGGTAGGTGGAGGGGATAATGGGCGAGAAGAAACCCGCAATATCCGTATCCCAGTAGGGCATGCCGCTGGCGGTAAAACCCAGTCCGGTGGGCACGGAGCGTTTCAGCATGTCCCAGGTCGACATGATGTCGCTGGACCAGAACACGGTGCCGTTCCGCTGCGCTCCAAGGTATGCCGCGCGGGCAAGGGAAAAGACCCGGCGGCGGTCTCCGAAGTCGCGCCGCGAACCCTCGTAAACCGAGGCCGTATGAAACAAGGGATAGACATCGTAATAGCGTGTCCCTGAGCCTACGTAGAAGAAGTCGTTGATTGGGTCGATGTCCGGTTCCGTTTCATCGAGCCAGATGTAATCGAAGCCATACGGCTTTTCGTAGCGGTCTCTGATTGCCTCCCACCACCACTTGGCGGCGGCCGGATTAGTGGTGTCGATGTTGGGGCCGATTACGTCTTTGAAGCCACCGAAATCGGGAGCGCCATCCGCGGTATGAATGAGCCAGCCCTTTTGGCGCAGCATGTCGTAATATCGCGTGCCGGGAGAGAAATGCGGCCAGACGCTCAGCAGCGTCGCGATGCCCATGGAATGAAGCTGTTTGTTCATTGCGGCTGGGTCGGGCCAGCGAGCGGGGTCTAGATCCAACTCGCCTTGCCTGGTCATGTTCAGGAAGTCCACCACCAGCACATCGAGCGGCAGGTTGCGGTCGCGATATCCCTTCGCAATGGCCATGATCTGGTCTTGCGTGGGATAGATGGCCTTGCTCTGGATGTAGCCATATGTGGCCTTGGGCAACATGTGGGTGACGCCGGTGAGCTGGCGATAGCCCTGGTAGATCTCGTCGCTGTTATCGCCGGAGATCACAAAGAAGGAAACACGGTCTCCCACCTCGGATGACCAAACGTTGCGCAGGTTGACACTCAGGTCGATGGTGGTCTTGGAGGGATTGTCCCAGATCAGGCCGTAGTTGCGGCTGGACACCATGAAAGGAACGCAGACCGTCTCTCCACCGATTGAGGTGTATTCATGCCAGCACTCGATACGCTGCTCACGGAGGTCGAGAAAACCCTGTTGGTGCTGGCCCAGCCCGTAGTAGTGCTCATCGAGCGGCGCGTCGAAGACAGCCGAAACCCGGTAGCCGGGATCTGCCTTTTGCCCGCTTTCCGCGCTCGCGGGGGACGCTGCCGGCCGGTTATGCCTCATGGACCAGTTCTTCATTGTCAGAAGCGGCTTGCCGGACGCCGTTGTTATAGAGATCGTGTCGTCGTGAGGTCCATTGCTGGGAGGATTGCCGCCGAAATAGTGTTCTCTGAGCGAATTATTCAACTCGTCGAGCGGCATAGCATGAGGCGGGGGGAGGTTCTGTGGGGCCACACGGATGACCATTCGCCCCGAGCGAATCACGTCGTATCCGGCAGAATCCTGCTCGTGGGTCCATCCAGTCATCGACGGCGTGGCCACGAACCCATACCCGGCGGCCGCGAGGGCTGCGGAATTATCCGAGCTCAAGGTGATTCGGACGATATTGGGCGCGTACGGTTCCAGCACAACAGTCCTGCCCTGGCGCGACAACACAATCTGCGCATCCGCGCTCCAGACAGGCCGGCACTCGAACAAGAGAACCGCCAAAATGACCGCAACGAAGCCTCTACGAACGAAAACTTCTAACATCCAGCTTTCTCCTTTACCACTTGTCCATATTTGGGAACCCCGAGTGCCGCTTGAAGAACCGAGACAGATGAAGCCAGCACCAATGTGGCCTGTCTGGCAGAGCCGGTACTGACGGACCGTGATTATCCTTCGGGCGACGCCCCACTCGCCCTCTCCGAGCGCGGGATGGTTACGAACCGTCACGCGCCAACCGTCGGTCACCCTCCTTTTATCAATGGAAGTATTTGCTCCTCCTAACCTGGGACCTTTTTCCCGGTTACCAACCCCCTCTGAAGGCTATAAACGGAGATAAGAACCTCCATTCCACCCCCATTGAAAGATGGATTACCGGGTCAGCTAGGAGTTTGATTCCCGATAACGAAGCTGGCAAGTAACACACAGTATTTTTTACGGTGTGTCTAATAAAAAACAGGGTTCCGAATGGACCTGGATTGAATGATTAGCGGGAAGGTGCGGCGAGGATTGTGGTAATAAATTCAGCAAGTTAGCGTCCGCTTCGCGGACATGGCAAGTTAGCGGGTTGGCGGCGGCATTGCCAAGCACAGTTTCATACCCCGCGGGTCGGCGAAGCCGGTGGACGACTGACACATTTTGGGGTCTCAATAGAATTTTGCAAGAGGTTCAACTGCTGAAAGATTAAGATGCGCCTGCCTTGGTGACCTGCTGGAAATAATCGACATTGACCACTCTGTCTGCTGTTATTATGCGGCTCATGCACAGCCATAAGAATGACCAAAGCGTCTTTCAAGAATGACAGACGCATTCCCTCAGGGGTTAAAACCCCTCAATTTTCCTGGCTTTTCGGCACGACTAAAGTCCTGCCCCGTTACAAAGCGGTTTTTTGAAACACTCTCTGGGGCTCTGACCGCATGATTTCGCGCCTTGGATTTCTGCTATCCCAGGTCCCAAAATCGGGACCTGGGGCACCCAGAGTTGGTACAACTTCAATTGGTCAGAAACCTAGATGGAGAAGTTCTCTTGCACGTTCGCGGTTTAATCTGTAGCGCATTGTTGATCCGCCTTGCGGTGTGCGCCGCGGGCCAGACTCAGGAACCTGCGCAACCCGCACAAGGCGGGATGGGCGGAGGCATAGCGTCGGCCGGCGTGTTCGCTCCCGTTTACGACGAACATCGGCGACCCATCACCGCGGGCGGATTCGTTGACAAAGGCCCAGTAGTCTTCGAGGACGCGACCAAGGCGGCGGGGCTCTCGGGCTGGCGCCATGAGATGGGCACGCCGCAGAAAAAGTACATCCTGGAGACCGATGGCTCAGGTGTCGGCTTGATCGATTACGACAACGACGGCTGGCTCGACATCTACCTAGTGAACGGCTCAACCTACGACGCACTCAGCGGCAAGCGCACCCCTCCCCACGCGGCGCTCTTCCACAACAACCACGACGGAACCTTTACCGACGTTGCCAAAATGGCGGGAGTCACCAACGACCGCTGGGGATTCGGCGTGGCGATCGGGGATTTCGATAACGACGGATGGCCCGACATATTCGTGGCAAATTTTGGCAAGAACCGGCTGTACCACAACAACCACGATGGAACCTTCACGGATGTGGCGGAAGAAGCAAGGGTCACTCTGGGCAACTGGTCGAAAGGCGCAACCTGGGGCGACTACGACGGCGACGGCCGTCTCGATCTTTTCGTTTCCGGTTACTTGCACTACGACCTGAACAATCAGCCAAGCGCGGAGGACGGCGCAGCCTCCACTGCACACTGCCAGATGCGCGGTGTGCCGGTGATGTGCGGCCCGCGCGGGCTGCCCGGCGAACCGGATCACCTGTTTCATAACAACGGCAACGGCACGTTTACCGATGTGAGCGAACATGCCGGGGTTTCCGATTCCGACCGGTTCTATGGATTCACTGCGATTTTTGTCGACGTGAACAACGATGGCAAAGTGGATCTGCTTGTCGCGAACGATTCCGAGCGCAATTATCTCTACATCAATAAAGGGGACGGTACCTTCGACGACCAAAGCTATATCTCCGGTTTTGCTTTCAACTACGATGGCCGCGAGATAGCCTCGATGGGTTTGGCCGTCGGCGACTACCTGAACAACGGCCGGGTCGACGTGCTGGACACGGACTTCTCGGACGACTACAAGGCACTCTATCGAAACGACGGAAATGCCACTTTTACCGACGTTTCCCGCGAGGCAGGCTTCGCTCAAATTGCTGTTCCCTTTGTGGGCTGGGGTGACGGCTTGATCGATTACGACAACGACGGCTGGCTGGACATGATGATGATCAACGGGCACGTTTATCCGCAGGTGGACGAGCACGATTGGGGCACAACCTATGCCGAGCGTCCCTTGCTGTTTCACAACAACCACCATGGCAAATTCGAATACGTGCCGCCGGTGAAGGGATCGGGGCTGGCGATAGTCGTACCGGGGCGCGGCGCTGCATTCGGAGACCTTTTCAACAACGGCAAAATCGATGTGGTGATCAATCCTGTCGACGGTCCACCAGTGCTGCTGAAGAATGTGAATCAAGACCATCACCACTGGGTGGAGCTCAAATTGGCAGGCGGCCCGAAAAGCCCACGCGATGCAATCGGCACCACCGTCTATTTGACTGCAAACGGGATGCGCCAGCGCCAGGACGTGATGAGTGGAGGAAGCTACATTTCATCCAACGACCAACGTCCTCACTTCGGCCTGGGCGATGCAACCGACGCCGGAACCGCAGAGATTCATTGGCCGTCCGGCCACATCGAAAAGGTCAAACTTCCGGCTGTGGATCGAATCTTCACGATCACCGAGGGACAAGGCATAACAGGAGTCTTGTGCGCCCCACAACCGTGTTCCTGAGGTCAACGTTCAAGTTGGAAGATGGCTGGTCCGGCAATGGCGGTTGGCTGCGGGCCACCACCGGAATAGATGGAGCTATACCATGGAATCAGCGAGGGACCTCGGCATTGATCGTTCGTGTGAGAAACTGCGTTGGAGTTCGCCTCAAATGATTCGTTTTATCCTGGTTATAGGATTTGCCCTGGCTTGGCTCCTGCCGAGCCACGCCCAGGACGGCAAGGTCTCGATCACTACGATTGAGTCGCTGATCCGTTCACAGCAGTACGAACAGGCTCTCAACACATTGAAGACAGCGTTGCGCGAGAGTCCAAGCGACTACAAGCTCTGGACGCTCGATGGAATTTGCCTTGGATTACAGGGAAACGACACTGAGGCCCAAGCTGCATTCGGCCATGCAATTCGCATTTCACCTAATTACGTTCCCGCTCTCAAAGGTGAAATACAGATTCTCTACAAGACCGGGGACAAACGTGCTATTCCGCTTCTGGAGAGGATGCTCAAGTCCGATCCGGGCGACCAAACCGGACACGAGATGCTGGGCACCCTCGAAGCACGCGCCGGCGACTGCCGCACTGCGGTGTCACAATTCGCCCAGAGCATGGAGGCAATCGCGAGCCATCCTTCATCGCTTGAAGCTTACGGCTTTTGCCTGTTCAAGCTTGACCGGGTTGCCGATGCCATTCCCATCTTCCGCCAACTCATCCCGCTGGTTCCGGGGAGCACGTATCCCAGCTACGATCTTGCCGTTGTTCTTGTCGCCTCGCACAATAACGATGAGGCGGTAAAGGCTCTTGAGCCGCTATTGACTCCCGATCAGACCGATCCCGATATTCTCAGCCTGGCCTCACAGGCGTACGAGGCGACCGGCAACACGCCCAAGGCTGTCGCGCTGCAGCGTCAAGCCATTGTACTCAATCCCACCGATCCCTCAAATTACATACTTTTTGCGGACCTTTGCATGACTCACGATTCCTTCCAGGTGGGAATCGATATGCTTAACGCCGGAATCGGGCGCATTGCCGTTAATGCCTCCCTCTATCTCTCGCGCGGCGTACTTTATGCGCAGTTGGCAGACTACGACAAAGCGGAAGCCGACTTCAAAAAGGCAGAGCAGCTCGACTCCACCGAAAGCGTTGGCGCTTATGCCGGCGACCTTGCCGTTCTTGAAAGGAACGATCCGAACACAGCTCTGACACGGGTGCGCGAGCAACTAAGGGCACATCCGGACAATCCGCTTTTCCGTCTCCTGCTTGCCCAATTGATCATGAACAGCGCTCCCGATCCGCAGAGTCCCGCATTCAAAGAGGCGATGCAAAACGCCCTGGCTGCCGCAAAGACCCAGCCGGATCTTGTCGAAGTGCATAATCAGTTGGCAAGCATGTATATGAGCCTGAATCAGTATGAGCAGGCGATCAAGGAGTGCAGAGTGTCTTTGCAGTACGACCCTTCCAACGAAACCGCCATGTATCACCTCATCATCTCCATGCGTCATAGCGGCCACCAGGACGATTTGCAGCCTTTGGTCAAGCGGCTCTCAGAGTTGCACAAGGAGTCATTGCAGCATGAGACAGATCGCAAGCGCTACCGGCTGATTGAGGAAGGATCGCCAGGCGCACAGCCCGATGGACGGAACTAGGTTTTGCATACGCAACGCGCCAAGGCGGAGATCATCAATTGATAACAACTGGAGTTCATGTTACTTTCAACGACGGACATGGTATGGCAAAACGCATTTCGATCGAGTCCGTGATGCGGAGATTGCTATCGTTGCGAAAAGCGCGCCTGGTTCCCGGCATTCTTGGTATGGCCGTTTTTCTGCCTATGGTTTGCCACGCGCAGCAGGGGCAACCCCCTTCACAACAAGGCAGCGGGATGAGCGGGATCGCGTCGAGCGTGATAGCGGCGCCGGTCTATGACGAAAAGAGACGGCCCATCACCGCGGGAGGATTCGTGGACAAGGGGCCGGTCGTCTTCGAAGACATTACCAAACAGGCTGGGCTTTCCAACTGGATCCACAGGATGGGAGTGCCTGAGAAAGAGTTCATCGTCGAGGCCAACGGCTCTGGAGTTTGCCTGATCGACTACGACAACGACGGCTGGCTCGACATCTACCTGGTCAACGGGTCGACATTCAAGGCGCTCGATGGCAATGAAACTTCACCGCACGCCGCGCTGTTTCACAACAACCACGATGGCACCTTCACCGACGTAAGCGCTCAGGCAGGAGTAGAAAACGATCGCTGGGGATACGGATGCTCAGTGGCTGATTTCGACAATGACGGCTGGCCCGATCTTTTTGTGGGGAACTTTGGGAAGAATCGCCTCTACCGAAACAATCACGACGGGACTTTCACCGATGTGGCGGAGAAAGCCGGCGTCGCGCTGGGCAACTGGTCAACAGGCTCGGCGTGGGGTGACTACGACGGCGATGGGAAATTGGACCTTTACGTGGCCGGTTATGTGCACTTCGATCGCGTTCTGGCTGAAGCGCTGGCCAAGGATGCGTCCAACTCCGCCTGCCTTTACCGGGGTTTCCCGGTCAACTGCGGTCCTCGCGGACTGCCCGCTGAACCCGATCACCTCTTCCATAACAACGGCGACGGCACATTCACCGATGTAACTGAAAAAGCCGGCGTCGAAGACAAAGGCCCTTTCTACGGGTTCACGTCCATCTTTGTTTCACTGAACGGAAACGGCCGTCCCGATCTTGTCGTCGGGAACGACTCGGAACCCAATTATTTCTATCGAAACAAAGGTGACGGTACTTTTGAAGATCAAAGCTACGTGTCGGGACTCGCGTTCAACAAAGAGGGACGCGAGATCGCATCCATGGGCATTGCCGCGGGCGATTACGAAAACAACGGGCTGATCGATTTTCTCATCACCGACTTTGGCGACGACTACAAAGTTCTGTTTCACAACGATGGCGAAACCGGCTTTACCGATGTCAGCTATGAGGCCGGGATCGCGCAAACGGCAATTCCGTTTGTCGGCTGGGGCGACGGCTTCATCGACTACGACAACGATGGCTGGCTCGATCTGTTCATGGCCAACGGGCACGTATATCCCCAGGTCGACCAGCACGACTGGGGCACCACCTTCGCGGAGCGGCCGCTGCTGTTTCACAACGTACCCGATCGAACCGGAAAGGGACGCAGATTCGAATACGTTCCTCCGGTTACAGGCACGGGGCTGGCGGTGACGATTCCGGCGCGCGGCTCGGCCTTCGGCGATCTGTTCAACGACGGCAAAATCGATGTGGTGATCAATCCCATCGATGGCCCGCCGGTGTTGCTGCGGAATGTCAATCCCGACCATCATCATTGGGTTGAGGTTAAGCTGGTGGGCGGCCCCAGGAGCCCGCGGGATGCGACTTGCGCAACGGGGTATCTCGCGGCGAATGGAATTCGTCAACGGCAGGATGTCCTGGCCAGCGGCAGCTACATTGGTTCGAACGACCGCCGGCTGCACTTTGGCCTGGGAGACGCATCCGATCCGGGTAGGATCGAGATCCACTGGCCCTCCGGCAGGAAGGAGACGGTCAAGCTTCCTGCTGTCGACCGAATTTACACAATCACTGAAGGCGTGGGCATTACTGGCGAACTATGTGGCGGAAAGCCCTGCGCAGAACACGGAGTGGCCGGAAAGACAGCGCCGCACGTAAAGCCCTAGAGTGTTTTCTCGCAACAAATTGCAAGGCCCGAAATTCGTTCCGTCAATCGGACCTTGCGCGTTGGCGTTTGTGCCGGAGCCACGTAAGAACTCTTGTGCACCGCCAAGATCGGTTCGTTCATCGCTGGGCTCCATTGAATCTCTTATCCGCATGCAGCAGTGCAGTTAGAGCGGAACCAAGGAAGATGTATCCTTCAGGGGCTAAAGCCCACAATACGTAACGACTGCCAGCGGCACGGCGACCCGGCCCAGAGGGCACCCCGGTACCCCGACCGTGCCCTTTCAAAGAGGGACATAGCAACTCTAGCCCCGCTCTAGTGTCCTGTCTCTAAAGTT
>PLOG01000169.1 GCA_003142935.1 Acidobacteriaceae bacterium
CGAACCCGGGCGGTTGCCGACATAAGCCAGCGTAATCTGCATAGACAGGAGCATAGCGCAACCAATCGTGCCCGCATTGCCCCGCTGGCCCTCAGGATCCCAAAAGCCCAAAGCGTCTACAGACCCTAAAAACTCCGCGATCCGTCGGTCAAAAAATCCAAGACCCGCATTCCAAGAATGGGCATGATCTCCCAACTTCGGAATTTTGCACCTATTACATTCCATTTTTCATATTATTGAATTTCTCACACAAATGCGGTATTCGAACTAACCACTTTAGTTTCAACACCAACAGCTCATTCCTCATCGGCCAAAAAGATTGGCCCACGCCGTGCATATATCCCCCCAAACAAGCTTCGTGCAACCTGTCGAAACGTAGCTGGATGGTCACCTGATCGCCTAAACGAAGCTTTAATTCGAGAATCACAGGCAAATCAATCAGTACTTGCACCCCGCCAAGTCGGAACAAAGTACTTTGCGGATCAGAAGGTTTTTTGTAAAGGTTCTTCAGTTTCAAACCACTCTCGGAGGAGTTAAATGCTATCTTTCCGGTTTCACAGTGCGATGGTAGTCCTTGGAGCCATGATGGCTGTGTTGGCATTGGTATCTATGCCGGCCAGCTATGGGCAAGCTCCCGCAGGCATGGCGGGCACAGTGTCAGACCAGACCGGTGCTGTTGTGCCGGGCGCCGTGGTCACGCTGACCAATAAGACGACGGGCGTGAGGCTCACGCAGACTACCAATTTGATCGGTTCGTATCGCTTCACCGACGTACCTCCGGGAGCGGGCTATGAGGTCAGTTTCTCGGCCAAGGGGTTCACGCCCCTTGCGGTCAAGGATATTTACCTGAGTGTGGCGACGGTGCGTACGCAGAACGCGACGCTTCTGATCGGCGCACACGAAGAGGTCCAGGTTTCGGCCGCAAACTCGCTGGTCACCATCGACACCACGGATGCGACGGTTGGCAACGATCTCCCCGTGCAATCGATTAACAGTCTTCCCGTGCAGCAGAGAGCCGATCCCACTGCGCTGTTCACCTTGCAGGCAGGAGTGACCGTGGACGGCTCAGTCGCCGGGGCACGCGTCGATCAAAACGACATCACGCTCGACGGCCTGGACGTCAATGACCTTGCGACGGGCAACGCCTCCCAGACGAATAGTGGCGTTTCCACTGGCTTTGAGGGCGGCATCGTCGGTCACGCGCCGGTTGACTCGGTCGAACAGTTTCATGCCGGTGTCGCGGGGAACACCGCAGATACAGGAGCCGCCGGAGGCGGTCAGTTCGAATTGGTTACCAAGAGCGGCACAAACCAATTTCACGGCAACCTGAATGAGTACCACCGCGATCCGTCGCTGGTGGCCAACAGTTGGTTCAGCAACAACGCCACCCCCAAGATTCCGCGCAATCACCTCATCCAGAACCAGTTCGGCGGCGCCGTTGGCGGCCCGATCACCATCCCCCATCTCTTCAGCGGTAAAGACAAGGCGTTTTTCTTCTTCGATTACAACGACTCCCGCATCATCGAAACTGCTGTCGTCAATAGAATTGTTCCCCTCGACAGCTTCCGCGCCGGAACCATCAGCTACTGCACCAATGATGACTGCAGCGCCACAAACTCGATGTCGCCCGCCCAGGTGAAGGCGATGGACCCGTCCGGGGCCGGCGAACTCGGCACCTGGCTCAACCTGGTCACTACCCGAATCAAGTATCACTCCAATAACACCGCAGTCGGCGACGGCGTCAACTCGGGCGGATACATCTTCAACGCCCCAAACGACGACTACTTGAAGAATTATATCGGCAAGGTGGATTACAACCTCAACGCAAACATGAAAATGTTCGCGAAATTCAGCGTCGCGCGCGAGGAAGCGTCTGAGGCTCCAAACGCATGGCCTGGCGACCCGCAGACCTCTCCATTTGTGGATCGCTCCTACACCTGGGTGATCGGTCACAACTGGGTGATTGGAACCAAAATGACCAATCGCGTGTGGCTGGGCGAAACCGTCGAAAAGTATTCCTTCCCTAACGACTACGCCCCCATGGGTTCAACCGCGTTCACTTTTTCAGACGGCGCGGACCAGTCCATGACCTCGGACCTTTACACCTGGCCTGCTTCGTCAGCTCGCCGCATTCCCGTTCCCGTCCTCGGCGATGGCGTCTCCCTTACCCAGGGCAACCATACTTGGCAGTGGGGCGGCACATTCAAGGACATTCTGGCGCACACTACCAATATCAGCGACTACAACATGGCCCAAATCGGTCTGGGCGGCCAGGTTCTCGGGCTCTGCGGCCCTGCTGCCGGCGATTGCGATCCGAACAACCCCAATGAGAGCCTGCGCCCCTCCGATATCGATACCTCGCAGGAACTGCTCTGGGACGAGGCATTTGCGTACTCGCTTGGCCGCATCGGCAATGTGGCAAGCACGTACAACTATGACAAAAGCGGCGCTGCGCTCAAGCAGATGACCGGCGATCAGCGTTTCTACCGCTCCTACCAGATGCAGCTTTATGCGCAGGATACTTGGAAGGTCTTGCCCAATCTGACCCTCAATTACGGCCTCAACTACCAATGGTTCTCAGTGCCCTATGAGACGCGCGGACTTGAGACTGTTGAGCCGTATACATTCAATCAGTACATGAGTGCTCGCGTAATGCAGAGCCAACTCGGCCAAACCGGTCCAACCGCCGTTCCTCTTATTTCCTATCTTCTTGGCGGGAAGGGCAATGGTTCCGGCGCTCCCGGGCTCTACATGCCCGAATTCAGAAACATCGCCCCGCACGTCGGCTTTGCCTGGAACCCCGGCTTCGACAAGAAGATGGTGATCAACGGCAGCGCGGCTGTTATCTATGACCGTACCGTCGTTATGGCGCTTCAGAGCCTGCAGGATGGCTATTCCTATCTCTTCCAGCAGCAAAAGACCATTTCGAACGGAACTTCGGGCGATTCGTACAATTCGATTGATACCGATCCACGGCTGGATGCCAGCAATGGGCTTTCAAACATGGCGCTCAGTGCTCCAGCCACGCCCAAGCCACCCTATCAACCTTACGTCGATCCCGCGTATTGTGCTTCTCTCGGCATCCCAACCGCTCCATGCGGTCTTATCGATGGGGGAGCGTTCAATTCTGCCACCATCGATCCTTCGCTCAAAACGCCGTACAGCCTGATGTTCAACTTCGGTGTGCAGCGCAACCTGCCCTGGAACATGGTGCTGAAAGCCAACTTTGTGAACCGCCTAGGCCGCCGGTTGCTGGCACAGGCCGATGCGGAACAGATCCTCGACTTCGCGGATACGCAATCCGGCCAAATGTTCGCACAGGCGTTCTCAAGCGTCGTAACTCAGATCCGGCAGGGTGTCGCCCCGGCGTCCGTAACCGTGCAGCCCTGGTTTGAGGATGTTTATCAACCCGGCCGTGGAGTTTCGAAGGGTTATGCAAGTAACACGAACTATCTGGCAGCGGCCTACAAGACCCTGTTCTACAACGGCGATTTCGCCGACTTCAACCAGGCAATCTCCTACCGTACACCGCTGAATGTGGGTATGGCAGCTCAGTTCTCTGAGAACTCCTTCTACTACAACGGTGGCTTCTCGAACTACGACGGTCTGTTGCTCACATTAACGAAGAACCTCTCGCATGGTCTGCAATTCGACTTCAACTACACGTTCTCGCATTCCATCGACAACATCTCATTCTTCGCCAACTCGCAGGGTGATACCGGCATCGGCAGCGGCGTCGGCCTGATCTGCGATGTCATCAGGCCCCGCGAATGCCGGGCCCGCTCCGACTTCGATATGAGGCACCTCATTTCATCAGACGTCTCTTACCAGTTGCCATTCGGCAAGGGCCGAATGTTCTTCGCCTCGGTTCCGCGCTGGGCCGACGAGGTGATTGGCGCCTGGGATCTTAGCGGCGTTGCATCGTTCCATACCGGCGAGCCATGGGCCACCACCTCCAATGCCTTTGTGGCCAGCTACTCCAACGATGCCCCGGCGATCTTTATCGGGTCCGACCGCTCAGTGATCAAGAGCCAGGTGACCAAGCTACCCGGGGGCGGCGTGAGCAACTTCAGCAATGCAGGTGCGGCCGCCGCATCATTCACAGGACCGGTCGGCTTCCAGATGGGACCGCGCAACCAGATGACAGGGCCAAGATTCTTCAATGCCGACATGGGACTCCAGAAGACGTTCCCGATTTACAAGGAAGCCCTCAACCTTAAGTTCCGCGCAGATGCCTTCAATGCGCTGAACCACCCGAACTTTGGCATGCCAATAGAGAATGCTTACAACGGATACGACCAGACGGACTACCAGCGCGGGTCCGGGTTCGGGAAGATCAGTTCCACAGTTTCTCCGCCGGGGAACCAGAACAGCGGCGCTCGCGTGCTGCAGCTCTCGCTGCGCGTGGAGTTCTGAGACCTCGCTTTCAACCAAAGCTGAATGTAAACGGAAAAGGGACCGCTTCGGCGGTCCCTCTTTTATGCCCTGGCAACTATTCATTGACCGCAACATTCAACGCGCCGCAAAAAACACTCTCAGCAAACCATTCCTGCAACCGGCAAGATCCGAATGAAAATCGCCGCCTACTTCTTTGCCGCGGCCCGCTTCACCAGCGCTTTCTTTGCCGCGCTCTTCTTTGCAGCAGCCTTCTTCGCGGCCTTATTCGGCTTTGCCGCTGCCGAAGCCTTCACTGCCACTGGCTTGGTCTTTGCCGCGGGCTTTGCCTTGCCGGAGGCATTCTTGCGCGCTGCTCGGGTTTTATCTGCCAGCGCCGCCTTCAACTCAGCGTCGAACTCAGCCGGGGTTACCGGCCGCGCCGACTTGCGCAGCCTCTCAATGTCGTAAAACGCCCTCCGCTCGGCCAGAAACACATGGACCACAAAGTCCACATAGTCCAGCAGAATCCAGTCGCCCTTCCGCCGCCCCTCAACCGAGTGCGC
>PLOG01000152.1 GCA_003142935.1 Acidobacteriaceae bacterium
ATGGACTTGCCCGAAGGGATACATTCGACTAGCAATGGGTCGTGCCGCTTTATATGCGTCGTGGACTTCTCGACAAACTCGACCCGTGCCAGTGGCAACTCCACAGCGCTGAGGGACCTGCTCATCGACGCGGACCGAAGAGCATCGCGATGGCGTCCATGCTGGCAATGCCTGTTGAGAGTAGACAGGGACAGACCATGCTGAAGACAGAACTGTGATCGGCTCAAGCCACTCTGCGGGTAAGATGACACGATCTGCGCCACCTCCGCACGGCTGCGACGAGGGCGACGAGGGATGGAAAAAACAGGATATTCACTCATGCTTTCAGTGAATCATCTTCAAAAACCTACGGAAAGAATGGTCTTTCCCGGAGGGATACCTTCGTTCACCCACTCGAGAAAATCCGCCGAATATTTTCTCAGCGTGGGCGGCTTGCGGTCGAGCGGATCACCACGGGCGCATAGCTTTTGATGATCTCTTCGAAACTCTCCCACTGCCAACTAAACATGCGTCTACCTCGGTCGTCCACTTTAATCGCCCCCACCGGACAACAAGTATCGATTTTAAATCGGCAAGGCGCGCTCTAATTTAATCGACTCAGTACAGTACCCGTTCAACCCACTGGCTTCGAGCGTTACTCTACAGACGGTAGGTCGCATTCGGGCTGCCCATTTTTTAAATGGCGAATGGAGTGATCTCGAGATAGGACGCCGTGCAGCCGTGCTGAAGTCGTTCGTCTGAGGTTATGGAATAGATCCTCTGAAACGCCGAAGGTATCTACCTTGATGACCACGGAAGATCAGGACCACAGATCGTAGACAGGCTCTATTGCGCTATTCCCCCTGCGAAGAGGAGAGCCTTTCATAAGGCGGTGCTCGGCGAGATACTCGATGAGCGCGTCGTCTCCAGCCGAAACCGCGGCAATTTCCGCGGCGTTAAGCGGAAAATGAGCGACTTCCCGCTTCGACCGGGGAGCATCTTGCCTCTTCCGCCAATCAACATCCGAAAGGTCATCAGAATGGTTAAGTGAACGGTATTAGGGCTAGCTTTGATTAGGAAGTGCCTCAGGCACAATCCAATAATTATCTCTACTTGCAAGAAAATTTCACATTAATTGAGAAAATACTCTTGACATTGCTAGCCACCCACTTTCATACTGCAGTAGCTATAGATGAGGCAGTGGAACTGCATACCTTATTTGGAATGCATCTTGCACTGGCCATCCAACAAGAGGAAAAATGACCCAAAACGGTGACGTTCAGCGATTTCAAGTAGAGAAATTGAAGATTGAGATCTATTCCACCCATGAAGCCGCGGGCGCGGCGGCGGCACAGGCGGCGGCCGATGCTCTGATTCAGCTTGCCGGCAGTAAAAGGCCAGTCGCGGTCATCTTTGCGACGGGCGCCTCGCAGTTAGACACGTTGCGGGCGCTGACAAAGATCGAGGGTTTGCCATGGGCCCAGGTTCGCGGCTTCCATATGGATGAGTATGTCGGAATTCCAGCCGATCACCCAGCTTCATTTCGCCGCTACCTTCGGGAGAATCTGACCCAAAAAGTGCATATGCAAGAATTCTTCGAGATCGATGGAACTGCGCCCGATCCGGAGCAGGCATGCAAGGACTATGCAGAGTTGCTGAGTTCCGCGGATGCGCAATTATGTTTGCTCGGCATTGGCGAGAATGGACACCTGGCATTCAACGATCCCGGCGTGGCGGACTTCAACGATCCAGTGGATATGAAGGTCGTGCATCTCGACGCGGTATGCCGTCAACAGCAGGCCGCGGAGGGTTGGTTTAACAAACTTGAGGAAGTGCCGGCGCGCGCCATGACACTTACGATTCCAACGATGTTCCGGGTGCCAAGATTGATCGTCTCCGTCCCCGGCCCGCGGAAAGCAGCCATCGTTCGCCGCGCGTTGGAAGAACCTGTCACGACCAACTGCCCGGCAACGCTTCTTCGTATCCATCCAAACGCGACGGTATATCTTGATAGGGAATCGGCGGCGCAGTTGCAGGATCATTTGCAGCCCGCAGCAATTCTTGGCGGCCGAAGGTAGATAACGGAGCTAACGGAAATTGTTCTATCGGGAGACGACATGACGGACAAGTTACAGGAAGGAATGGATCGCCGTGCGTTCGTAAAGCAAGCCGGGGTGGTTGCGCTGGCAGCGGGAATGGACGCGCGCTCCTATGGCCGCATACTGGGCGCGAACGATCGGATTCGGATCGCGCAGCTGGGATGCGGGCAGCGCAGTGAAGGCCATGTCCACATGGTGCAACTCGTATCGAAGCAAACGCAGGTGGAAACGGTCGCAGTCTGCGATATCTGGAGCGTGGCTCGAGAGCAGCGGGCAGCCCAGGTGAAGAAGGTCTTCAACCTCAATCCGAAAATGTACAAGTACTCGGAAGAAATGCTGGCCAACCCGGATATCGACGGCGTGATGATTGCGACGGGAGATTTTCAACATGCCAAGCTGTGCACGGAAGTTGTTCGTGCCGGCAAGGACTGCTATGTCGAGAAACCATTTGCAAACGTACTTGCGGACGCGAAGGAAGCCCGTGATGCGGTGAAGGCCTCGAAGCAGGTTGTTCAGATGGGAGCGCAGCATCGCAGCCAGCCGTATCAGCTTGCTATACGAGACGTGATCCGCTCGGGCCGCATTGGAAAGATCGTCCATATAGAGCAGGAGTGGAACGTGAACGAGGAGCGTTGGCGCTTCGTTCCGAACGACACAGGCGAGTCCGATCAGATGGACGAGGACCGCAACATGGAGTGGAAGAAGTGGCTGTACGACCGCGCGTCCAAACTGCGCGAAGAAGACACCGATTGGAAGCGCTGGCTGCTCGGCAAGCCTTATCGGCCCTTTGACCCGCATGTCTACCTAGAATTCCGCCTGTACAAGGATTTCTCCTCCGGCATCTTCGACCAATGGATGAGCCACGGCAGCGACCTGGTGCATCTGTGGATGGACGAGACCTACCCAGAAAGCGTGGTCGCGAACGGCGGCATCTACGCATGGCCCGACGGCCGGCAAAACCCGGACACCGTTGTCGCCGCAGTCACCTATCCCAAGGGATTTCTCTATACATACAAGACAACGTTTGGCAATAGCTATCGCAGCTTTTCGCGAATTCAAGGACGAGACGGCACGATCGCAAATTATGGCGGGGAAGGCGCGCCGTTCTTTGTCGTCAGCAAAGAGGGTGGCCGGCACGAACTCGAGGGCTCGGTGAATTATTCGAAGCTTCCGATTGTGCCACCTGCTCTCGAGCAGGAGCAGCTTGTCCATGTCCCCGGCGCGCCACCGCCGGATTCACGCGGTACAGGCGACGACGACCCGGATCACATGATGAACTGGCTGAGGGCAATGCGGGCGCGCAAGCAGCCGAATGCGAACGTGGATCACGGTTTCTCCCATGCCATTGTAGTCATCATGGCGGCTCGTTCCTATTGGAGCGGGAAGAAGCAATATTGGGATCCAGTAAATGAAGAAATCCTCGACCACCCCGTCTCGGCGTGACCGGGCCACCGGAACCTGGATTTGAGCAACGCGGTGCAGCACAGTTGAGCGGAAGGCAGACTAGCGTGAAAACAATCGCACTTTCTTTCTTATTGATCCTGGCGGTCGCAGGATTCCAAGGGCAGGCACCGAAAGCTCCTAATTCAGCAGCCTCCACATCCGCATCCACTGTGCCGGTCAGCGGTCCGTTTTCCGTGGAGGAGCTACAGCATTTCACGGCACTTGCGCCCATTGACACTCATACGCACGTTTTCAAGAAGTCTCCAGCGTTCTACGCAACGCTCACAAAGCTCAATCTACACGTCCTGAATATTCTTGTTGACGATGACACGATTCCTGAATATGCAGATTTCGCGAAGGAAGCGGAGGAAGCCGGAGAGGTCGTGGATGGAAGTCATGGCAGCGTTACGTTAGGTTCGACATTTGACGCGTACAAATTCAGCCAGCCCGATTTTTCAGCGGAGGCAATTCGCAAACTGAATCAGGATTTTGCCCGCGGGGCCGTCGCGGTCAAGTTCTATAAGGTTGTGGGCATGGAAATCAAGGACGCCAAGGGCAACTACGTCATGCCAGACGATCCCGTGTTTGAGCCGATTTTCAAGGACATCGCGGCGCACAGCAAAACGCTTGTCGCCCATGTTGCGGACCCGGATTCGGCGTTTGAAGCGCCCAATCCCGCTGCTCCGGACTACGAATATCTCATGCATCATCCAGAGCTCTATATGTATGGGAAAGCCGGCGCTCCGACCAAGGCGGAAATTCTGAAAGCGCGCGATCATATCCTGGAGGAAAACCCTACTTTGCGTATGGTGGGCGCTCATCTAGGCAGCATGGAATCGAACTTAAACGAACTTGGCCGGCATTTCGACCAATATTCCAACTTTGCAGTCGATCTCGCCGGCAGAATGCCTTACTTCGAGCTGCAACCGCGTGCGGCCGCGATCGAGTTCATCACCCGTTATCAGGACCGATTGATTTACGGAACAGACAACGAGCTCTATCCGGCCGACGACGCGCAGGTGACGATGACGGATTGGGAGAGCACCTACGCCAACGAGTGGCGTTACCTTGCCACCAACGACACGATCCTATACAAAAATAAACCAGTGCAGGGGCTGGCCCTGCCGCATTCGATCCTTCGCAAGCTGTATCACGACAACGCGGTCAAGTGGTTTCCCGGAATTCTAGGCGCCACACCTTGAACCGCAGCCAGAAGAGGTGAAGATTGAAGCTCGTGCAGTCTGACGTCGCACTGTACAAAAATGCGGGTAGAGTTCGCTGGTGGATCGTCTGGACACTCTTCTTTTCCACTGTAACCAACTACATCAGCCGCCAAAGTTTCTCGGTATTATCGCCGATGATCACGGCGCAATACCACTTGAGCCACACCGACCTGGCGAAAATTCTGGGATCGTTTCAAATCTCTTATGCCATCACATGGTTGATCGGCGGCATCATTCTCGATGCGGTCGGTAGCCGCGTTGGTTTGGCCGCGGCGGCAATCTGGTGGTCGGTGATGAATATCCTTACCGGCTTAGCCAGCTCCGTATTTGGTTTCGCGTGTTTTCGATTCATGCTCGGCATTGGCGAGGGTTTCAATTGGCCGGGAGCCAGCAAAGTTGTTGCTGAATGGTTTCCGTGCGAGGAGCGTGGTCTGGCCGTTGCCATCTTCGACAGCGGCTCCAGCGTCGGCGGGGCGTTGGCGGCATTGACCATTCCTTTAATTGCGCTTGCTTTCGGGTGGCGGTGGGCATTTGTCGCGTCGGGCCTGCTCGGGTTCGTATGGCTCGCGGTCTGGCTGCGTGTCTATCATCCGCTAGACAGTCATCCTCGCGTGAGCCTGGGAGAGGTCGAACTCATCAAGGCCGGCCGGGATGCCGAACCCGTGACAGCCTATCGCGGATGGGTACGCTGGCGACGTCTCGCGAAGGATCGCAATCTCTGGGGCATCGTTCTTGGCCGCGCCCTCACCGACCCGATCTGGTGGTTCTATGTTTTCTGGCTGCCGCAATATCTAAGCGATGCGCGCGGCTTCACGCTGAAGCGGATCGCCTTGTTTGCCTGGATTCCATTTATCGCCGCCGATATCGGCAACTTTACCGGCGGCTGGATTTCTGGCTACTGCATTCGGCGTGGAATTTCCGTCGTGAGGGCACGTACCTGGATCTGCCTCGTCAGTTGTCTGCCGATCCTTGCCGGAATACCCGCGGCGCGCGTGCACAATGTCTATTTCGCGCTCGGGCTGATCTGCATCGCGCTATGGGGCTACGCCAGCTGGTCCACTATGGGGCTCACTTTGCCGTCCGATCTCTTTCCGCAGGATGTCGTTGGTTCCGTCACCGGCCTCAGCGGATTGGCTGCTGGCATGGTGAGTGCGGGCTTCACCCTTCTCGTAGGCTTTTTAGTCGATCGATTTTCCTATCGGCCGGCGTTCCTTGTTGCTGGACTCTTACCCGTACTCGCAACCTTCTTTTTATTTTTACTGATTCGTCCACGGGCTGAAGTCGAAGCCGCGTCGGATTAGATGCGAAGTACCAGTAGGCTGTCCAAGCGATCCTGATCGGAGAAGCTGGGGATTGGCGCGCGGCGTTCGCAGGATTCGCTGACGCTGAGTCGTCATTTACCGGGTGTCGTAGAAATCGCTCTCTGCACAGAGCACAGAAGAGAACTCGGCGGGCAGAGCTTCCAGAATCGCTTTTGACCCGTTTACGAGAAGGCAAGTAAATAGTTGGCGATGTCGACGCGAAACGGCAAGCGGCGTCATACGGTCTATTTGCTCCGGCTTTACACTTTGGTCAGGTGCGCAGGAACCCCGTGGGATGCCACATCTTGAAAAGGAACTTGCAACCGGCAGGAGTCTCGCTTGATCAATTCGGTCGGCATTGTGACGATCTGTTGAGGCAGGCTTGGATCGGCGATGCGGTTGAGAATCATCTCCGCCATCTGCCTCCCAATCTGTTCCGGGAATTCCCGGACCGAGGTCAATCTCGGATAGAGCCATTCACCAATTGTGTCGTCGCAACCCGCGACGCTGATGTCATCGGGAATTTTCAATCCGCTGTCGCGCAGCCCCTTGTAAGCACCGCGCGCAGCCTGATCATTTCCGGCAATGATGGCGCTGACGTTCTCATCGCGAGTCAGCAGAGATTTAACACCAAGATATCCACTTTCCGTATCATCTTCAGTATCAATGCTGCTTTGGAGCGGTTGCAGGCCAGCGTCGATCATGGTGCGGCGGTAACCTTCGAAGCAACGCGCAAACCACGGCAACTGCGTATTACCCACAAAGCAAATGCGGCGGTGACCGAGGCTAATCAGGTACTGGGTCGTATCCTGACCGCCCTGAATGTCATCGGAGAAAACAACATCGCTTTTCAAGTCATGCGGCTCGCCGACAACATTATTCCCAAATACGACATGCGAAATGCGCTTATGATTCAATAACTGCAGAAGATTCGGAAAGTTTGTCCCCGCCAGAATCACCGCCCTTACTTCATCCTGATAAGCATTCGGCAGGTGTAGCTCCTTCCAAGGAACCTGCGGCAAATAATTAAACGACAGAAACAGCATCTCCCATCCCCGGCTGGCGCAGTATGCCTCCGCGCCAAGCAGGATTCTGAAGTGGAACGTGTGGATCATTGAGCGGTTACTTAGGAGGAAAGCCAGGGTATTGGTTTTGCTGCGCTGGGAAAGATCGACACCAAGCTTTGCCGCGGCATCCAGAACCACCCTTTGAAGGGCAGGGTCAACGCGGTTATTTCCACTCAAGACCCTTGAAGCGGTAGCCACGCTCACGTGAGCGGCAGAAGCGATCTCTCGAAGTCCGAGCTTGCTCTTCTTGGGGCGGATGCTTTTCATGTTTACCTAAGTAGAAGTTACGTTTCTGTCGGACTTGAATAGGTCTATGAATCGCCGCGAGAACGGCTCAAGCACAAGCCCCAGGCCATTTTTGAGTCTACGGATAATTTGCCGCGAATGCAAGAAAAACGCGCCGAGAGCCAGGGAGGAGGCGTCTGACATCCTAACCGGTTTATGCATAAATAATTTGCGGGATGAGATGGGGAGTGGGCAGTCTTCTAAAGCGTTTTGCGGGGTTGCGTGACGGTCTAGTGGGCGGACATGGGACTATTTGGTGGCGGGGAAGAGGTTTATTCGATCGCTGTCCTGGCAATTTGAGGGGGGGGCATTTGCTGAAGCGAGATTGGGCACCATGCTCATTTCAAACACACGCGCTTCGAGGAGTTTCTGAATCTTCCCAGCGGCATTCCAGCCCGTGACATGTTCAATTTGGATCTTGACGGCGTTGGATCCTGGTCTAAGCATCGTCTAGCGCTCTACAGTAAATTACGAGAAAGGCCCAATCCATCCAACCGGAATTTAGATGTGCCTGCCCGAAGTTTTTCAGAGATGCGAGAAATATTTCTCGCATATGTAATATTTATCTTGACAAATACGTGAATTTTTCTTACGGTTGTCAGAATCAGAGATTGGGTGTGCCAGAAGCACGCACTCCAAGATCCCCTTCAAAGGAGAGCCTTAATGAAACGCGAATTCATCGGGTCAAGATCCCCTAGTTTCAGCCCGGAGCTTGGACGCATAGACACCATCACCGAGCGGCATCTGCGAGGAGGATTCTGGGCGCGCCTGCCGATTCTGTTCTCTTGCCCGTGTCTTGTCTTGTTGGCGGCCCTGATGCTGATGCTACTAAGCGACCAGCTTGCATGTGCGCAGGCCACAACAGTTCGTTTGTCTGGAACCGTCGCTGATACCGATGGTGCTAGCGTACCCGGTGCGAACATAACAGCTCTGAACACTGGTACCGGCCTAAAGATGTCGGTTCAGACAGGAAACGACGGCACATTTTCCTTTCCTGCATTGCCGGTAGGCACCTACGATCTGACTGCAGAGAGAATCGGGTTTGAGACGTACGTGCAGAAGGGAATTCTGCTGGCGGTCGACCACGCGGCCACCCTGAACGTGAAACTGAAAGTGGGAGCGATAACTCAAGAAGTTGTCGTTGCGGCCAGCACAGGCATGCTGACGACGAGTACGGGGACGCTTTCACAGCTGGTAGACGAGAAGAGTATTCAGGACTTGCCCTTAAATGGGCGCGATGCGAATACGTTGGTATTTCTGGGGGCCGGCACCGCGAACACTACCAGTAATTATTGCCTTTATAACTGCCAAGGTGGAGTTTACCCGAGTGCGCAGGAGGCGTCAGTAAACGGAGGCGGGACCGCGAATGTCAATTACCAACTGGACGGCACCGATCACAATGACAACTACGTTAGCACGAACCTTCCTTTTCCGAACCCTGACGCCATTCAGGAATTTTCTCTTCAGTCCTCCAATATGACGGCTGAATATGGTAATTCGGCAAACGTGGTGGACATTATCAGCAAATCGGGGACCAACCAGTTTCACGGGGATGTTTTTGAATTTATAAGGAATGGCGAATGGAATGCACGCGATTATTTTGCGCCTGTTCAAGATACGTTGAGGAGGAACCAATTCGGCGGGGCAGTTGGAGGACCGATCAAGAAGGACCATCTATTTTTCTTTGGCACGTACCAGGGCACGAGAATTACCCAGGCATCTGCAGGGACCGTGGCTTTTGTTCCGACCGCCGACGAGCGGAAGGGAAACTTCGGAGCACTATGCTCAGCGTACGATGCAAGCGGGTTATGCGTAAGCGGCGCGGGAACCCAACTGATTGATCCGGTCAGTGGCATACCAGTCGTAAACAATCAGATTCCCCAGGGACGTCTGAGTCAGCCCGCCCTCAATATGTTGCAACAAATTTCGCTTCCAACCGGTTCGGATGGGCAAGTAACGTTCCCTGGGCCGACTATGGTGCAAGACGACGAACAGTACATGCCGAAAATTGATTGGAACCGCGGCAAGAATCAGTTGAGCGGCCGTTATTTCTATTCGAAATTTACGGAACCCACCGATATTGGGGCGGGTAAACGAGATCTGCTTGCCCTGGATGGCAATGGGAAAAATGTGAAGGTGCAGACGATCTCAGTGAACGACAATTACACTTTGTCTCCGACCCTGTTGTTCGCTACTTCTTTTGGATGGGACACCCAGGCGGGTGGCGCTTCGACGGGCGCCACAGAGTCCTTCGGGAACTACGGTATTAAGATTGCCGTGCCGGATATTCCGCAGATGGACAATCTCCAGGTTGGCGGCTATTTCAGTTTTTCAAGCCACCATTCCTCGACTTCAAGCCGGGGTGACAAGACGGCTCGCGAAGTCGTCACTTGGCAGAAAGGCAGCCATGAACTTATTTTTGGCGGACAACTGGCTCGAGTCCACCTTGAGCAAGACAATACAACCTCACAAGGCGGACAGTTTAGCTTCAGCGGACAGCTATCAGGCTCAAACCTCGCAGATTTCATGTTTGGCCAAGCGTCACGCTTCAGTCAAGGCGGGGGGCAATTTTCAAGTTTCATAGGGGGAATCTACAGCCTATTTGTGCAGGACAACTGGCAAGTGAACAAGAAGCTTGCCTTAAATGCGGGCCTGCGCTGGGATCCATTCTGGCCGTACACGGAAACACATAATCGGATGAACTGCTACGTACCGGGCCAACAGTCTAAGCGCTATCCCAACGCTCCAGAGGGAGAGATTTACGGCGGCGATTCAGGCTGTCCATCCGGTCAGGGAATGTTTAGCAACGTATATAACTTTGCGCCTCGCCTTGGCTTTGCCTATAGCTTGGATAGGAGCACCGTACTGCGCGGAGGCGCCGGGATTTACTACACCCAACCTCAGACCTCCTTCGAGAACGGTCTAACGTCCAATGCTCCTTTCGCTCCTACTTTCCAATTTACCGACGTTAGTTTCGCGGATCCTTATGGAAGCGCGGGCGTGGCGAATCCATTTCCGGCGGATTTTGGAGGAGTGGTGCCTGGGGCCAGCGCTACATTCACTCTGCCGATGTCCATAGGCAATTCATTTCAACGCAACTTCCATGTTTCAACTTTGGCCACCTGGAATTTGTTGCTGGAACGCCAGTTCCAGCAAAACTGGTCAGTAAATATATCTTATGTCGGCAATGTCGGATACGACTTGTCGAGCAATCAGGAGGGTGTACAAAACCTTAACCCCGCCATCTATATACCGGGACACTCCACTGAGGCCAATACGCAACAGCGTCGAATCAATCCCAACTTCAGCGAGGTATACGAGACAAATTCAGGCTATCGCTCCGATTATCATGCCTTGCAGGTGAATGTCCAGCGGAGGCTTAGCCGCGGGTTATCAATCCTGGCAAACTATACGTGGTCGCATCAACTGGACAATTTTCCTCCGAGCCAGGATCTGAATACAGATCCCTTTGACCGCCATGTCGATTGGGGTAACTCGCAGGACAACATACCACAAATCTTCCATCTGTCGGGCGTCTGGCAGATACCTCACCCAAACTCGGAGGGTTTTGCCGGGCGATTCGAGAATGGTTGGGAACTCACGTACTCTGCCACCGAGCAAAGTGGGAATCCTTATGCGCTCTACAGCGGTGTCGACAACTCGTTTAGTGGCGAGGGATACGATCGGCCGGACTTTACTGGATCGAACCTGGGCGAAGTTAACTTGCCGGGCAACCGATCGCGCCAACAGAAGATTGCCGAATATTTCAACATCACCCCGTTCGCTCCAAATGCTGTTGGCACCTATGGCAATATCGAGAAGAACTTTTTACAAGGTCCTCGGTTCTTCGATACTGATCTTGGGCTTCTCAAAAACACCAGGATTACCGAGAAAACGAAGCTTCAATTACGATGGGAGGTCTTTAATGCGTTCAACACGGTCAACTTCAACCCTCCCGGGCAACTTTTGGGTGCAAGTTCATTTGGAGTGATCACTTCTACGGCTGGGCCCACGGCGGGTACGTATCGCGTTCTTCAATTTGCGGGGAAGATCATCTTTTGACTCGTAACGACGCCTTCCCCCAGGAAGGAGGCGCAGGCCTCCTTCCTGGGGGGACAGGATCGACGTGTCGAGTGCCCACTGGGGTTGAATGGAGCTTAGTTTATTCGCACGAGCTCCATGGAGATCATCTTGACCTTGCCCGCGCAAAAC
>PLOG01000045.1 GCA_003142935.1 Acidobacteriaceae bacterium
CAACCGTGAGTATTGGATTCCGAAGCTGCTCGGAAATCGCAAGCGCGATCTATCGAATGAGCGGAAACTGAGGCATCTCGGATGGTCAGTCTACTGTCTTTGGGAATGCCGAATTTGCAACTGCGACCAAAAGCAATTAGAGAAGTTGGTGCTCAAATTACTAAGTAGGTGACCCACCTTTTGCACACCCAGCCGTGTCCCAAATTGGTATTCTTAAAATGAACGCACCTAAGGATGGGAACGCCTGATGCCCTCCGCCAAGAAGAAAACCCCAGCCCGAAACCCCATTGTGTTGTCCTCAACCAAGAGGCAAAGGCATATGTTGGATTCCATCGAGATCTGCGCTGGGGCAGGAGGTCAGGCGCTGGGTCTTGAACTTGCAGGATTCAGCCATCAATGCTTGGTTGAGATTGATAGTTGGGCATGCGCTACCTTGCGTATGAACCGCCCCAACTGGAATGTGCTTGAACGCGACCTGCGGACATTCGAGGCCATCAATTTTCGCGGGATTGACTTGCTTGCTGGCGGTGTCCCCTGCCCGCCGTTTTCCAAGGCAGGCAAGCAACTCGGCAATAGCGACGAACGGGATTTGTTCCCCGAAGCACTTCGGATAGTCGAAGAATGCCAGCCCAAGGCCGTGATGCTTGAGAATGTGCGCGGACTTCTGGACACCGTCTTCGACGAATATCGCGCCAATCTCATCCGTACTTTCAAGAAACTCGGCTATCACGCGGAATGGAAGCTCCTTGTGGCCTCCGATTTTGGGGTCCCTCAATTGCGCCCCAGAGTGGTGTTCGTCGCAGTTGAATCGAATATTATCGAACACTTTCATTGGCCGCATCCTGCCATGCACCTCCCCGCGACTGTAGGCGAAACGCTGTACGATCTGATGGCGGAGCAAAACTGGCACGGAGCGGAGATCTGGCGGGAACGGGCCTGCGATATCGCCCCGACCCTGGTTGGTGGAAGCAAAAAGCACGGTGGGCCTGACCTCGGACCTACCCGTGCCAAACGCGCCTGGGCTGCACTTGGCGTAGATGGTCATGGCATTGCTACCGAAGCCCCCGCGCGCGATTTTGTTGGTATGCCTCGCCTGACAGTTCGCATGGCTGCAAGACTGCAAGGCTTTCCGGATCAATGGAATTTTGCCGGGAAGAAAACCGCCGCATATCGACAGATCGGCAATGCCTTTCCTCCTCCCGTAGCCAAGGCTGTGGGGGCTGAGATCGTCCAAGCACTGAATAGCGCTGCGAAAAGAAAACTGCGACTAGCCTAGAAGGCGAAAAGAAAAATGGAACAGCAGAAAAAGCCGAGAGGGCGAGGATCACGAAGGCTGCTTCGAGAATATTTTCTCTCGAATATTGGGAGAGTGCTCACCTCAGAGGAACTCCAAGCTGCATCCGGAGGAGCCAGCGAATGGGGAAGAAGGGTACGTGAACTTCGAAATGAAGAAGGGTACCAAATACTGACCCACAACGACCGGAGCAACCTTAAGCCGGGAGAATACTTGCTAGAAGTGGCAAAGCCCATGCCTGCCTTCGCGCGTCAGATATCAAAAGAAACAAGGGCAATGGTGCTTGAGCGAAATGGCTACACGTGCCAAATGTGCGGTGCTGTTGCCGGAGAGCCACATCCTTATGATCCGTCGAAAAGGACTCGACTTCATATAGGCCATATCATCGACAAGCAAAAGGGCGGCTCCGACGAACTATCAAACCTGCGCGCCCTCTGCTCAGTATGCAATGAGGGGGCACAGAATATCTCCCCCAAGCGCCCCGAATGGGTAGACTTGCTTGTGCAGTTGAGACGCGCTCCCGCCCTCGACCAAGTAGAAGCACTCAAATGGCTTATGAAGAAATTTCCGGCACAGGCTCGCGCGAACTTTCCCGGTCCGACCAAATAGAGAACAAAGGGAAGGCACAAAGCCGACGGCGTCTCCGTCCCGCAGGTGCGCGATTTGGTGGGCGTGCTCGGGCGCGAGAAGGCGGAGATTGGCGTTTTTCTTTGTTTTGAAGAACCGACTAAGCCCATGATCAAAGAGGCTGCGGAAGCCGGGTTCTACAGATCGACGGACGGCACTACATATCCGAAGCTGCAAATTCTGACCATCCAGCAGATTCTGGATGGCAGACAGCCGGAGTATCCGTTGCACCGGCGCGATGCTACGTTCAAGAAGGCTCCGCGCAGCCGGCCCGCCGCGGCTGAAAACCTGAGCCTGCCGTTGCTTCTGCCGGAGTAGAGTTGCGGGGGTTGCGATTGCGCAGGGGCTAGAGCCCAGGTCGTTTTTTGCGGTGTTTGCGGCACGGCTGAAGCCGTGCCCTGATACAGGCTCTGGCTGCTATAGATCCGGCAAATAAACACTGTCTTCGTGCTAGCCCACCCTAGCCACAAAAACAAAGACGTGGCGAGGATGGGGCACCCAAACGTTGTTGGTATTCAGTTGCCGGATCTTTAAAGAGAAACAAAAATGCAAGTTCAACAAAACAAGGCGCCTTCATTGAGTTCTACGGACTCCCACCCATCGGACAAAAACAGAGACGTCCTGGGCCGACCCGGCCCGGCCCGGCCCGGCCCAGAGGGCGCCCCGGCGCCCCGGCACCCCGGCACCCAGATGGGGCACAGTTTCATCTCCCGTGGGTCGGCAACGCCGGTGGGACCCTAGAGACGCATTGGCGCAGATGGATATAGTGCTTATCTCGAAATTTCAAAATTTGAGGGAATGTTATGATTTCGGGAATGAAATCGAATGACATCGTTCCATGCCTCACGGTGGTGATGCCGGTGTTTAACGAGGCCGCTACTGTAAGCGAGGCGGTGAGACAGGTGTTGGCGCAGCCCCTGGTCGAACAGCTCGTGATTGTGGATGACGGCTCGCATGACGGAACGTGGAACCAACTTCATCCGCTAGGGGAGATGGAACCGCGGATCAAACTCGTAAGGCACGAGGTGAACCAGGGCAAGGGAGCTGCCTTGCGCACCGGCATTGCGCAGGCAACCGCGGACATCGTGATCGTTCAGGATGCGGATTTGGAATACGATCCCGCCGAGTATTTGCGAGTGATCGAACCGATTCTGGTTGGCAAGGCGGACGTTGTGTTCGGTTCTCGATTCCGGGGCGGCGATGGCGCAGGGCGGGTTCTTTATTTCTGGCATTCGGTGGGGAATTGGTTTCTGACGATGTGTTCGAACATGGCAACGGATTTGAACCTGACGGACATGGAGACCGGCTACAAGGCATTCCGGCGCGAAGTGATCCAGCAAATCCGGATCGAAGAGAATCGCTTTGGGTTTGAGCCGGAAATCACGGCCAAAGTTGCGAAGGCAAAAGTGCGGATTTACGAGATTGGCATATCTTATAGTGGCCGTACTTACGCCGAAGGGAAGAAAATCGGCTGGCGCGATGGCGTTCGGGCTCTGTGGTGCATCTGGAAATATAACTTTTGGAAGTGATGGGGCGGGATGACCTGATCGAGCGCGGCCCCAATTCTTCGCTCAAAGGCGCGAAGAAGGAGTGAGGGCTCAGTCGCCGCTTTCGGCTTTGGCCAAGGCGGGAATTCTGCGCAACATGCCGGTGAGCGTGAGGGTCATAAGCGCGACGGCGGGGCCAGCTACAAGCATCCAGGCCAGCAGGGCGTGGCCGGCAAGACCGCCCATTTGGGTTGCAATTGCCGAGGGCGAAACGCGGAACAGTGAGTCGGCGGCCAGCGTTTGACGAGATCCGGAGGCAAACAGCCATCCGCCCATGCGCACAAAGGGGACGATGAGGAACAGTTGCAGGGGCATGGCGAGATAGTTTGCGGCCTGTATGGCGGGCAGGTTGAGCCGCAGCGCCATGGCCAGCGCGGCGCAGATAACAGTGGGGATGCCGACTACGGGAATGCAGCCGATGGCGAATCCGAGGGCCAGAGTGAGAGCCAGACGCTGGGGCGAGATTCCCAGCCGCAGCCAGGCGACCGCGTCGCGCTTGATCGAGATGGGAGAAATTCTCGCCATTACACACTCAACTACCTATGTATACGATTAAACACGCGAGGCAGTTCTCAAATGGGTCTTTCGTGGGATTTCCGATGAAACTTTAGTGAATGAACCAAAAACGACAGCAGGGCCCGGCGTGGTTCTATTTTGTAAGACGCTTGGGATTGAAACTCGTTAGATAGATTTCGCGGGCTGTGCGGCGGGCGGGAACCGGACGAGTGTCCGCAATTTCGATTTTGCCCAGCCTTGAGATCGAAGAGCCCACGAGGTCTTGGGGAGGGGTTACCCGACTCGGCGACATCATTGTGGACGCGGCTGCGGTACACTTGGACGCGATGCGGGTGTTTGGAATCGATTGCGGAACGGAGATCACGGGTTTTGGGGTCGTCGAGTCGGACGACACCAGCCGGGAGCCCCGGTTGGTTTGCAAGGCCATGGGGGCGATCCGGCTGAAGAAGACAAGAACCACTTCAGAACGTCTAGAACAGGTGTTTCACGAGCTGACCTCGGAACTGGAGCGCTGGCAGCCGGACGCGGTAGCCATCGAAGAGGTTTTCTATTCAGTGAACGCCAAGTCGGCCTTGAAGCTGGGGCAGGTGCGCGGAGTGGCGCTGCTGGCGGCGGCTTGCAAAAAACTCCCGGTCGCGGAGTACGCGCCGCTCAAGATCAAGTCCAGCGTGGTGGGCTACGGCCTGGCAAAGAAGGGACAGGTTCAGTTCATGGTCGCCAGGCTGCTGGGTCTGGCGGAGTTGCCGGAGCCGGCGGACGCGGCCGATGCTCTAGCCATCGCAATTTGCCATATTCACACCGCGCAGACACTGGCCATGCAGGGGCAGCTGCAGGGAGTTGCGCGTTGAGGGCGCCAGTGGGGATCTTGCTGGTTTTGTTCGTGGCCGCAGTTGTGCCCCCCGTCCGCGCCCAGGATGGCTCCGCGCCGAAAGCGGTCCTCGTGACCGACTTTTCCTATCCAGACGCCTCTCCATCGCACTGGACGCTTATCCTGCATCGGGATGGGAGCGGGCATTTCAGGTCGGATCGCGGCAAGCGGCCGGCAACCGATTCGGAGGAGTTGGACGTCCCCAATCAGGATCGCGATGTGCAGGTGAGCGCGGAGTTTGCGGATCGCGTCTTTCAGGTGGCGCGGCGGGAGAATTGGTTTAACGAGCAGTGCGAGAGCCGGCTCAAAGTGGCCTTCCAGGGGTGGAAAAAGCTGAGTTATGTGGGGCCAGAGGGCCACGGAAGCTGCACTTTCAACTATTCAAAGAATGCGCAGATTCAGGCTCTGGGCGACCAACTGATCGGAGTGACGCAGACGTTGCTGGAAGGGGCGCGGCTGGAAACGCTGCTGCAGCATGACCCGCTGGGCCTGGACAAGGAGACAGAATTCCTGATGGAAGCCGCCAAGGATGGGCGCGCGCAGCAGGTTGGCGCTATCAAGGAGATTCTGGAGCGGTTGGAGGGTGATTCGGGGGTGCTGGAGCGGGTGCGGAAGAGGGCGCGGATTTTGCTGGAGCAAGGGGAGAGATAAATCTGCTTTCCGGCGCGATTTAACGCGACAATTTGGTGGGTTTGGGTGTCGTATATATAAGCAGACGGGTTCCCGACGAGGGGCGAGCAGAGAGGCGGAAAGCCATGAGACGGATGGGGAATGGTGCGGGGAACGGGTTGGGTCTGGGGCTGGCAGTGCTGGCTCTGGGAGCGGTTGTGCTGATGCCGATGGCGCGGGCCGACGACACTGGGACGGGTGGCGCGGCGCGGCTGAGCAGCGTGGAGGGCCAGGTGCGGCTCTCGCAGGGCGGCCAGGTGATTGCCGATCCGGCGGTCGTGAATGCGCCTCTGTTCGCGGGCGCACGGATCGAAACCGGCGACGATGGGAAGGCGGAGATCCAGTTCGACGATGGCAGCGTGGCGCGGCTCTCGCCGGACAGCGCGCTGACGCTCAGTTCTGTAAGCGGCCAAGGCGGCGGCCAGGGCGGGACGACAATCGTGCTGGAGGGCGGCCTGGGCTACTTTGAGCTTCAGGGCGGCGCGCAGGGCCTCCCGATGCGCGTAGTCTTCGGGGATAGTACCGCGACGGCCACCGGATTTACGGTGATGCGGATCAGGCTGGATAATCCTCCGGGCGAGTTTGCGGTCTTCTCCGGCAATGCGCGCGTGGAGCGTGGAAACTCGCTGGCCGTCGACTTGCATGGCGGCGAGAGCGTGGCGCTCAATGCCAACGATCCCAGCCAATACAACCTACAAGAAAACATTGAGCCCGACTCCTGGGACGCATGGAATTCGGACCGGGACCAGGCGTTGAACGCCGAAGCGGCGGAGCAGACCGGCGCGGCCAAGAACTTTGTGAACAACAACGCGCCCAACCCGGAGTGGAACGACCTGGACGCCAACGGGAACTGGTACAACGTGCCGGGCGAGGGCTATATCTGGTCGCCGAACGACGCCTCGAACCTGGGGTGGGACCCTTATGGAAACGGGAGCTGGATGTTCACGCCGGGCTACGGCTATATCTTCGCTTCCGGCAATTCGTGGGGCTTCATGCCGTACCAGTGCGGGATGTGGAACTACTACGACGGCTTCGGCTGGGGCTGGGCTCCGGGCATGGGCATGGATTTTCGCATGGGCGGGTGCCATCCGTGGTGGAACCGGGGCGGTTATGGCGGATTGAACATTGGCCGCGCGCCCAGAGGCTATCGTCCGATTTCGATTCCGCGAGTACCGGGCAGGTTCGGCGGAACGCCTCCCAGGGTGATCGCGGTGAATCGTGGCGGGATTAATGGCGGCACGGTCGTGGCGGGCGGAGTGGGGGTGCGGAGCTTAAATGCTCCAGTGGTGATTGGCGGCCACACGGTGATGCCGCTGCGTCCGCTGCCTACCCATCAGACCTATCGCACGACGGACTCGGGCTATGTTTATCGTCCGGCGGGGAGCTATCCGGGAACCAGGACTCCGGGTGGGTATGTGTATAACACGGGCCCGGCTTCGAATGCTCACACGGCCCCTGGCGGACGGATGGGTTATGTTCCTCCGGCAACGCAGCGATATACGGCAATCCCCCATCCGCCGCCTGCTCCGGCTGCGACGCCGGGTTCTGCGCCTGCGGGTCCGCCGGCCATGGGTGGGTTGGTTCCACGGGATTATAACCGCACCCATCCGAACGAGAGTGGCAATGGCGGCGGGGCGACTTACATGCGCCCCTATAGTGGCGGCAACTCCGGGGCACCGGCCAACCCGCGCCCGGCCAATAGTGGTGGCTCGGTCAGCCGGCCAGCCAATAGCGGCGGCAGCCAGCCAGCCCCCCATCCGTCGGGTGGTGGTGGTAATGCGGGTGGTGGCGGCGGTGGTGGCGGCAGCGCTCCGCATGGCGGCGGTGGCGGTGGTGGCGGGACGCATAAGTAGGAAAGGCAGGGATTAGGGATTAGGGGCGCTCCATCTTCTGCTCGCGTTGCGGGCGGAGGGTGGGGCGCTTGCTGTTTGGGACCGATGACGGGCTTCGGCTATCAGCTATCAGCTATCAGCTATCAGCTATCAATTTTGCGGAGATTTTGTGGGGTTGTATGGCTTCGAAGGGCTCTGTTTTTCTGTGCGTCCAGGGCGACATTTGGTAGTTATGAAGTTGTCTTTGAAAGAACGTACTGATACATGGGTAGCTTTGGCGCGGGAGGTACTGATACAAGCCGGCAGAAGTTTCGAGACGTTCGTGTTTTGTGTTGTTTTGGGTGTTTTTTGCGCTAGATTGGGGCCGTTTTGGTGGCGAAAGTCACGGATCGGCTGATGGGGGGCGTCAGGGTCTTGGCGCGGCTCGGGAGTCGCTCCAGGTTACATGGGCGTTTGAACTAAGTCGCTGGCGC
>PLOG01000036.1 GCA_003142935.1 Acidobacteriaceae bacterium
CCATTCTGTGCGGCGGAAGCGCCTCCGTGTTCGTGCTCTTCGGGCTCTTCTACCTTTTGCGCGTGCTGGAGCCGGAAGACCGCGACCGCTTCAAGCTCCTCGCCGGGATGCTGCCCAAGCCACTCGCCGGGCCGGTGGACAATCTCCTGTCACTACTAACCCGCCCGGAATCTGGCGACGCGACTCCGACGAAAGTCTAGGAAGACAATGTGATGCATTCTTGTTAGGTTCAAAGAATCAATGGCGCAAGATGGCTGCGTCATTTGACGATGACCCATTCTTTGGCTGCGAAATCATATCGCTTCAATGCTCTGGCTGGCGCGCCTGCCGCCAAGGTAAATGGCGGGATCGTTCCGATCACCACCGAATTTGCTCCAATTACCGATCCTTCACCGATTCTGGCCCCAGGTGCAACTACCACTCCGTCCCCTAACCACACATTGCGGCCTATTACGACCTCCTTGTCACAGTCCAGAGGGCGAAGACGCGGCGAAACCTCCGGAGAGCTGTGAGGCCCGCTATACTGACCGTGATTGTGATCTGTAATGATTACCCTGCTTCCAATCAGAACGTCATCGCCGATCTCGACATAGTGCGTGGCGGCAATGTGTCCCCAGGTAGAAATCTCGACATTGCGCCCTATGACGATTCGAGGCGTGAAGGTCTGATCCTCATAACGAAGAACTGCCTCCAGCCAGAGTCCCGGTCCAGCACTGAAGCCCTCTCCCATCTGAATGGCGGAAATTCCCTGCAATCTAGCTCCTGGACCGAACCGTATTCCCTTGACGCCAAACTTGTGCGCCTGTATGCGATTGTAAAACTGGCGGAATGGGTGCCGCGCGTAACGCAACACCAACGCATATAAACCATGTACCGTCCTAAACCGACACATAGACTTGAAGCTTGACATCGAGGCTCTCTACCCTAACCATTTCTCGCGAAAGTGCCTTACATGCTACATTATATTTCCGAGTCCTGCTGTCCATAAACAACTCTCAAAGATGGTGCTTTGGCACACTGACGCCTTCAAAGGAACTCAAGCGAAAATCGTAAGAAGGGAACCGGCTCAAGTGATCACTTCAAGTATATGCTGAGATCGTTATTACGCTTTCCACTTCCATTGTCGATGACCGATGTGCGCCACAAGGTCGCTCTGCATATGCTCCTCACAAAACTTGGGTTCTGCGAGCGAATCCAGGCCAGTAGCGATACTACGGCAGAACCGGATACCCTACGAATACCGGTCACTATAGAAGGTAAGTGTATTCTCGCGGTTGTCCGGGCGGAATTGGCGCAAGGAGGTATTTTCTTCTTGCGACACGGTAGGAGGTAAGAAATGGGAGTGCACCGAGGCAATACATCGGTAAGTGCGGTGATTCCCGCTTACAACGCGGAGCAATTCATCTCCGATACGATCCAGAGCGTTCTCGCGCAGACATACGAAATCGCTGAAATTATCGTTGTGGACGATGGTTCCTCGGATCGTACCGCTGAAGTTGCCGCAGGCTTTCCCAGGACGCACGTCATTCGGCGGCCCAACGGGGGACAGGCGGCGGCCAGGAATACGGGAATCCATGCCGCCTCGGGCGAGTGGATCGCGTTTCTCGATCACGACGACCTTTGGCTCCCGCGAAAGACGGAAATTCAACTGGAGTGCATCACGCCGGATGCCGGGGTGATCCACGCCAATCGATTCGACCCTATTCACTTCGGCAACCTATGGCACCGGCAGGCTCATATTACCCCCAGCGGAGCGCTTGTCCGTAAGCAGGCACTGCTGGACGTAGGATGCTTTGAGGAGTCTCGGGCATTCATGGGCGTGGAAGACCTGAATCTGTGGCTGAAGATTGCGTTGACGGATTGGCGCTTTGTGCAATCCGAGACTGGCTTATTCGAGTGGCGGCAAACGGGACAGAACCAATCCAGAAATGAGCTCCGGATGGCGCGGGCGGAGTTGGCGACCATCGACATGGTAGGAAAACGCGTAAGTTGCCAGCCGGAGGAAATGGAGCGAGTGAAACAGGCCAGCAGAATCGAATACGCAAAGAACCTGATAGCTGCCCAGCGATGGGATGAGGCTACGCAATTGCTTGAAGAATGTACACCCGGTTTCGCCTCCCGGTGGCTGTCACTAGCGGGTTTCCTGAAGGTGAACCGCCTGGCCCGCACGAACATCGTTAGATGGCTCCAATCTGTAGATGAAAGGCACTGGTCGCGTATATGTTCGGGTGAGTGCGATCTCCCGGAAGTTCAACGAAAGCAGTGCATGGAATCCTGTCGCAAACCTTATTTTCGCCTCCCGGAAGTCGGATAACCCACCGGCAAGCTGGCTGAGGCCTGGGCGAACGTGATGCTGCACGTTCGGAATCGATCATTGAGTGCAGCCGAGGGCATCCGGCTGTCGCTGGAGACGCTAAGCAAAAAGTCGATCTTCAATTGCTTATGTTTTTGTTTGTCGGCCGAGTTGAACGATACCAGGGAAGCTCAGGATGCGGAGTTCCCGCACCTTAGCTTTGTCTTTACGCCCCGGCGCGGCTTCCACGCCGGAGACTACATCCACGCCCCAGGGGCACAACGCGGCAATGGCTTCGACCGTTGGGAATAGGTGATAATAGGAGTCTCCCTTTTCAGCACTGATTCCCTCGAATTGTGCCGAACTTAGCTCCCAGAGAAGCGAGAACGCACACGGCTTGCCAGCTGCTCGGCATACCGTCCGGCGGTGTGAATCACTGAGCCGCGGATCGGCTATTGGCACAGAACGCCGAAAATCATGCGCTTTTTCTCCACTACTCCAAAAGGTTTATTCCCGATGAAAGCTTTTCACAGACGATTCTGTGCAATCAGCCGGATTTGAAAATCTCAAAAGACAGTTTGCGATACATTGACTGGAGCCAGGGCGGGCACCATCCGAAGACCCTGGGGATGGAAGACATTCCCGGCATTCTGGCGTCGGGAGCGCATTTCGCCAGAAAATTTGATCTGACAAAGGGCGCCGAAGTTTTCGATGCCATCGATGCCGCCGTGGATGCCGCTAGCCACTGAGCCGGTCGAGAGCAACGGCCAGGCTATTGGAGCGACCCAAGCAGCTTCGCCATGTGCGCGCCCGGTTCAACATCGGTTCGGTAATACTCCCATGCTTGATTTCGCAACTGGCTTGCCTCGTCGGGATGAGAAAGAAAGTGGTCGCAGATTGCGATACATTCCTCGATGTTGCGATACTTGGCGAGTGGCGCATCCGCTGACAGATACGCCGTCGTGGGCTCGGAAACCAGGCATTGAGATGCGGCAAACGCCTCTGCGATCTTGAATCCGAGCGACCCGAAGAGCCCTCTGAAACCGATGGAAATCAAATGTTCGCGCGCCCAGCGAACATATCGAGACTGCCGGGAGGGGTAAGCCGTCAACAATTCCGGATAATGTTGCTTGGCATACGGCGTCGGCGCCAACCCTCCGGCTAGTCGCTCCTTGAACTCGCTTCGAAGCGCCAGTAGCAACCTCACCCTGTCTTCGTTCACGTTTTCGTCTCCCGGGCACTCCGCCGGGTCCCAGAGCCGGGCCTGAAAGAGAATCGTGTGCGATGCTGCCTGGACTGGCTTGCGTTCGAACTCTGCGAACAAAGGAATGCAGAGAAATTTTTTCCATGCGCCGCGACGGCGTATCGCATCTATCGGACCGAAGAGGCTAAGGAGCCCCAGAGTTGCTCTTGTCGAGCGGCAGGCGTAGTTCAAGCCAAACGGCCGGATGCGACCGCCAGGCTTCAGGTCTTCCGGCTTGACACATCGCTTGAAATACAGATCGCAGTGGGAGAGCTCCGGCATCATCCGGTCGCTATGATCGGAAAGATCGATCCCGGCCGTTGTTCCATCCGATTCAAGAACGATCGCATATTGTCCAATAGCCAATGAATGCCTCAATGTGAGATTGATGCGGTCCTGAGCCTCCAATCGACACAGTCCAGTTACGGTCTTCGCAACATGGAAAAGGTCGGCGTCGGAGCCGAGAGTGCAAACGACACTTGGCCTCCTCTTTCTGCGCATTTCAGTCACTCCATTTCACGATCTACCGACCTGGCGCGAGCCACAAACTCCCGCACCTTAGCCTTGTCTTTGTGACCCGGCGCGGCTTCGACGCCGGAAACTACATCCACGCCCCAGGGATGCAATGTGGCAATGGCATCGGCCACGTTATCCGGGTTCAGGCCGCCGGCGGCGATGCGGCGCTTCTTTACTTCATCGCTTTGGGCTTCCGCGTTTTGGAAGAGCGCTTTGCGCGCCTCGACCCAGTCAAAGGTTACGCCCGTGCCACCAACGGCCAT
>PLOG01000138.1 GCA_003142935.1 Acidobacteriaceae bacterium
TTACTCAAATACCTAGACGATTCTCGGGTAACGGTTCTAAGAGGCAACAGCCTCGATGTACTCCCGAAACTGACGGGCATCTGTGATTGCTTCATAATTGATGGCGATCACAATTGGTATACAGTTCTCAACGAATTGCGCCAAATAAATCAGCGCGGGCTGTTGCGTCCAGGAGGAATGATCTTTCTGCATGATGTCGGGTGGCCTTATGGGCGACGTGATATGTATTATCAGCCGCATACCATACCTTCCGAGTACCTTCAGGAATACGAATGCAAGGGAATAATTGGAGAGAACCAGCTAGCGGAGTCCGGGGGCGCCAACCGGCATTTGTTTAACGCGGTCCACGAAGGCGGAGCAAGGAATGGAGTGTTAACAGCCGTCGAAGACTTCATCGCCGAACATCCCTCGGAATATCATTTCTGCCGAGTCAGGCTTCAGAATGGATTGGGCATTTTACAATACCGGCGCAAACGGTCCTTCGAGGATATTGCGTTTTTTCTAATTCGTATTAAGGCGGCGATGTACGAAACTTACGGGTTGATGCGAGACTTAGTCTTCAGATTCCGCGCCCCCTGACTAACGGTCCTAATAGTCCCGCGCTTGGACTCGACTCAGCTTTGGGATCGCACTATAGGATCAACTCTACAGTTCTTCTCATATTGGCCTATCTTTATTTGGCGGAACGACTTTCCGAAATTAATATTAAGCCGCAACTTCTCAAGGCAGGTCTCAGCATTGCAGGAGTGCTGCTTGCAAACTTCACCTTTGTATCCGATCGAGCAGGCGAGAGACTTCTCATGGTCAAGCGGCAAGCCTTAGAAATCGAAATGTTGCGCTGGGAGCGGCATGAACCGCGTCACCTAGTCGGAAGCGCGTTTCCAGGCGACCTTACAGCAGTGAACGAAGAAAATGGCCTCTTTGATCCGATTGAACCATTCATATCGAATTCAATCAGCGAGGGCATTTACATACTGCCAAAGCTTCAGCAAGAGAAATAGAGCTGACCCGTTCTTGAAATAGCGGCCGGTTTCCGCAACAGGGTCATCAGAAACTGAAGACGTTAGAACGTTTCGACCTGGAAGCCCATTTAGCACGCATACAGCTCATTGCATTTTCGAAATGTCGTCGCCCTCAANNGATTCTGGCTACGTAATCGCGTCTTCACAACTAGTCAACATTGTTGTTCTTCAGATTGAAATCAAGGCACTGCCATGTATTCCCTCATTTTCCTCGCTCTAGCGTCGTTAGCTTTGTCGTTGGTTCTGACTCCAGCGGTCAAGAACCTGGCATGGTACCTGGGGATCGTAGACCAGCCGGACCAGCAGCGCAAATTTCATGGCGCCCCGATTCCACGATTGGGAGGAGTGGCGATCTTTGCGGCGGTCATTGGCGCTTATGGCCTGCTTCTCATTGTCCGTTTGAGCTCGGGCGCAATCGTATGGGAGAACTTACCCCTCATTCTTCGCCTTCTTCCGGCGCTGGCTATCGTATTCGGTATCGGCCTTATCGATGACATTGTCAGCGTTCGTCCATGGATAAGGCTCGCGGTTGAAGCTGTTGCCGCAACCTTTGCATGGATTGGCGGGGTTCACATAAATGCTATTAACGGGTATTCCTTCTCGGGGACCGTTGTCAGTTTCTTAGTCACTGTCTTGTGGATCGTCACTTGTGCAAACGCAATCAATCTTATCGATGGTGTCGATGGACTCGCGGCCGGCGTCGGTTTGTTTGCCTCCATCACCATGTTGATTGCTGCTCTACTCGATCACAATTTTCCCATGGCCCTTGCCGTCGTACCACTGGCCGGCGCATTGCTGGGATTCCTTCGTTTCAACTTCACCCCAGCAAGTATTTTCCTGGGAGACTGCGGCAGCCTGACGCTTGGATTTCTGCTGGGATGTTTCGGCGCCTTGTGGAGCGAGAAATCCACGACCCTGCTGGGCATGACCGCGCCATTGATGGTCCTTGCGATCCCGCTTCTCGATGTTGGCCTCGCCGTCGTTCGCCGTTTGCTGCGCGGTCAGCCGATTTTTACTGCCGACAATTCCCACATTCATCACAAGCTGCTTTCGCGAGGCCTGACTCCACGGCGCCTTCTGCTAGTGATCTATGCCATTTGCGCTGTAGGGTCTGCTGCGGCCCTTGTGCTCGCAATCAATCATTATGAGAACCGTGACTTCGTGCTTGTGCTCGTCTGTCTTGCTGCGTGGCTGGGGCTGCAGCATCTTGGATACAGTGAATTCGGCGTCGCAAAAAGAATTGTCCTCGGCGGCACCTTCCGAAGCGTTCTCAGCGCGCAAATCGCCCTGGAGGCGTTTGAATACGAGGTCCGCGCGGACATGACCCTCGGACAAAGCTGGGATATGCTTTGCCGGACATGTCCTCAATTTGGCTTCTCGGGGATGGTGTTTGACCTTGATGACGTGAAGCGTCAATGGGGAATAAGCACAGGATGGCAGGCCCGGATCGACTTTCCGGGCCATGGCCACATCAGCGTGTGGCGCGACTCGGGCAACTTGAGCGAAGGGGCAGCCGGGGTGCTCTTCATTGACTGCGTCTCGCGGACCTTCCGAGAAAAGCTTAGAAAGCATGGAACTGGTGAACGATGACTAAGGATGAATTCCGATGTTGAGGAAGGATCGGCATCTCTATTTCTGGTCTATGCTCGTCTGTGGAATCGCCCTGATTGCGATTCTCCCCGACGCAAGTTGGATCTATAGCTCCATCGCCGCCTACGACTCCAGCCGCTGGGCGCATTTTCTCGAGTATGCCATCGTTACCGCCATTCCCGTTGGCGCATGGGGACGCAGATCGCGCGTCATGATTTCATTCATCCCCATATTCCTGTGCATTGCTCTGGAAGCTCTGCATATTCATTTTTCGGCGCCTGGCCTTCGTAGCAGCAATATTTCCGCCGATCTGTTTGGAGTCGCCGCCGGAATCCTGCTGGGCATGAACATCCGCGTGATACGTAGTTCGGAAGCGGGGCGCAGTAGTGACAATTCCGATTCTTCCCGCCCGACCGCCGGCAATTGACTGCGGTTCCGCGACATCGAATATTCTGAAGGCATTCTGAACCTGGCGAGGCAGATCGCCTCGATCCCGGCGCCAAGCGCCCCGAAGCGGTATCGCCCTGGTGTGAATCGACCCGGAAAGAGATGACCCCTTCGATTGCCTGGGCAAAAGTGGCTGAGAATCAATTGAATTGAGTTAGAATGACGCTACGGATGAAATTCCCCACCGGCGCTCAAGATCACGAAGTCGTCATTGAGATAGGCGGTATCCCCATCGCTCTCGAAACAACCGATGCCGGATTCGTGGACCTTCTGAAGGGCCGCTATGGCGAGTATATGAAGTCCAAAGCGATCCCTGACTTTACATTCCGCGTAGACTTGATTGCTCCCGATTCGTTCAATCCGGAGGCCGATGCGGAAGTCTGGTTCGCAAATGGACAATGGCGCTTGGAGCGCGGCGATTTCAGGGCCACATGGAGCCAGGAAAGCCGCCAGGGAGTCATTCGACAAACGGCTAATCCATATTCCATCGACTCGGTTCTGCGCATCACGCATACGTTGCTACTGGCGCGCACCGGGGGATTCCTGTTACATGCTTCGAGCGCCGTGCGCAACGGCAAAGCCTTTCTGTTTTCCGGCTTATCCGAAGCCGGAAAGACGACCATTGCGAGACTTGCGCCACCCGACGCGGAACTGCTCACCGATGAGGCCTCTTATGTCAGGCGCGTTGACGGCCGATACATGGCCTACGGCACTCCCTTCGCCGGCGAGATGGGCACGCCGGGGAAAAACATCTCTGCTCCCATCGCCGCAGTGTATCTGCTGCACAAAGCGGCGGAGAACAAGATCGAAAGCGTGAATCCGGCCGAGGCCATCCGGAGGCTGATGCGGAACATTCTCTTTTTCGCGCACGACCCGGAATTGGTGCGCCTGGTCTTTGAGTCGGCTTGTGCCTTCGTGGCAGCCGTGCCGGTCTATCGGCTTTCGTTTTTTCCCGACGAGCGTGTCTGGGACTTGATTGGATAACCTATGCCAACTACTGAAACATATCTGGCCAAGAGTAACGACATCGCGGCGCGCACGCTGGGCGACGAGACCATCGTCATGTCTACGCTGGATTCTACGATCTTTATGCTGAACCCGACCGGCACAGCCATTTGGCAAGCCGCGGACGGCAATACGCCCTTGTCTCGCATCATAGAAGATAAGGTGTGCGCCGAGTTCGATGTCCCCGTCGAACAAGCTTCAGTGGACGCACGGCAATTTGTTGACGAGCTGGCCGAGCACGGCATTTTGATTGTCTCAGATCATCCGATTCCCCAATGAGGAGGTTCCATGAGTTTGCTTGAAGAGATGAACCAGAAGGCGACCCAGCAAGGCATTCCGCTGAGCGCGCATATCGACATTACATGGAAGTGTAACGAGCGGTGCGTCCACTGCTATCTCGATCACGAAGGCAAGAACGAGATGAGCACTGCCGAAATCAAGGACGTGATCCGGCAGCTCGCCGAAACCGGGACATTCTTTCTCAGCATCAGCGGTGGAGAGCCGCTATTGCGGCGCGATTGCTTTGAGATTCTGGAGTACGCCCGCCAGCTCCGCTTCAACGTAAAGTTGAAGACCAACGCGGTGATGATCGGCGCAAAAGAGGCGGCGCGCCTCAGGCGGCTCGGGATCGAGCAAGTGCAGATCAGCATCTATTCCGACCGTCCCGAGATTCACGACGCCATCACCAAGTTGCCCGGATCGCTGCGCCGCTCGCTCGAGGCCATTCGGCACCTTAAAGCGAATGGAGTGAAAGTCTCCATCAGTAACGTGCTGATGAAGCAAAACGCCAGGAGCGGAATGGCCGTGCGGAACCTGGCCAAAGAGATCGGCGTCGAGTTCCACATAGATCCCACCATCACGCCCATGCTCAATGGCGACCGCTCCATCCTCAACCTCGGCATCTCCAAGGAAGAACTCGACGAAGTCTTCCACACCGAGGAGTTCATTGGCGATGTGGGCGAGTTTTGCGCCCCTGTTGCCACCGTGGATGAAGATGTGCTCGAAGGCTACAGTTGCAGCGCCGGCCATACGCTTGCTTATATTTCTCCATCCGGCGACGTATTTCCCTGCGTGCAGTTTCCCATGCCATGCGGCAACGTGCGCGAGAAAAGTTTTCGCGACATCTGGTATCGCTCCGAGCAACTCACCGAGCTGCGCGCCGTCCAGGTGAAACACCTGCCCACCTGCTCGGGATGCGGCCACGTTGCCTATTGCACGCGCTGCCCCGGCTTGGCCTACATGGAAGGAAACATGCGCGGCCCCTCCACTTCCGACTGCGCAAAGTCCGAGGCCCGCACAGGAATTCCCAGCGCCTGGCAGGTTAAATCGGGCGCGCGCCCTGGACCTTCCCTAGTTCAAATCAGGGTCGCTTAGCCGCGGCCCTCAAGCCCGTCTCGCCGAGACGAACTTCCACGCCAGCCGCAAAACCCGCAACCCAGGGTAGAGCGGCGTCAGCATCCGCGGCAGCCTGAACAGCTCAAAGTCCTCCACCGCGGGACAAAAGAAACTCCCTGCCAGCAAGCGCAGGCGGTCCGCCAGATCCTCACCTGAGGTACGGTCCAACATCCAGCCAAGGCTCGATGTTGTCAGTGCCGGGCTCGGTGAGGGCCATATCTCCCTCTGGATGCGGCCAGCCAATCGCGCAACATGCCGATCCCCATCGATCCTCGCCCGCAGCTCCTCCGGGATCTCCGCGTCCCAGTGTGTCTCCAGCAGGGCGAGGCTCACATAAACCATCCGCCTGGTATTTGAATCGCCAAGATGGCTGCGCACAATCTCCCAGTCCAACCGCGGGTGGACCCGGAACAACTGCGCCAGGTCGCACATCTGCGAAAGCTGTTGCCAGCCATGGTGCGCGGCGTGCAGGCAGAGCGCCACGGCCAGGTCTTCCGCGCACAGGGTCGGCACTTCCCCTCCCCAGAACGGGAGAAGCTTCAAGCGCTTCCAAATCCCCTCCATATCCAGCGAACGGGCCTTGAACCTCTGCATCAGCCGCCAATGCAGGTCCAGGTCAACTCCTCCGGGCGCCGTGAACGGATGCTCAAAGCCGAACTGGAACGACGCTGCCTGCTGCGATGGCCTGAGCCCGGTCTTGTCGTGGAAGCCGATCTCCGCCAGAGCATCCCGCGCCGCCTCCACCG
>PLOG01000168.1 GCA_003142935.1 Acidobacteriaceae bacterium
GGTCAAATCCGACATCTTCTCTACCCAACGAATCAGGTGTTCATTTGTTGTTGGATGTGTTGCCGTAGCGTTCAATTTGCTTTTCCTTCCCTGAATTTATAACCGGTCGAACAACATTCCAAGCTTCCGCAGGTGGCTTACTTAAATGCTTCAATACAATCATTCATCTGCGGGGAAATTTCTTGGGGCCATTTAGATCTGCAACTCCATCATGGTGATCGCGGACGCTCCTAATTTCACTATGTTCACTGCTGTATATGAGCGATCTCTGAAGGATGAGTGAAAATGTGTTCAGGCAACTTCGGCGCGAACGAAAAGTAACCCACTTGTTGTGCCTCGTCAAAATTCCATCCAGATGAATGAGAGGCTTGATTTTGTACCTGTAGGCCGTCCTGTGGGGATTGTCGATTGAACGAAGGAATGTTCGGTGATCGCGCATTGTCACGATGACACTGCCACGTGGGCAGCGAAGGAGCGGCGGACACACCTCCACCGCTGTTCTTCCTCGACTCTGAGGCAAGGTGTTCGCTGCGGCAGCTCAGGCGGCCACGTCGTAGCGATGATGTAAGCCGCCGCGCCTTGGCATCGCCATAATCCTGCCGCCTATGCCGGAGTTAGTCACTGCTTTACGACCCGCCGGAGTTTCCTTTGCCAGCGCGAGATGCGTCCGGTCGTCATGGTAATAGCGGACGTACTCGTTCATCAGGCGTTTCAGATGGCGTTCATTGAGAGCGATAACGTGGTCGAGCAGATCGCGGCGGCAGTTGCCGACCCAACGCTCGGCGACACAGTTCTGCCACGGACTGCGGAAACTGGTTCGCTTGGGCCGAATGCCGAAGCACTTTACCGTGTCGATCACTTCTTCATTGAATTGTGTGCCGCGACCAAAGATCAGGTAGCCGGGCGCAGAATCGTAAGGGAACGCCTCGCGCAACTGCTGAACGACCCAGGCGCTGGTCGGGTGTTTGGTCACATTGCAGTGAAGGATGCGCCGCCGATCATGCGCAATGACGAAGAAGCAATACAGCACGCCGATGGTCAGCGTCGGCACGGTGAAGAAATCCATTGCCGCGATGGCTTCACGATGATTGCTCAGAAAGGCCGCCCATCGCTTTGCCGGCTCAGGACTCCTCGGTGCCTTTCACGTCGCCCGCGCCCGATTACGCAAAGCGATGCGGCGCGGAAAGAATATGCATGGCAGTGGGCATGCTCAGGCTGCGGACATCTGCCTTGGCGGGATCGGTCCAAACTATCCGCTTCACTTCGGCTCCTGAAAGTGGTCGATCTCTTCCTGTGTGATTCCAAGTTCCGCCAAAACCTGTTCGTGAGGAATGGCCTTGTTGAACTTCAACCATTCATTTGCTTCCGTGAGCGATTTTTCCTCTTCTGCGGTGACTGGTTCGTCGTCGAAAGGAGCGTTGGCGATAGCGCGGGAGACGGGATTGAGCACGATCTTCAAGAGGCCGACGATAGCGGAGCCTGGCCGGGAGCCATGCGGTCGATCAACTCATACGCTTGCTGCTTCGTATATCTGGATGCAAGAGCCATTTTTGAACTTCATGGAATTTTGCCGTAGTTGAATACAAATGTAGTCGAAATTGTAGCGGTCAAAGCACCCCAGGGCCACAAAGATCAACAGGGCATGGGGTATGCGCGGTAAGTATTTCAATCAAAAATTACTTATTCCCGTTCAAATTCAACAGATTTCCATAAACGACCTGACTTGGTTCGGGACCAGGTTCTCTACCGGAATTCCTTTTGGTAAGTCTTGTGTTTTCAATCCCGGGTTTCCTACCGTCTGTTGAACCGTGTTGAATCTTGAGGATCTGACAGCTACAGAATCGACTACAGTCGCACACCGAGAACCGCTTGGCGTGTTGAAACACTTTGAGAATACTGGATTTACAGGGATGTCCTGCGGGCCGAGCACCTGGGTTTGCACCAGAAGGCTTTCCTGAGGCCGGTCCTGCTTAGCGCTGCGACCCCTGATTGTTTCTGGGGTACGGACAGACCCGGCAACTGAACATTCATTGGCCCAACTGCGTTTACCGGGGCCTATCCGCCACATCAGCAGACAGTCTCCGGTTCACGACCACCCAGTCGATAAACAATCGTACGCATTCGGCCAACCCGATGGTTGACGAGTCCTGAGGTGTGCGGGTAGGCTACCCTACGATTTTGGCGGCGTAGCTGGTGGTGTGATTGAAGCCAGCGATTTGATGGAGCGATCGGCTATTCCGGGCAGCACGTCGGCCAGATACTTGCGAATGGGTATGCCAAGTTTGCGGCAGCTCTCGACGATAGAGAAGATGGCGGCGATTCTGGGTCCGGCTTCCTTGCTTCCCAAGTGCAGCCAGTTGCGGCGACCGATTGCAATGGGCCGCATCGAGTTCTCAACCTGTTTGCCGCCGGGCGGACAGCAGACGGCGATCAGAAAGCAGGCGTTTCCTTGCGCGTCATGGGAACACCCTTCGCCACTGGGCAAGGTGGCGGCGTCGCAGCCGCGCAATACGCGCGTGCGGGCGAGGTGTCGGTCGGTAAAATACAGGCAGCCCTTCGCGAGCAAGGGGCCCTGATCGACGGGGACAACTTGCCCGATCCCTTGAAGCTGGTCGCTTTATGAGATCCGTGTGGAGACCTTTTCCTACTGGATCAAGCGTTTGGTTACGATCGCTACGGCACTGCTCGCTACCTGTCGCGCGGCCGACGAAATCGAGGCTTCCGCCCTTACCATGGCAGCGGCAAGGAGCCTTGCCAAAATCCATTAATCTGGCTTAGATGCCATTTTCAGGATTGCCGGTGCTGGATTGAAATAGTCTGTATGGCCGCACCGAGTGCATTTCATTGGCGGCGTGCACCTTCAGTAGCGCGGGCAAAGCATTCTAGGTTGGTCCGGACGATCGTGCCAGCTTCTCGTCGGAGTCACTAGGAACGCGGCATGCGCTTTCA
>PLOG01000212.1 GCA_003142935.1 Acidobacteriaceae bacterium
CCCACAACCTTCATCATGTCCGGCGTGGCGATCAGCGCATCGAAAGCGGTCCAGTTTTCCTTCTGGATCTTCTCCACCATCTCTTCGCCGCCCACAAAGTCCGCACCGGCATCGGTGGCTTCTTTCTGGCGGTCGCCGGAAGCAATCACGGCCACGGTCTTGGTCTTGCCCAGCCCATGCGGCAAAACAACCGTTCCGCGCACCATCTGGTCGGCGTGACGCGTGTCGACACCGAGCCGCATCGTCAGATCGACGGTCTCGTCGAACTTGGCGTACTTCACCTGCTTCAGAAGCCCGACGGCCTCCGGCAGTGCATACGCAGCCTTAGTGACAGCCGCGCGCGCCTTGGTAATGTTCTTGCTGAGTTTTCTCATCCATCCCTCGTCTCCCACCGCCTCTGCCAGCCCGCCAAGTGCGGGAGTCCGTATGGGCCAGACCGAGCACTCTTCCAAAACCTTGCCCGTCCGGCCAGGACCCAGAAACCGTGGTGCTTATGACTGTCCAGGGATTTCCCTTGGACACCTATATGAATGATAGCGAAACGGCCGCGGGAATGCAACCCGGAACCGGAAACGTCAATAGAATTTGGCCGTTGCGGCCTTTTCCCATGAGCTTTTTTGTGTCACACTTCTAGCCATGGGAAGCAAAGATAAAGGCAGAAAAGAAGTCAAGAAGGCGCCCAAACCAAAGCCCAAGCCAGAGCCCGGCCGCAAACGCGAGGGGTTCACTCCGGCCCCGCCAAAGTAAGGCGCTTCCAGCTCACACCTCCAACGCGCCTGAAACAGGCAGAAACGGAAAGGCCTTCTCTGGTCCCAGAGAGGGCCTTCTCGTTTCTGGCCCCAAAGCCGGCCAGATCCGCCCCACCCGTCACAGAAAATTCCTTACGAACGCGATAGCTTGATAACAAGTGATTTACCGGGAGGCGCCCCCATGCGCTGGAAACCTGCTGCAACCCTCCTCGCCGCCATCCTGCTTGCCATCGCCGTGAAAGGCCAGCAAGCCGCCAGCCCCGCCAATCGAGCGGCTTTGCCCGCTGCTCAAGGCCGTCCCGTCATCGGAGTGGCTCTGGAGGGCGGAGGCGCGCTGGGCCTTGCGCACATCGGCGTGCTCCAGTGGATGGAGGAGCACCACATTCCCGTCGACCGCGTCGCCGGCACCAGCATGGGCGCGCTCGTCGGCTCGCTCTATGCTTCCGGCCTTACGCCCGCCCAGTTGCGCGCCATCGCCGTCAGCGATGCCTTCACCGGCGTTTTCACCCTGCAATCTCCTTATGCCGACGCCAGCTTCCGCCGGCGTCAGGATCGCCGTGAAATTCCCCAGAGCATTACCGTCGGCCTCGGGCACGGCCCGCAGTTGCGCAATGCCCTGCTTACCGATCGCGGCGTTAACGAGTTTCTGGTCACCAACATGTCCGCCTACAACTCCGGGAGCCTGGATTTCGACCGGATGCCGATTCCGTTCCGGTGCGTGGCTACCGATCTCAATTCTCTTCAACCGGTCACCTTCGACCACGGTCCATTGGCCCAGGCCGTGCGCGCCTCCATCTCCATTCCCGGCGTCTTTCCGCCTGTCAAGGGAGACAATGGCCACTACTTTGTCGACGGCGGCATTCTGGACAACCTGCCCAGCGACGTCGTCCGCCACGGCCTTCACGCGGACATCGTGATCGCCATTCACTTGAAGAGCGACGTTCTTTCTCCCGCAGACACAAGCTCGATCGTCGGCGTGCTCAACCGCGCTTTCTCCGCCGGCATCGAACGCAACGTAACGCAGGCCCGTTCAATAGCCGATCTGGTCGTCTCCGTGCCGCTCGACAACTTCTCCGGCGCAGACTACAACAAGGGCGGCCAGCTCATCCGCGCCGGCTACCTGGCCGCCGAGCAGAACAGCGCCGCTCTGCTGCGCTATGCTCTCAACGACAAAGATTGGAGCGCCTATCTGGCCGCGCGCCAGAGCCGAATCCTTCCCCAGCCCGGCGCTCTTCGCCAAGTGCGCGTGGAAGGCGGCTCGCCCAGCGCCAATAGTAGCGTGCTCGCCGACATGAAACCGCTCGAGGGCCAGCCCATCAGGCCCGCTTCCACCCTCGACGCTCTGAAGCCCATCGAATCGAACGGCGGATACAGCGCGACCTACGAGACCTTTGCCGCTGCTTCTCCCGCCGGCTCCACGGCGCTGCGAACCCCTGGAGCCGCGGCCAACGACACCGGCATCCTGGTTCGTCTCAGCAAGGATCCCAGCGGGCCGCCCTATCTCATCATTGGTCCGGAGATGGCTGCGGCCACTTCCAACATCACGCGCATGGAGATGAACCTGCGCGTGGTCGATCAGAACCTGGGCGGCTTCGGCTCCGAGTTTCGCGGTACTGCCGAGCTCGGCTACAGGACAAACCTCTCCGCCGAGTACTACCGCCTTCTGACCCCTGGCGGCTACTTCATCGAGCCGCGCGCCGGCGTCCTGCGCGAGCCCGTGTATATCTGGAACAACCAGAAGCGCATCGCCGAACGATTTCAGCAGAACCTGGTGGCCGGGCTTGAAGCCGGCCGCACCTTCGGCAATACCATGCAGGTTTCCGCCGAATGGCGCGCCCTCGACACGCGCTGGGCTCTCCGGACTGGCTCGGGCGGGGGCCCCTATCTCACCGGAACCGCGCAGACCGGCCTGCTGCACATCAACATCGACAAGGCTTCCTCGGGCACCATCTCTCCCAGCGGCTACCGCCTGGCCGCATCCGCCGGAGCCTTTTACCACGCAGTCGGCAGCAGCAACGCGCCCATGGCCCAGCTCTCCTTCAGCCGCACTTTCTCTTTAACGCAGAACAACATTCTCGGCATGAGCGCCGAGGTCAACTCCTACCTCCGCGCCAACGTCGCTCAGCCATTCCGCTTCACGCTGGGCGGTCCGATGCGCCTCTCCGCATCGTCTTTCGATGAATACCGCGGCACGGACATTTATCTCGCGCGCAGCGGCTACATGCGCCGCATCGCCGCGCTCCCCACCGGCCTCGGCCAGGGTCTCTACGGGTTGATCGGCTATGAAGCCGGTGAAGTCTGGTCGCCGGAGCAGCGCGCCTTCCTCCGTCAGGACGGCACCGCCGGCCTGATCGGCAACACCCCCATCGGCCTCGTGACCTTCGGCGTCTCCATAGGCGACGCCGGCCACCGCAAAGTCTTCCTAACCCTCGGCCGCTGGTTCTGAGAGTAAGAACGCAATTCTCGTCGGCTCTCAGGATTACTATTACGAGTTGGGTGCCCCAGGTCCCGCTTTTGGGACCTGGGAAACCCCAAATCAAAATCGGACGTGCTCACGAGGAGAAGCGATATGCGTATGCACAATCCGCCACATCCCGGCAAAGTGCTGCGGGAATTTCTGGGCGACATCGATGTAACGGCCGCCGCAAAGCACCTGAAGGTCTCTCGTGCAACGCTGTCTCGCATCCTCAATGGCAACGCCGGAATCTCGGCCGACATGTCCCTGCGTCTTTCTGCCGCGTTCGGAACCCACGCCGAAATCTGGTACGAATTGCAGTCCGACTTCGATCTCTGGCAAGCCTCCCAAGAGAAGCGGCCAAAGATCACGCCGTTCAAACGGGCTGCTTAGAGGTCTGGATTTTGAATCAACAGTAGAAATTATTAGAGAGCGGCAGGTATCGATTCTGAACCGATGTGTTCCTCTGGACGCACAGCCCTCAGCCTGCGGTCAACTGGCTGAAGATGTCGGGAAGATTGACATATAAGGGCGTTCCCTTGGCCTCTAAACGCGCGCATTCAACCCATTCATTTCCAGAACACATGCGGCCGGTGCGCGTCTTTGGATCGACGATCCAAACTGTCTCCACTCCCATCAGGCGGTAGTCCTGCGCTCGCTCCTGCGTGTCGGAGTAACTATCGTCGGGAGACAGAATCTCAATCGCCAGCAGTGGCGCATCGACAATCACGTCAGGTTGGGCGCCGAGCGTAAGCAGCGCTACATCGGGAATCCGCACCCGTGTCGGCGACACCTTTACGCGCTGTTCGGTAACCACCTGAACTCCCCACTCCCCCTCATGGTTTCCAAACCAGCGAGCCAGCAATGCCTGAACCCGCGCGTGCTCGTATTTGCCCACGTTGCGCTCCCTGATCTCCCCATCGACATACTCGCGATCTGGCCTGTAGCTCTTGCCGAGATATTCATGCAGCGGGATGCGCAAAGCGGTGGCCATGATAAGGAATCATAACATGATTGCTATTGCGCACACGCAANNGCCCTCCCCGCGGGGAGGGCCTTCTTGCTGCAGCCTGAATCTGAAAAGCCTACGCGACGACTTCAATTCCCATCGACCGCGCCGTGCCCTTGATGCTCTTGATCGCCGTCTCTACCGAGGCTGCGTTCAAATCCGGCATCTTCTGCGTCGCGATCTCGCGGACTTGGCTTTCGGTCACCTTGCCGATCTTTTCCTTGTTCGGCGTGCCGGAGCCCTTGGCGATGCCGGCTGCCTTCTTCAGCAGTACCGCGGCCGGGGGCGTCTTGGTGACAAAGCTGAAGCTGCGGTCGGCGTAAACGGTGATGACGACCGGAATAACCAGCCCTTCCATCTCCTTGTTCTGCGTGCGCGCGTTGAACTGCTTGCAGAACTCCATGATGTTGACCTGCGCCTGACCTAGCGCGGGTCCGACCGGGGGCGCCGGAGTGGCCTTGGCTGCAACAATCTGCAACTTCACGTAACCGGTAATTTTCTTCGGAGGTGCCATGTGTGTTCCTTCTTCAACCAGCTTCCAGCTTCTAGCCGCTAGCTACTGGCTCTTTTGTTCTTACTACAAATTTTGAAGTCACAGCCAACTGCTTTGCCCCTAACTGGCGTCCGCTAGAAAGAATCGCCAGCTAGAAGCTAGAGGCTAGAAGCTAGAAGCTGTTATTCAATCTTTTCAACCTTGCCAAACTCCAGTTCGACCGGCGTGGAGCGCCCGAAGATGGTCACCATGACCTTGAGCGTTTCGCGATCTTCGTTGATCTCGTCCACCACGCCGTTGAAGTTGGCGAACGGCCCGTCCGTAATCCGGACCTGCTCGTTCTTTTCAAACTTGATCTTGAGCCGCGGCTTGTCTTTTGCCGTCTCGCTGCGGAAGATGATCGAGCTGACCTCTGCTTCGCTCAGCGCTACCGGCTTGTCGCCCGTGCCCAGGAAACCGGTCACCTTCGGCGTGTCCTTCAAGACGTGCCAAAGATGGTTGTCGAGTTCCATCTCGACCAGCACATATCCGGGCAGGAAGACGCGCTCCACGGTGCGCTTTTTGCCGTTCACCATCTCCGTCACCGGTTCGGTGGGAATCATCACCCTGCCCACCCGATCCGTGAGCCCAAAGGCCTGAACGCGGCTCTCAATGGACTCCTTCACCTTGCGCTCAAAGCCCGAGTACGCGTGAAGGATGTACCACCGGAAGCGCTCGTTCGGCGCCGGCTGGGGCGGCTCCGCAACGGGTTCTTGCGGCTCGGCGGGTTGTTCCAATTCTTCTGCCATTCTTGTCTCGTTTCCGGACGGCATTGGCTACTGCAATCCACCCAGTTTGGACAGCAACTGGTGAATGCCGATGTTGAATATCCAGTCCACTACAAAGAAAAACATGCCGAAGATGAACACCGTGACAATCACTACGGTTGTGGTCACCTTCACTTCCTTCTGCGAGGGGACTACAACTTTGCGCATCTCCGCGCGCACATCGGACAGAAAACGCGTGAAGTTCGTCCAGGTGCCCACCACGTTGCCGCCGAACTCCGACAATGCGCCTGACTCCCGCCGCTTGTTCGGCCGGTCGTCGGGGTTTGCCATTGCTGCCTTCGATGCCATGCTTCCATTCCTTCGCGCCGCGTGTTCCGCCGGGCGCATCCCGTTAAAACAGCTTTCAGCTTTTAGCCTTCAGCTTTCAGCTTCATCCCGGTGAGCCTCAAAAGTCCACCTGCTCGATCAAAAAGCTAAAGGCTGAGAGCTATCCGCTGTCTTCCAACTCTGGCAGGGGCGGAGGGATTCGAACCCCCAAGTTCGGTTTTGGAGACCGACAGTTTAACCGTTGAGCTTACGCCCCTAAAGGCAGTGAACAGTGAGCAGCGGACAGTGGGCAGTTTCTTTTTTGCGAGTGTGAGCTTGATTTTCCAGCCAACGCTCTTACTGACCACTGTGCACTGTTCACTGACCACTGCCTTACTTCGTTTCCTTGTGCGGCTGGTGCTTGCGGCAGCGGTTACAGAACTTCTTGAACTCGAGACGGCCGGTGGTCGTCTTCTTGTTCTTCGTCGTCGAGTAATTCCGTTCCTTGCACTCAGTGCACTGCAATGTGACAATTTCCCGCATTTCTCAATTCCCTTCCAGCTGTCAGCGGCCACTGTTCACTGTCCACTGTCCACTGCTCACTGTTTTCGCTACTT
>PLOG01000128.1 GCA_003142935.1 Acidobacteriaceae bacterium
AGATTTTCCAATTTGACCGAGACGCTCAAGGGGATTGAAGCCAAGCACATCGAAGCCGGACCGTTGGGCAATGAGGCCATTGCAGAGGCGCGCCTTGCTGTCGTGCGAGCCATCGAACAGTTTCGTCTCACTCGATTCAACCTTGGCAAAGCGCTGTGCGCGTATCGTGCGCTTTTCATGGCCAGCCGCGGCTGGATGGCCGCGGCAGATTCAATTGCCGTAGCTATGGGCTGCGACGAACGAACCGTCAGAAACATCATCGCCGACTACGAGCGTGCCGCAAGCCTGCCAGACGCCGTGATCCAGGCGGCTCACACGAAGGGTATAGACCTGTCTCAGCGCAAGTACCGTCCAGCAATCGCGGCTATTGAATCAGCAATCGGCGTTGACGGCCACCGGCAAGATGAGATTGACGCGGACGAAGCCAACCGGATTGTTTCGAATGTCTTGGTGATCCCACCAGCTCAACGAGAACACATTCAGGATGAACGATTCGTCCCGTTGACCCGCGAGGAGAAACAACATTTCGTGGTTCGAATGAAGATCAGGACGGCGCTCACCAACATTGAGGCTGATCGGAAGCTGACCGTACTGCTTGCAGCTCTTGAGGAAGAGATGTTCGACGTGTGGGGATTCACTGGGTCGGTCACGGTGACGATCACGCCACGCGCATCAGGATTGACTCTCGACGGGCGCAAGAGACGAGAGGATGCGGCTTGATTGACACCAAGATATCCTGGGCACACGCGACGTGGAATCCCTTTGCTTCGTGTACTCCCACAGCGACTATTTCCATGCCGACCCTGACCGATGGCGCTGTGATGCATGGCGCGTGATTCGCAACTGCCAGGATGTCAACTTTATGCTGTTCTCCAAGCGGCTGGAACGAATCGCTGACGGACTCTCGATCTATTGGAGAGACAGGAAGCCACTCCCGACGAAGGCCTCCGTTGTTACAGATGGGACCAGAACGGCGCTTTGGAGTCACGCAGCAGAGCCATCATCTGGCTTACGATATTCAGCTTTGGTGGCGGCTGGGTGGGTCTGGTCTCGAATTCGCAATCACTCGCCAGCGCCGCATCAAGAAGTTTTCTCAGCGGATTAGGACTGCGGTACGAGCTGTTCCCCAAGGAAGCTCAAAATGCCTGCCTAATCTTTTCATCAGAGCTCGCAAGCAGGGGCGCGAATCCGTGGCCGGCGGACAATCAGCCACGATACTTTAAGTCCACTCACAAGGGTGCCCCAGAAGTCCTCACGGCCTCTCTGTGTTCCAATGGGGTTGAAAACGGGGTGACGAAGGAACAGGCTGAAGCCCGCATATTCATTGGGTGAAACCCCTTTTTTGCCCCCGCTGTAAGAATTCCTTTGAGTCCACTTGCGTCTATTTTGGTGCTTTGTTGTTTCTGTAAGCGATTGATAAAAAACGTTATATACACTTTCCCAAGCTGAATGTCGCCGGTTCGATCCCGGTCTCCCGCTCCAGTTTCTTAACGATTCCAGTCACTACCCCACCTCCTGGATCTTCATCACGAAACAGGTAACCGTCTTTTCTCCCGCTACCAAAATCTGATGGGGAAGACCAGCTGGCACGTGAGCTATCTCACCAGCCTTAAGCTCTTGGCGATTACCGGCCTCGATGGAGTCCCCGCGCGATACGCCCGGCTCAACGATTCGCGCGCGGGTCAGAGTGCCGCCGGTCACCAGTGTTGCAAAGCCGGCGAGTACGAAAAACAAGACCGCAAAATCCTGATACATTACGGCCTCGCTGTCGCGGCTGCGAAATGAGAGTATTGCAATGTGCCGCGGATACTCGCGTAGTGTTTCGCTGGCCGAGCCGTCTCCAAATCTGGCCATCTTTTTTAGATAGGCCGCGCGCTCAAGGAGAATGGCAGGCGGCCAATGATCGACCGGGGCACGCTTTTGAACTTTGGGAGCGATCTCCTCCAGCGCGATGTCCTTCAATAACTCCTTCGCCAGATTGTCCATCTCGACTCCCTTCATGAATTTGCCGATTGGCGGCGATTCCTTGCTATTGCAGGCCGGCCAGCTCGCGCGCCCGCTGGAACACAGTTAGAAACATGGGCCGCGTGAGCTTGCCGGTGTTGGTGTTTTGCAGCGAGGGGTGATAACTGGCGATGACGGTGAGGCCGCCGGGAAGGGCGTATTCGGCGCCATGCGCGAAGCCGAGCCGGGCGCGCGCCGGCAACTTCCCGGTTCGCTCGGCATGAGCCAGCAGTCCATCGAATGCGATACGGCCCAGGCACACCACCACGCGCAGATTCTTAAGCAAGCTGAACTCTTGGTCGAGCCAGGGAGCGCAGTTGCGCTGCTCCTCCGGCGTGGGCTTGTTGGCCGGCGGCGCGCAACGAACTACGGCGCTGATCCATAAATCGGTGAGCTTCATCCCGTCGTTGCGGGAAGTGGCGAAGGGTTGCGAGGCAAAGCCAGCCTCGTGGAGCACGGGAAAGAGAAAGTCGCCCGAGCCATCGCCGGTGAAGGGGCGGCCGGTGCGGTTGGAGCCGTGAGCTCCGGGCGCCAACCCCAATGCAAGTACTTGCGCCTGCTCGTCGCCGAAGGAGGGTACGGGCTTTCCCCAGTACTCCCAATCCGCGTAGGCGCGGCGGCGGACGCGGGCGACTTCGGCGCAGTATTCCCTGAGGCGAGGGCAACGATCGCAGGCGACAATCCGAGCATTCAGGGTTTTCAGAGTGAGGGCGCCGACGGTCATAAGGAAATTCTACGGCCCAACTGCCCGTTCGCTTGAACCGGCTCGAACTCTAGAGGGCTGTGCCATACTGGGTTTGTCTTTGCGATTCCAGCCAGGGCCGGAGCAGAATCTCATGCCGGGAAAAGCCAATCCGGAGTTCTTGCGTCGCGCAATCAGCCTGGCCACGGAGAATGTGGTCACGGGCAGAGGCGGGCCGTTTGCAGCCGTGATTGTGCGCGACGACAAGATCGTGGGCGAGGGCGTGAACACCGTGACGGTATCGCATGACCCGACAGCACATGGGGAAGTGAATGCAATTCGCGCGGCGGCCCGGGCACTGGGTACATTTACGCTGGCCGGTTGCGAACTCTACACCAGTTGCGAGCCTTGCCCGATGTGCCTGGCGGCGGCGTACTGGGCGCGGCTTAACGGCATCTACTACGGCGCCAGCGCAGCGGATGCGGCTCGCGCCGGCTTCGACGATGCATTCCTCTATGAGGAGCTACGGAAGGAGCACAACGCGCGCTCTATTCCCTCAACGCAGTTGCTTGGGGGTGAAGCTTGGGCCAGCTTTCAGATGTGGATGGATTCGGCGAACAAGATCGAATACTGACAGCTGCTCCTAGCCTATAGCGCCTCGCCCCGCCGCAATTCCTGGCATCCCCAGTTCGTAATGTTCTTTGAGGTACTTCGGAATCCGGCTCTTCAACTTGCATTTGCGAGGATGTGGGCCCTTGCAATGTAAAATTGTGGATAACGGATGATGCAACCCACCTCACCGTCTGCCGTCGCAGCTTTCCCCACCACAGGGGAGCCGGTGTTGCGGGTTGAAAATGGGAGTTCGCGCCAAGCGAGCGATTCCAAACAGGACCCGATCATCCAGGTCGAGGGTCTGCGCAAGACCTACCAGACGGCTCGCGGTTCCCTCGATCTTTTTGACAACCTCAATCTGCGGATCGATCCCGGCGAAATGGTCGCTATTGTCGGCCAGTCGGGCGCGGGAAAAAGCACGCTTTTGCACATTCTGGGCGCGCTTGATGCTCCGTCCGCGGGGACTGTATACTGCGCCTCAACCAATGTGGCCAGTCTTTCTCCACGGCAGGCAGCGGCCTTTCGCAACCGGGAGATCGGTTACGTTTGGCAGTTCCATTACCTGCTACCGGAGTTTACGGCGCTGGAAAACGTGGCCATGCCGCTGCTGGCACGCGGAAAGGTAAAAGCCGGGGCCCCCGGCGATGCCCAGAGGGCGCCCTCTTCGTCGCTGGGGTGGAAACGCGAGGCGCTGGCAGTGGCGGCTAACTGGCTGAGGGAGGTGGGTTTGGAAGAACGTGGAGCCCATCGCCCCGGCGAACTATCGGGCGGCGAGCAACAGCGAGTGGCGCTGGCTCGGGCGCTGGTGAACAACCCCCGGCTGTTGCTGGCCGACGAACCCACGGGCGACCTGGACGAAACGACGGCCGGCATGGTGTTCGATCTGATTGAACGGCTGCACATGAGCCACGGTCTCACCTCAATCCTGGTGACGCATAACCTTGACCTTGCCGCCCGATGTACGCGAGCATTGCGACTAGAGAGCGGCAGATTGGCTCCATTAGAAGCCAGGCAATAAAACAGGAAACAGACCTATTCCCCGAAATCGTTTGAAGGAAAAGCACCCAGCAGGGTGGTTTTTGAGTCTTAATAGTAAGCAACCTGGAAAAGAACAATTCTGGGCTCTTCCAGGGTGAAGAGGGATGGATGGGAGTCTTCAGGCAGCAAGAGCGCCGAGGGCTCGTCGGGCAAAGGTCGTTCGGGACCATCCAAAATTAGTCGCTCGGAGGCATGGCTGGCGTTTTCCATGGCGTCTCCGGCGGCGATGTTAGAGAAAGGGCGCGCGCAGGTTGAGCCGAGGCCGGAAAATTAACCGGACGGCTACTCCAGCCGAGAGCCTGGGGTAAACCCCGATAAGGGGGGGAGTACACAAATGTTCGAACGCTATACGGAGAAGGCACGGCGCGTGATCTTCTTCGCGCGGTATGAGGCCAGCCAATTCGGCTCGCCCTATATCGAGACCGAGCACCTGCTGCTCGGGCTGCTGCGCGAGGACAAGGCGTTAACCAACCGTTTTCTGCGCTCCCACGCCTCGGTTGAATCGATCCGCAAGCAGATCGAGGCACACACTACCATTCGCGAGAAGGTCTCGACGTCGGTAGATCTGCCGCTTTCAAACGAGTGCAAGCGGGTGCTGGCCTATGCGGCGGAAGAAGCCGAACGGCTGGGCCACAAGCACATTGGGACTGAACATTTACTCTTGGGCCTGCTGCGTGAAGAGAAGTGCTTTGCTTCTGAAATTTTGCAGGAGCGCGGCTTGAAGCTGGCGCAGATTCGCGAAGAGCTGGCGCGCGTGACGCAGGAAAAGGCTCCGCCGCAGCAGCGTCAGCGCGAGTCGAGTTTGCTGGCCGAGTTTAGCCGCGACTTGACGCAAGCAGCGATGGATGGACAGCTCGATCCATTGGTGGGCCGCGATAGCGAACTGGAGCGCGTGGTGCAGATTCTTTGCCGGCGCACGAAGAATAATCCCGTCCTCATTGGTGAGCCCGGCGTGGGCAAGACGGCAATTGTGGAAGGGCTGGCGCAGAGGATTGCCGACGGCGAAGTGCCTTCATTCCTGGCAGACAAGCGCGTGCTTGGCCTGGATCTTTCGCTGATTGTGGCGGGCACGAAATATCGCGGGCAGTTTGAAGAGCGGCTCAAGACCATCATGAAAGAGCTAATGGAGAACCAGAACTCCATCGTCTTCATCGATGAGCTGCATACGCTGGTGGGCGCGGGTTCGGCGGAGGGGTCGCTGGACGCGGCCAACATTCTGAAGCCGGCGCTGTCGCGCGGAGAGATTCAATGCATCGGCGCAACGACACCGGGCGAGTACCGCAAGTCGATCGAGAAAGATCGCTCGCTGGAGCGGCGCTTCCAGGCGGTGAAGGTTCCACCGCCAAACGAAGCCGACGCGATCAAGATTATCCACGGCATCAAGGACCGCTACGAGAAATTTCACGCGGTCAGCTATACCGATGCTGCCGTGGAGTTTGCGGTGTCGCATTCGAATCGGTACATTCCGGATCGGTTCCTGCCGGACAAGGCGATCGACTTGATCGATGAGGCGGGCGCCCGCGTAAAGTTGCGCCAGACCTCATTGCCTGAGGAAATCACCGAGGTTCAGAAGCGGATCAAGTTCATTGTGCACCGCATGGATTCGGCGATTGCCAATCACGAGTTCGAGAAGGCGCGGTTCTACTCCGACGAGGAACGCAAGGAGCGCGAGAACCTGCGCGCATTGCGCGACAAGTATCACCTCGACGATTCGGCGGCAGGCATTGTGGGCCGCGAGGACATTGAAGATGTGGTGAGCCGGTGGACTGGCGTTCCGGTGAACAGCATCAAGGAAGAAGAGACGCAGAAGCTGCTGCGGGTGGAAGAAGAGCTGCACAAGCGCGTGATTTCGCAGGAGAAGGCGATCTCGGCGCTGGCGCGCGCAATCCGCAGGTCGCGTGCCGGGTTGAAGAGCCCGAGCCGGCCGATCGGAAGCTTCCTGTTCCTCGGTCCGACGGGCGTTGGCAAAACAGAGATGGCGCGGACGCTGGCGCAATTCCTGTTCGGGTCGGACAAGGCGCTGATCCGCTTCGACATGTCGGAGTTCATGGAGAAGCATTCGGTGTCGAAGCTGATCGGTTCGCCTCCGGGTTATGTGGGCTACGAGGAGGGCGGCCAGTTGACGGAACGCGTCAAGCGTTCGCCTTATTCGGTGGTTCTGCTCGACGAAATCGAGAAGGC
>PLOG01000204.1 GCA_003142935.1 Acidobacteriaceae bacterium
TCCTCATCAAGCTCAACCAGATCGGCACCATCACCGAAACGCTGGAAGCCATCGAATTGGGCCGCCGTTACGGCTATACGTCGGTGATCTCGCATCGCTCCGGCGAGACCGAGGACACGTTCATTGCCGACCTGGCCGTGGCTACGGGCGTGGGCCAGATCAAGACCGGATCGGTGAGCCGCACGGACCGGATTGCGAAGTACAACCAGTTGCTGCGCATCGAAGAGGAGTTGGGTTCGGGCGCGGTTTACCTGGGGCTGGAAAGCTTGAACTACAACGACTGAGTGCATGTTCAGCGTTTGATTGATGTGAAGGGAGAAGGCTTCGGTCTTCTCCCTTACGCATTCGGGGAGTCTCTTTCCGCACGAAAATAACTGTCATTTTTCAGGATGACAGTTTTGTGGGTAGGTTGGCGTGTGTGATCAACCCCCACACNNCTCGACGGATGGGGTTATCGCGCCGAGACCGCCAACAACGCCATTGCGCTGGCTCGCAAGCCTACCTACGACAAGCTGCTGAAGGAGTTTCCGAACACGCTGATCCAGGCCTCGGACCACTTTGTAGGCCTGCCGGACGGGCAGATGGGCAATAGCGAAGTGGGTCATATGAACCTCGGCGCGGGGCGCGTTGTGCAGATGGACATTACGCGCATCGACATGCAGATCGCTTCCGGGGAATTCCAGAAGAATCCCGCAATCCTGAAGGCGATGCAGCGGGCGCTCGATGGTGGACGGCAATTGCACCTGTTCGGCCTGGTGTCGGACGGCGGCGTGCACTCGCAACTGCAGCACCTTTACGCGCTGCTGCGCACGGCGCGCGAGTATGGCCTGCATCGCGTGTTTGTGCATTGCTTCATGGACGGGCGCGACACGCCGCCCTGCTCCGGCGCGGAATACATTGCGCAACTGGAGCAGAAGATGCGCGAGTACGGCGTAGGCAAGGTGGCCAGCGTGAACGGCCGCTACTATGCCATGGACCGCGACAAGCGCTGGGAGCGCGAGCGCAAGGCCTTCGACGCCATGGTCACAGGCAAGGCCGAAGGCGGGGCCTATCCCAATGCGGTGGCGCGCATGAAGGAGTGTTACAACAACGGCGTCACCGACGAGTTCATTATTCCCTTCGTGGTCGTGGATGGGGCGGGCAAGCCGGTGGCGCAGATTCGCGACGAAGATGTGTGCATCAACTTCAACTTCCGTTCCGATCGCGCCCGCGAGATTACCCGCGTGCTGACGCGCGAAAGCGGCCTGAACAAGAAGGGCGGCCGCGATCTGGATGGCTGGGAAGGGCTGGATCAGGCCATACCGCGCTCCGAGATTCCCAAGAATCTTTACTACCTTTGCATGACGCAATACGACAAGCTCTACGACCTGCCGCTGATCATGCCTCCGGAGTCGCTGGATAACATTCTTGCCAACGTGCTGGCCCAGCACCAACTGCGCAACCTGCGCGTGGCGGAGACGGAGAAGTTTGCGCACGTGACTTACTTCTTCAACGGCGGTATCGAGATTCCCTTCCCCGGAGAGGAACGCATCCTGATTCCGTCGCTGAAGGTGGCCACGTACGACCTGGCGCCGGAGATGAAGGCCGAGGCCATCGGCGATACCGTGGTCAAGGCGGTTAACGATACCGCGTTCGATCTGATCGTGGTGAACTTTGCCAATGCGGACATGGTGGGCCACTCCGGCAAGCTGGAGCCGACCATCAGGGCGTGCGAGGCCGTGGACGCGCAACTGGGACGCATCTACAAGGCGATCAAGGAGAGGAACGGGAGCTGGCTGATTACCGCCGATCATGGCAACGCGGAGATGATGGTGGACCCGGTCACCGGCGCCCCGCACACCGCCCACACCACCAATCCGGTGCCGTTGATTTATGTGGCTGAAGAGGCTCCGCATTTTCGGCTACGGAGCGATGGGTCGCTGCGGGATATTGCGCCAACGCTGCTGGGTGTGCTGAAGCTGGGACTGCCGAAGGAGATGACAGGCGGGGATTTGCGGGTGCCGATTGTGGAGTAGCCTGGGCAATAGAAATGAAAAAGGCGAAGCCATTGCGGCTTCGCCTTTCTCGTTTTGGGCCAGCTTTTAGCGCAGCCGGAGGGAGCGGATGGCGGCTGGGAGACGCTGTTCAATCAGCTTGGCGCGCTCCGAAGCGATGCCGCCCAGATAGGCCGGGACGGGAGTGGCTGTAAGCACCAGCGCCAGAGCGATTACCGAGAAACAGAGGCCCGCGATTCCGGCCGAGAAGAGCATGTGGTAGGTGTCCTCGATATCGAGCCCGAAGGTTTTGAAGGCCATGTGCTCAAGAGGCTTGATGTGCTTGAGGACCGCGAGGGCAAAGAGGAAGAAAAGCGCCGAAACGGAGGTAAGAGCCGCCAGGGTCACATCGAGACTTCTGTGGAATTTTTGACGCGCACTGCAACGGGCGCATTCGACAAAATGCTGCTCGTAGTCTCTGCGCATCTCCGGGGAAATTCCCGAGATGTCGTACCGCCAGCTTGCTAGTATGGCGCCTACGACGAGGTCAGTGCATCTTGTTCTTGTCATAGACATTAAAACTCACCAAAAAGAAAAAGGATTTGTTCGACCGCGATGTCGGATTGCGTCTCACGCAGCAACGGAGGCCTCTATGTTCCAGAATGCTCCACCGGTCCTGAATGATTCAGTGGAGCTCCGATCACCTCTGCCCTGCCATGGCAATCCGTTCATGGCGCTTGTCTTGCCAATCCCGCATGCAACCAATAATTGCCCGTGTCTTACTATTGTAACCCAATGGTGTTAGAAATTGATACCGGAAAGTGGCTCACGTTGCGCAGCCAGCAACAGGCGGTTGGCCAGCAGGCTGGCGCGGCCCAAGAGAGCGCGCTCGGCCGTAACCCTCGCTAGTTCGGGAAGATTATTGCTTTCAGAGAGATGCGCGAGGATGATGTAAGCAGCCTGGCCGTCGTAGCTGTTCTCAAGGAAGCCGGCGGCGGCCTCGTTGGAGAGGTGACCTACGCGCGAGAGTACCCTTTGTTTCACTGCCCAGGGGTAAGGGCCGTCGCGCAGCATCTCCAGATCGTGGTTGGATTCGAGCAGCAGCAGGTCGACGCCCTGGAGCTGGTCCTTGACGTTGGGCGGAATGTAGCCAAGGTCGGTGGCAAAGGCCATCCGCACCCCTTCGGCACGGAAGACGAAGCCTACCGGGTCGGCGGCGTCGTGAGGAATGGTGAAGGGGCTGACGGCAATGTCGCCGATTTCGAAGGGCTGGCCGGCTTGAAAATACTCGACTTGCGGAAGCCAGGTGGGGTCCTCCTTGCGGGAGGGAGGGCGATTTGAAGGGGGTTCGACGGCTGGTTCGGGCGTTGCGGCCAAGGGCTGCACTTCGGTGTCGAGTTCGGCTACGGGTTCGGCTTCGGGGTCGTAGGGGTCGCCTTCCGTTTCAGCCGCTTCGGCTTCTGCCTGGCGCTCGGCGGCCTGTTTGCGGCACTGCTCTAGCCACTGGGCATAGGTCATCTGGCGGCGCGGGGTGAGCCAGCGCATCCAGGCGCGATGGGTGCCCTCCGTAAAGTAGACCGGGATACCCAGCTTGCGGGCGGTGACGGAGAGACCGTTGATGTGGTCCATGTGTTCGTGGGTAATGACGATGGCGTCCAGGGTTTCGGGCTCTTCGTCTACCAGCTTCATGCGGCGGAACAGCTCGCGGCAACTGAGGCCGCAATCGACCAGGATGCGGGTGCGTCCGCCGGAGACAACGGTGCTGTTTCCTTTGGAACCCGAGGCCAGCACCGTGAAACGCACCATCTCTTGAGCATACCGCGAACGGCCCGGTTAAAGGGCGCCCGGCATGACCGACGGAATCTCGATGGAGATCAGGGTGCCGCGTCCGGGGTTACTGACGATTTTGAAGCGGGCCTGGGCGCCGTAGAGGACTTCGAGGCGCTCCTGAACGTTTTTCATGCCGATGCCGGCGCCTTCGCGGCGGAGAGCCGAAGCGGGACGGTTGCCCATGCCGACACCGTCGTCGGCCACCTCGATAAAGACACGGTCGCCTTCAAGGCGGCTGCGCAGGGTGACGGTGCCGCCGTTGATGCGGGGCTCGAGGCCGTGCTTGATGCTGTTCTCGATAAGCGGCTGGAGCAGGATGCTGGGGACCATGACCTCGAGGGTGCGGGGATCGATTTCCTTTTCCACTTTGAGCTTGTCGGTGCCGAAGCGGACTACTTCAATGTCGAGATAGTCGTCGGTGAAGCTGAGCTCCTCGCGAAGAGGGACGTAGGTGTCGTGGTCCTTGAGCAGGGCGCGAAGGATGTTGGCCAGCTTGACGGTCATTTCGCGGGCCAGCTCGGGCTGGCTGCGCACCAGCGAGGCGATGGAGTTGAGGGTATTGAAGAGGAAGTGAGGATTGATCTGGCGCTGCAGGGCGTCGAGGCGCGCTTCGAGCAGCAGGCGCTTCTGCTCTTCAAGCTTGAGCTCGATGCGCAGGGCGTTCCACACCTTGAGCATGATGCCGACCACCATGGGCGCGCACAGCCACACGAGGACCTGGAGACCGGAGATGTTGGTGTCGAGAGCAAACAGGCGATGCGGATAGAGGCGCGCCAGCCATTCGCGGAAGATCTCCAGAACAACGATGAGAAACAGCATCACGATCTGGCGGTCGAAGCGGGGCTGGCGGAGATTGCGGCGCACCCAGCGCCAGAGGCTCAGGTCGATGAAGGGCGTAAAGGACCAGATCTCGTCCATCTCGACAAAGCGGCTGAGCAGGCCGGCAGCTAGGCCGAGCGCGGCGTTGAAGGGCAGAGCCAGGTATTCATGGTGGAGGACAGCGGGAACGGAAAGCACGACGCCGCCCAGCATGGCCCATCCGGGACCGACGAGGAGACCAAGGAGAATGACGGTTTCGAACGAGATGTCGGCGGCCAGGAAGTTGGGGACCTTGGTGCGCACCCAGACGCCGAGCGTGAGCGGCACCAGAAGGAAGGCCAGCAAAGCGGCGGTCTGGCCGTGCGTGCGATTCTCGGCAAAGAGCAGACGCTGGAAGGTGCGGGCCCGGGCCAGCGCGCTGGCCACCGCCGCGGCCACGCCCAGCTTGACCAGCAGCGTGATGATAATGAGCGTATCGGTCACCCCATCACTGTATCTCAGTGATCAGTGAACAGTGAACAGTGATCAGTGGACAGTGGGCAGTGGATAGCGGACAGCGCAGGGCAATCGCATTTGCGTTTTCATGGCAAGCGAACGTCTCAGGCTGCTGCAACGACTCCATCGAAGCGAGCTTTGTAAAAGGGCATGACTTAAGTCAGGCCGCAAAACGACCGCAAAAAGAAGCCGGGCTTTACAGGCTGCGGAAAAACTCATCCGGGCCGGGATAAGTGTCAGGGCACGACTTCAGTCGTGCCGTAAGTGCCATAAAATCATCACGGGCTTCAGCCCCTGAGGTATGCTTTTCACGACTATCCGCGCCAATCAGGCCTTTTTCCGCAGCCTGTTTAGCCCCTGCCACATTTCGAGCCGCCTGAGGTGCCTCTTTCGACCTTTTCCGTGCCTCGCATGCAGCTTTTCTCCAAATCCCAACGCAGGCTTTTTGAAATGCGATTGCCCTGGTGGCGAGTGGGCGGGAGCTTGATCGCCGTAGAATGGAGGTATGGCATTTGAGAGCGTGAAGAAGATCGCCGAGGCTGATTTCCCTACGCGGTGGGGGGCATTCCGCATCCTGGGCTTCGAAGGGCGGCTGGCTGAATCAGCTGCTTGTGGAGAGGCTGCGGCAAATGGTAAAGACAAGGGCGAGGTGGAGGGACTGGTGGCGCTGGTAATGGGCGACATTCATTCCGCGGCGCCGCTGGTGCGGATCCACTCGCAGTGCTTGACTGGGGATGTTTTTGGGTCGCTCAGGTGCGATTGCCGGCTGCAACTGGAGATGGCGCTGGACGAGATCGGCAAGGAGGGCGCGGGGATTCTGCTCTACGAACAGCAGGAGGGACGCGGCATTGGGCTGATGGCGAAACTGAAAGCCTACGAGTTGCAGGACCAGGGGCTGGATACGGTAGAAGCCAACGTGAAACTGGGCTATGCGGCCGATTGCCGCGGTTACGAGCTGCCGGCCGAGGTGCTGAAGCTGCTGGGGGTGAAGAGCGTGCGGCTGATGACCAACAATCCTGAAAAGGTGGCGGCGATGGAGTCGGCGGGGATTGTGGTGGTGGAGCGGGTTTCCGCGGAGGTTGCGCCGCAGGAGAGCTTCGCGGGGTATCTGAAGACCAAGCAGGAAAAGATGGGGCACATTCTGGAGACGGTGGTGACGGAAGATCAGGGGGAGTAAGGCGGCTTTCAGCTCTCAGCTTTCAGCTTTCAGCTCCGGAGCGCTTTGAGAACCTTCGCTGTGGTGACGACTTGGCCGGTGTGGCGCTGGGTGTGGTCGGCTACGTGAATGAGCGCGCCGCCGATGGTTGTGGGTACCTGCTTGTGGCCCACGCCGCGGAAGGTGTCGAAGTTGGCGGTCGCCAGGACACGGATGCGGCCGGCGGCGTTGCTGAAGGAGACCTCGACTTCGGCTAGTAGCGCGGCTAATGACTCATCGCCGCTCTGCTCGGCTTTGAGGGCTGTTAGCTGCTCCGAGGTAAGCTGGTTCCCTTCCGCGTAGGTCAGGATGCGGTCGGTGGATCGGGCTATGTGGCGCAGATGAAAGGCTACCGAGGGCAGCCCGAGGGGCTGGGCATGGACTTCGGCATCGGTGAGACCTCCAGTCCATTTTGCAATGTCGTCGAGGGCTAGATCGAGCGCGTGGAGAACGGCGCGGGAGACAGCGGGGACATCGGCGTGGGTTCCGCGCAACCAGGGCTCGACGTAGGGAGCGGGCACAGGGGAAGCGGTCATAAGGGAAGTTCTCCCATTTCACATGAGGATGCATCAATTCGGCGATCCTACCTATTATGGACTTCCGAGCAAGGTCCTAAGCGCATCAAGCTTCTGGACGACCTCATTCGAGATGCTCTTGACGTCAACAAGCTGCACCAAGCGGTGCAAATCGCCCTTTCGCATGAGCATCGGCCTCTGCAATTTCATTCCGAGCCTTCGGAAGAATTCCTCAGCGAAAGAACTAAGCTTGATTCTTTCCGTCTTACTCTCCCAGACCAGCCGTGCAGAGTCTCCGGGAGAGTCCTTCCAAATTTTAAAATCCACCGCGTCACTACCAAAGACTTCTTCTAATATCAGCCCATCTAAAACAGCTTGTATTTCCAGTTCGACAACATTAGCGAAGAGGTTTTCATTTCCGTAGTGATTCAAGGCATACCTTCGTAGCAGTTCAGGTGTGATGAAATAATTCTCAGCCTCATACCGGCGCCAGTAAGATATTTGGAGTCCGCCTTCAGTCGAATCCGTGCGGCTACGACCATCGTTGTCCAAAATTGCCAAACCCCTCAAATATGGAAGCAATGAACGTAAATTCCTAAAATGCTCTCTTGGCATTACCCCATAGCCCATCCCCACCCTGTCCAATTCGCTCTCTAAGGACATCTCCGGATAATTATTCTGGACATAATATGAATTAAGCCTATCGTCCCAGGCATCGATGACAGGATGGCCCAGTCGTTCCGCAAAAGCCCGGAGCATGTCTACATCCGTACTTCCCTCGACGTAAAGCACATATCCCCTATCGCGAGCTTTGACATAATTCTCTGTGCCGAATATCTTAAGGCTGTTTTCCACACTGGCCTTGCTCGAAATATCCTCCACTTTGCCATCAAGAATCAGCGTAAGGTTTCGGTCGACTGCTTCCTCAAGAATCACTTCAGAGTGGGTCACCATGACTACTTGAGAATCATTTTCCGCGGCAATATCCCTCAACAGAACATACATTTGTTTCTGTCTTAAAATCTCCAAGTGGGCGTCTGGCTCATCGATCAATAAGACACTTTTTTTGTGCCCATATAAGTATGCAAAAATCAAGAGCATCTGCTGAAACCCTCGACCCGATGTGGCCAATTCAAGAGACTCCTTGGGCAAGCCGACAGGCGAATAATAGAGCTCGATGCCGCCTTGGGCATTTTCAGTTGGATTCTTAAGCTCCACTTGGAACAAGCGACGCATCAATCCCTGAATCTTGGACCACTCTCCAATCTTGGACCATTCCCCCTTGTCGACCTTGTAGCAGAGATTGCGGAGCACTTCTGCAGTTCGCCCTTGTCCCATCAGCGTTCCGATAAATTTGTCCTGATAGACAGGCTCGAGTGTACTAAGACCTGACATGGGATAGAGGAGCTCAACCTTAATCCCTATGACGTACTCTAAGAACTCCTTTCTTGCGTCTTCATTATCGAGAGCTCCGTAGCTTGATTCTTCCTTGACCCGGCAATAAACAAGTTCATCTCCATCATTGTGAAACCGCAATGCAAGGGGAACTATCTTGCCCTCAAACTCCACGCCAACCGTGATGACCAGGTAGACATTCTCGTTGGACCCCTTCTTTACCTTCATATTCGACCAAAAATATCGCGTCTTCTGTACTGGAACCGAAACAATCTCAAGGCGATTGAGCTGGACTCCTGGGCGCTCCTTTGCTTTCGATTCACCTCGAATGCCATACCAAGTTCGCACGGCCTGGGACCAAAGCGCCAGCGCTTGGATTGCGCTTGTTTTGCCACAATTGTTCGGACCGATAAGGACGGCTGGGTGATCGAGTTCGATTCGTTGTTTGTCGCCGAAGAGTTTGAAATTCTCAATTTCAACGTAATGTAGTAGTCTCACAGGCGCTCCCCGACTCAACACCACTTTACCTTACGCGACCCTCAAAATAATCGAGATGCGCGCCTGACAGAAATTAGAGTCTTACAACAAGCCCTGGCCTTTCATGAACGCCCTATCCTGCGCTCTTCACCCTCACCACGGTGATCTTTTCGAATCCCTCTTCGAAGACCGGCGGTTTGAGTTTTTCGGCCATCTTGCGCATGATTTCTTCGCTGACGGAGCGGTCGCGCTTGCGGTTACGCTCCAGGCAAACATCCAGCGGCACGTCGAAGAAAACAGCCTGCACTTCGTAGCCGAAGCTTTTGGCCATCTTGATCCACTGGCGACGCTCGTGGGTGGAGAGGTTGGTCGCGTCCACGTAGTTTGCGGGCATGCGGGCGATAAGGCGGGCGCGCAGCAGCGAGCGGAGTGTGGAAAACACCAGACCCTGGTAGCGCTGCTCCTCGACATCGTCGAAGAGGATGTTGCGAAGCAGGTCGCTCGAAAGCGGGGTGATGCCGCGGCGGCCAAACCAAGTGGTCTTTCCCGAGCCGGGCAGGCCTATGGCCAACACAACAAAGCCCTTGGGCGCATTAGGGGAGCGCTCGGCGGCCTCCGGCGCGTGGGCTGCGGGTATCTCCGGCTGGGTTTCGACCTCGAGGCGGCCCGAATCCGCCGGCTCATTCCATTCCGGACGGGGCCGTTCCGAACGCGCTGGACGGGGCGCGGCGGGGCGGGACGGGGCAGCGGGCCGTGGATTCGCATTGGGACGAACCTCCGGCTGTGTCGGGCGGGTCTGCGCCGGGGGCGCGGGCGGGTCGTCCGGATAGAACGGAACCAGTGGAGCTAATTGATTCGATGGGAGTTCCTGGCCAATTTTGCCCGTGGATTCCGAAGTATTGGGACTGTGTCTGGAGCGTCTTCTCATGCCGGCTTGAACACCTGCTTCTTGTTACCGGAATACCACACTAGCGGCAGGCGCTGCAAATGCTGTGCACTCCGTCACATACAGTCCCGCACCAAGAGAAGCATCCTAGCGGTGAGCGGTTCCATGTTCGGAAATGGGGTTTGGAATCCGGAAACGGAACCGGGACAGGGGGCAACGCCGACGGGTTTTAATCTCGGCACAGCCGCCTCAAATGTTACGATCAAGGGTTTGGTAGATCCGCCTTTCGGCACACTCCAGACGCCACATGATCTGAGCAAAAATCCACAGCCTCACCGACTACGAAGGAGAAATCACATATGGCAGTAAAGGTTGGTATCAACGGCTTCGGCCGGATTGGCCGCAACGTTTTGCGCGCCGCGCTTGGCAATCCAGAGATCGATTTTGTTGCCGTCAACGATTTGACCAGCCCGGCAACGCTGGCCCACCTGCTCAAGTACGACTCGATTCTGGGCAACCTGAAAAACGAGATCAGCGCCGGCGAGGACTTTATCAGCGTCGACGGGAAGAAGATCAAGGTGTGGGCGGAGCGCGACCCCGCCAAGCTGCCCTGGGCGGATGTAGGAGCGCAGATTGTTATTGAGTCGACCGGGCACTTTACCGACGCCACCAAGGCCAAGGCTCACCTGGGCACGACCGTGAAGAAGGTCATCATCTCGGCTCCGGCGTCCAACGAAGACCTGACCATCGTTCTGGGCGTTAATCAGGGCAAGTACGATCCGGCCAAGCACAACATTCTTTCCAACGCCAGCTGCACCACCAACTGCCTGGCTCCGGTGGTCAAGGTGATCCTGGAGACATGCGGCCTTGTCAGCGGCATCATGACCACCATTCACAGCTACACCAACGACCAGGTCATTCTCGACTTTCCGCACAAGGACCTGCGCCGCGCCCGGGCTGCCGCTTTGTCGATGATCCCGACATCGACCGGCGCCGCCAAGGCCCTGAAGCTGGTGATTCCCGAGAGCGCGGGCAAGCTGGACGGCTTTGCCATCCGCGTGCCCACACCCAACGTCTCGATCGTCGACCTGACCTTCATCGCCGAGAAGCCCATCACCGCCGAAGCCCTGAACGCCGCCTTCAAGAAAGCGTCGGAGGGCGAACTGAAGGGCATTTTGGGGTACGACACCAACCTGCTGGTCAGTTCCGACTACAAGGGCAACCCGCTCTCCTCCATCCTTGACGCGCCGTTGACCAAGGTCGTGGGCCAGAGCGTGAAGGTGCTGAGCTGGTACGACAACGAGTGGGGCTACTCCAGCCGCGTTGTCGACCTGATCGGCTTCCTTGAGAAGAAGGGTCTGTAAATACAAGTGAACGGTGGGCAGTGCACAGTGGACAGAGGTTGTCCCCTTGTTCACTGCCCTTTGTTCATTGTTCGTTGCCCACCGTGCACTGTCCACTGTTCACTGTCCACTGTCCACTGTCCACTGTCCACTGCTCACTGTCCACTGTTCACTGTTCACTGCTCACTGTCCACTGTTCACTGTTCACTGATTTAGAAGGAAGGCACAGTTCCATGCCCAAGCTCTCCATTCGCGACATCGATCTGACCAACAAGCGGGTCTTCATCCGCGTCGACTTCAACGTGCCGCTGACCGAAGACGGCTCGACGATTACCGACGACACCCGCATCGTGGCCACGCTGCCCACCATCGTTTACGCGCTCCAGCACCAGGCCAAAGTGATCCTGGCCTCGCACCTGGGCCGGCCCAAAGGAAAACCGAATCCGAAGTACTCCCTGCGCCCGGTGGTTGACCGGCTGCGCGAACTGCTCGACAAGAAGCTGGGCGAGAGCGTCAACGTGGCTTTTTCGCCCGACTGCATCGGCGAGATAGCGGGCGAGATGTCGCGCCAACTCGAATCGGGGCAGGTGCTGTTGCTTGAGAATCTGCGCTATCACGCGGAGGAAGAGGCCAACGACCCGGTGTTCTCGAAGGCGCTGGCTTCGCTGGCCGATGTCTACGTGAACGACGCGTTTGGCTCGGCGCACCGCGCCCATGCTTCCACCGAGGGCATTACGCATTATCTGAAACCTGCCGTGGCCGGGCTGCTGATGGAAAAGGAAATTACCTATCTCGGCAAAGCGCTCGAAGCGCCGGAGAAGCCGTTTGTGGCCATCATCGGCGGGTCGAAGATTTCGGGAAAGATCGACGTGATCGACAACCTGCTGGATAAGGTGGATACGCTGGTGATCGTTGGCGGCATGGCGTATACCTTCCAGCGCGCGTTGGGCGTGGCTACGGGCAAGAGCCTGGTTGAAGAAGACAAGATCGACATGGCGAAGGCGGCTCTGGAGAAAGCGAAGGCCAAGGGCGTGCAGTTGCTATTGCCGGTAGACAACATTCTGGCGGACAAATTTGCGGCAGACGCCAAAACGCAGCCGTGGGATACCTCGGTTGACTTCCCGGCCGACTGGCAGGGGTTGGACATCGGGCCGAAGTCGATTGCGGCAATTGAGGAAGTGGTTTCGACGGCGCGCACGATTGTGTGGAATGGGCCGGCGGGCGTCTTCGAGTTTCCGCGCTTTGCAGTGGGCACGAATGCTATCGCTCACGCTGTGGCGGCCAACAAGGCGGCTATCTCGATTATTGGCGGCGGCGATTCGGTTTCGGCCATCAACAAGACAGGCCTGGCCGACCAGATCACGCATATCTCTACGGGCGGCGGGGCTTCGCTTGAATTCCTGGAAGGCAAGAAGCTGCCGGGGGTTGAGGCGCTGACGGACAAGTAAGACAGGGATCAGGGATCAGGGATCAGCAAAGCGCGCATCCGGCGGATTACACCGGATGCGCGCTTTGTTTCAGTTCAATATTAGGCGTAGCCTTTTGCAGCCTGGCGAGCTTGGTGGCACTTTGCGTGCACAAGCTCCGTATTTTCCAAGGTATATCCATCAGCAGCGTTCTTACGGTCGAGTTCTGAATACTGAATCGCCATATCCGCGTTGCAATGCGCGCACTTGCCGTGTTGAAGATCGTATCTTTGAATCTTGATCTTGCGGCGCGCCATCGGCTTTCCACGTTCCAAATAGATAAGCTCTTTGTAGATCTTCCTGCGGTAGGCAAATAGCAAATGAATGTCGTCGCCAGCCAATATCTCCAGTCTTCGGCGAATGTCATCCAACAACAGATGGGCTTGCTTCAGCTCCTCAGCATCGAGATTTCGGTTTGCCACGGTCGCGCACTCTCTCTGTCGGGTCTCATTTCGCAGCGTCAAGCGCTCGGAAATTTCCTTTCACGCCAAGATCCAGCAATGCGTGATCGGCGGTAACCAGCGTCGCGCCTAGGTAGCGCGCGGTGGCAACGAGAATGCGATCTGCGGGATCGGCGTGCATTTCGAAAGGCAAGCACGTGCTGGCAACGGCGATTTCGGGCTCGAGCGGCGTCAGAGTCACTCCCGGCTTCGCCAGCGCAGTACGAATCCACTCCAGCACGTCAGAGCCAAGCTGTAACCTGCCTTTACTCACCAGCAATCCGATCTCCCATGGCGTGATTGCGCTGACGGCAATCCGGTTCTCCCATCCAGCCCGGTTCAGCGCCTCGGCGGTCTGAGCTCCCAGCCGGGGCGCCTCCTCCACCATCCAGATAAGCGCGTGCGTGTCGACAAGCAAAACGGACGGCCCGTCCCACTCCGAGGCTGTCATTTCATCGCATCCCATTCAACATCGATAGGAGAGATGATGTCGCCCATCCACAGTACGCTACCCTTCATCGACCCGACGATATTCGCCTTTGCCGGGATCGGTGTCACCTGCGCCACCGGCTTGCCGCGCTTGGTGATCACCAGTGTCTCACGCTTCTCAGCGACCTTATCCAGTAATTTCAAACACTTGGCCTTGAACTCCCCGGCCGGAATCGTGGTTGCCATCGAATTCCTCCTATGGTCACTGACTATAGTCATATAGTAGCGCAATTCCAGAGGTGCGGCAACACCGCCTCAAGTTGCCTTCAGACGCGGCCGGCTTCCGATTGATCGGAATGCAACGTATTACACTCAGTTACCAGTACAAGCCGACACCCAGGCAGGAGAAACTCAGTGGCCTATTACACGCATGTTCTATCCAAAGACGAAGAGTTCCCAGCCTTCGAGGAACTCGCGCAGTTGATTCGCGCAGAGCATCCCGACTTCAGGCTCTCGATTGAAGAAGGAAGCGAGGAGGAGTGGGATGTGCTTCTGCTCTCCGGACTGGACGAAGTCGAGGTGGCGCTGATTGAACGGAACCCTGTGAGCGATGGCTCCATGGGACAGGACGAGATCGCGGATTTCCTCGAAGATCTTGAGGATTGCAAGCCGAAGAGCGGGGTGCAATGGCTTGAGGATTATCTGGCTGGGGTGAAGACGATCTACGCGTTCCAGCACCTGCAGGGCGCGGAAACGGTGGAAGGCGGGAACGCGCTTCACGCGCTGCGTTCGGCGCTTTGGGAGCGCGGGGACGCGATCATCCAGGCCGACGGCGAAGGATTTACAAACGAGGAGGGCTTCCACATCGTTTGGCAGTTTTCCGACTCGGTTTCGGGGCCGTGGAATATGGGTGTGCTGCAAGACGGTGTGTGGCATCACTTCACGATGGATTTGGGCGATCCGGATCATCGGGCAGCTTTCCTGAAGGGCACGGTGCCGGGGGACCTGACGGCGGTGTTGGGAGCGGGCGGTTGAGGTCCGCGATTGCAAGCGGGAATGCATTTAGATGTTTATGTGTTTAGCTGCATAAACGTTTGTGTGTTTATCTGTTTAGGCGTATATTAAGCTTGGAGAGCGTCCTATGTCCACTGCCACCACCCGCTGGAATCTCGTCGTCCCCAGAGAACTCGACAAGTCCTTGCGCCAGTTCCTCGCCAATGAAGGTAGAGGCAAGAAAGGGGATCTCTCCCGCTTTGTCGCCGAGGCCGTCAATAAACACATCTTTGACACCGCGCTCAAGGAAGCCCATGAGCACAACGCAAATGTGCCTTTGGAAGACATTGAGGCGGCTGTCGAAGAGTCCCTCGCATGGGCGCGTGCGCGGATGCGCTGATGCTGGTACTGCTCGACAGTAACATCTACTTCAGCGCATTGATTTCTCCGCTGGGCTCACCCGCGCGCATCGTTCACGCTTGGAGAAATGGCAGGTTTCATTTGCTCACCTGCCAGCAGCAGATCGACGAGATTCGCGCGGCGAGCCGCAACCTCAAGTTCCGCGCCCTGTTCCAACCTCACCATGTCGGCGACATGCTCAATCACCTGTATAGTGCTACTGTCTGGCCGGATCCGGTGCCGCGGAAGTACGAGGCTGCCGATCCGGAGGACAGCTACCTGCTCGACCTGATTGAGGCGGCGCAGCCCGACTTCGCGGTCACCGGGGACAAGCGTTCAGGACTCCTCGAACTGGACAAACTGGGTCGCACCAAGATTCTGAAGGCCAGTACCTTCTGCAGTGAAGTATTACATTTGTAAAACGATCAATACCACGCCGCTCTCTGTCTTTCCGCCGTTGTTCCCGCTGTGCCCGCCGTCACCCATGGCGCCGAATTCCATCCGCTAAAATTGATTTGAGGAATTGGAGAAAAATGCCGCGTAAAGCACTGATTGCCGCCAATTGGAAGATGTATAAGACGCCTGCGGAAGCCAAGGCGTTTGTGGATGCGTTTTTGCCGCTCGTTGCCGGACACACGCGCGATGAGATTGCCCTGTTTCCGTCTCCCGTTTTGCTGCCCACGGTAATTGCCGCCGCCAAGGGCTCGAATGTGGCCGTGGGAGCGCAGAATATTCACTTTGCCGAAGAGGGCGCCTACACAGGCGAGACCTCTGTAGGCCAGCTATTGGCGGTGGGCGGAACGCATACGCTGATCGGCCACTCCGAGCGGCGGCAGTACTTTGCCGAGACCGACGAGATTGTGAACAAGAAGCTGCACACGGCGCTGAAGCATGGCGTGGTGCCCGTGGTGTGCGTGGGCGAAGTGCTGGCGGAACGCGAAGCCGGCAAGACCGCCGAAGTGCTGAAGACGCAGATTACAGGAGCGTTCGTGGGCATTACCGCCGCGGCTGCCGCGCCGATTGTGATTGCGTATGAGCCGGTGTGGGCGATCGGGACGGGCAAGACGGCGACACCAGAGATTGCGGTCGACGCGCACAAGATTATTCGCGCGGAAGTGGCCAAGCTGCTGGGCGCGGATGTGGCCGCGGCGATCCGGATTCTCTACGGCGGCAGCGTGAAGCCGGACAACGCGACTTCGCTGATTGGGCAGGAAGAGATCGACGGCGCACTGGTGGGCGGCGCGAGCCTGAAGCCGGATTCGTTTACGGCGATCGTGAAGTACTGACGCCGGTCTTCAGTTGATTTAGTGAAGAGACAGCCCGCCCCGTATGCTCTTTGTCGATGAAGAGCATGCGGGGCGTTTTACATTTGCGGATAGAAGCTCGCGATCCAGTTTTGCAAGAGCGCCGGGAAGCAGCCTAACACGACGACGGCGGCGGCGATTGCCAATAACACAATCAGCGTGACGGGATGTGCCTTGATGGGTGATTCGTCGACGGCGGGCATCACGTAGGCGCGCTTGAGGACCTGCAAATAGTAGTAGAGCGAGACCGCGCTCATGGCNNGCGGCGAAGAGATTGAACTTGGCCCAGAAGCCTACCAGCGGCGGGATGCCGGCGAGCGACAGAAACAAGACCAGCAACACGGCAGCTAGCAGCGGATTGCGCTTGTGGAGACCGAGGAAGGCGTCGAGCTTGTCTGAACCTGTAGCGCGTTCTACGACGCCGACCATGCCGAAGGCGCCAATGGTCGTCAGGCCGTAGGTGAGGATGTAATAGAGGATGGCGGCAGCGCTCAGGTTGGTCCAGGAGAAGAAGGCGAGACCGAGCAGAATATAGCCTGCGTGTGCGATTGCTGAATACGCAAGCAAGCGACGAACGCTGCTTTGCGCAAGAGCGGCAAGGTTCCCTACGACCATGGAGGCCGTGGAGAGCAAAGTAAGAATCAGCCCCCACGAGCCTTCCATTCCAAAATGCCGTGCGGCATCCTGCGTAACCTGAACGACAAAATGACCTACCACATACTGGCCGGAGACATGGAGCATTGCAGTGCCAATGGAGATTAGCAGGGCGAAGCTCGCGACCTTCGAAACCGACGCGATAAACGCAGCGGCGGGAGCGGGNNAGCCCCGTGGCGATCATGACCGACGCGATGCCGAGCAGAGGAGCACCGCCGAAGACGTTTTGGAAATATGCGACCTGAACGATTTTGAGCAGGTTGGTCGAACCGGTGATTCCGTAGAGATAGCTGAAGCCGAAGAGCAGAAAGGCCGCCGACATTCCGCCGAAGAGGTAGTACTTCATGGCGGCCTCGGCGCTCTTGCCCGAATGCTTGTTGAAGGCGGTGAGAATGTAGAGACCGAGTGAGAGCAGTTCGAGGCCAACGAAGATGACGAGCAGGTCCTGCGCGGCGGCGATGACCAACCCCCCGGCCGCGGCCATCAGCACTACGGCGACATATTCTCCAACGTGGCGGGTGAAGACGGAATCAATAAGCAGGAGCAGCGTGAGCGCGGTAAGCAGGAGGATTCCGGCTTGCGCCACGCTGGCCGCGCCGCCCGCGGAGAGAAGAAGCTCGCCGCCAACACTGAGGCCCGCCGAACCGGCGGCATAGACAGCCCACAGCGCTGCACCACAGCCGGCGACGCCGATCAGAGACGCAATGGCGACGCGGGTTTTGAGCGCGGCTTTGCGTAGAAAGCCGAGATCGACGACGAGCACGAGGAGCGCGGCGATTTCGAGGGCCGTTTCAGGCAGCGTGGCGCGGAAGAGATCTGCGTAGTTCATTGTCCTCCTCCCGCAAGCAGTGCTTTTACGGCCGGCTCAATGGTGTCGAGAAGAATCCGCGGATAAAGGCCGACGAAGAGACTGACCCCGGCCAGCATCGCGACGCCCGCGTACTCGGGCCAGGTGATTGCGCCGAGCGAGGGCCATCCGGTCTTGGGATGCTCTTCCGCGGTGGGCAGCTTATCGCTGAAGAAGGCCTTCTGCATGGCGCGCCAAGTATAGGCGACGCCGATAACGATGCCGACGCCCGCGGCGATGGTCCACCAGGGCTTGGCGATCCATGCGCCGACCAGCACTTGCAACTCGGCGACGAAGCCGGAGAAGCCGGGCAGGCCCATCGAGGCCATTCCGGCGATGACGAAGGACCATGCGGCAAAGGGCAGGCGCTTGCCGAGATGCATGGTTTCAAGCTCGGCTAGCTGGCGCGTGTGGGTGCGGTCGTAAACGATGCGGCCGACGATGGCGAAGAGCAGGCCGGCGATGATGCCGTGCGAAAACATCTGCATTACCGCGCCGGTCATGCCGATGCGGTTGAGCGTCATCAGGCCTAGCAGCACGAAGCCCATGTGGCTGACGCTGGAGTAGCCGATGACGAATTTAAAGTCGGTTTGCGCGAGAGCGACGAGCGCTCCGTAAACGATGCCAATGACGGCGAGGATGGCGAAGACGTCGCGCCAGGAGCCGATGCCGATCAGCGAGAATCCCCAGGGATCGAGTCCGCGCGGGAAGAGCCAGATGCCGGCGCGGAGGCAGCCGTATGCGCCCAGCTTCATGACGACGCCGGCAAGAAGCATTGAAGCGGCGGTGGGCGCGGCGACGTGGCCGGTGGGTGCCCAGGTGTGAAAGGGCCACATGCCGGCCAGAATCGCAAAGCCGGTGAAGACCAGCGGGAAGCACCACATTTGAAAGCTGACGGGGAAGCCGCCTGAATGCGCATAGCCGGCGAGATCGATGAGGCTGGTCGAGTGGCTGCCCGCAGTAGTGTAAGCGGCAAGCAGGCCGATCAACACCATCGCCGAGCCGACGAAGGAGTAGAGCGCCAGCTTCATGGCTCCGTATTCGCGGCGCGTGGACCCCCAGATGGCGATGAGAAAGTACTTGGGGACGATGGCGATTTCGTAGAAGACGAAGAGCAGAAAAAAGTCGAAGCTGAGGAAGACGCCGTAGACGCCGCCGATGAGCGCAAGATAGAAGGCGAAGAATTCGTTGGTGCGATATTCGACGTTCCAACTGAAGAGAATGCCGGCAACCGCGGCCAGGCCGGTGAGCAGGACAAGTACGCGGCTGATGCCATCGGCGGCGAGCAGAAAGTGAATGCCCATGGAGGGCACCCACGGGACATCGACAATAATGACGCGGCCCTGGCCCATGCCGGCTACGAAGCCACCAACGGCGTGCAACAGGCCGAGCACCGCGACTGCGAGCGCAAACCAGCGCGCCAGACTGTTCTTGCCTTTCGGCAAGAGGGCTTCGACGAGCGCCCCGGCAAACGAGAGATAGATCGTCCACGCCAACATCTAAAATCTCCAGTGAGCCAGCAGGTTAACGACGGTTGGGTTTACGCTGCCAACAATCAGTTGAGGGACAAGGCCGACGATCAGCATCAGGCCGATGACGGGCGCCATCGCCAATCGCTCGCCATGATGCAGATCGGGAAAGCCCGCGCAGTGCTCGGGCACGGGGCCGGTGAATACTTTTTGAATCACGGTGAGGATGACGACCGCGGTAACCAGCAGGCCAAGGATGGAAACCGTTGCCGCAACCCAGGCCAGCGGGAAGACGCCGCGGAAGATGAGGAACTCGCCGACGAATCCGTTGAGGCCGGGCAGGCCGAGAGACGAGAAGAGCACGATGCCCATGAGGCCGGCGAGCACTGGCGCGGGCTTGCGCAAGCCGCCAAACTGGTCGATACCGCGATGGCCGCCGGTTCGCTCCTGAAGCATGGCGACAAACCAGAACAGCGCCGCCGCCGTGATGCCATGGTTGAACATTTGCAGGATGACGCCGTTGAGCGCGGCGGCCTGGCTGGCGAACGAGGCAGTACCGGATGCGGGGATGGCCAGCGCGAAGATGCCGAGCAGGCAGTAGCCGAGATGGTTGACCGAGGAGTAGGCGAAGACGCGTTTGAGATCCGTTTGCGCAGCAGCGGCCCATGCGCCCATGACCACGGTGGCAACGGCGAGGACCAGCAGCGGCGTGCGCATCTGCGCGATCTGGTGGCCGAAGAGAGGAATCGCGATGCGCAAGAGGCCGTAGACGCCCATCTTGGACATTGCGCCGGTCAGCAGCATGGTGACCGGCGAAGGAGCTTCAGCGTAGGCGGCGGGCAGCCAGGTGTGGAACGGAATCATGGGCACCTTGACGGCGAAGCCTGCGAGAACGCCGATGGCCAGCCAGATGGTGACGGGACCGAGGTGCGCGGTGACCATCTTCTCCAACGCACCGGTGGAGGCGAGCTGCGCGAGATACCCGAAGTCCATGCTGCCTGTCGAGACGAACACGGCAAGAAATGCGAGCAGCAAGGCCGCGGAACCGGCCATGGTGTAGACGAAGAACTGCGTGGCCGCCGGGCCGCGGCGCGTGCCTCCCCAGAGCTTGATGAGAAAGAAAGCGGGGATGAGGCTGAGTTCCCAGAACAAAAACCAGTGGAAGAAATTGAGCGCGGTGAAAGAACCGAAAAGGCCGGACTCGAGGACCAGGACCAGGCCGAAGTAGAGGTTCGGCTGATGATGCACGCGGTGCGCGGCATCGACCGACATGAGCGTGACGATGGCGGAGAGCACCAGCATGAGCGCGCCCAGGCCGTCGACGCCAAGATGATACTCGATGCCGAGCGAAGGCGCCCAGGAGACGCGCTCGACCATGCCCATGCTGCCGTCGGCAGGCAGGCTGGTCCAGACGAAGAGCGCAAGGCCCAGGCTTGCGATGGTTGTGAAGAGGGCCACGGCGCGCGCGTGTTTGCCGGAGAAGAGCGCGGCAGCCGCGCCGACAAGGGGCACCACGGTCAAGAGCGTCAATATGTGAAAGCCGGACGTATATTCGTTCATGGCCGGGCGCTCCAGATCAGAATTGCCGCCAGCGCCACAACGGCGAGCGCCAGGATTCTCAGGTAGGTTTGCACGCGGCCGCTCTCGACGCTCGACAGCAGGCCGCCGCCGGTGGAGAGTTCTTCGCAACCCTTGTCGAAGCTGCCGTCNNCAACGCCCGCGACCGCGCCGCCCCAGACGCGGCGATCGAACCAGTCGGCGACGCGCGCCCACCATGCGTAGAAGGCGATCACGGTGACTCCGTAGAGTTCGTCAATATAAAACTTGTCGCGCAGGACGGCCCAGATCCAGGGCACGGATTTTTCCAGAGCATCGGGTTCTTCGGGCTTCGGGGTTTCGTTGCCATAGAGCCACCAGCCGAGGCCAAGACCGAGGAAGACAACCACAGAGGAAGTTGCCATGAGCGCGAGCAAGCCGGGCTCGGAAAAAACGTGCAGGTCGAAGGTTGCATCGCGGCCTTCGAGGAAGGCGCGGAACCACGGCCAGGCGGGGGTCCCGATGAAGCCGAGCGCGATCGAGAAAAAGGCGAGAATCGCAAGCGGGACGGTCATCGCAGCGCGGCTTTCGTGCGCCGTCTTGTGTCCGCGATTGTATCCGAAGAATACGTAGCTCACTTGCCGCGTCATATAGAACGCGGTGAGCAGCGCGCCGAAGACGAGCATATAAAACGGCGCCTTGGCCACGCTCCAGTGCTGCGCCGCTTCCAGAATTCCGTCCTTGCTCCAGAAGCCGGAGAAGACAAGCGGGAATCCGCACAGGGCCAACATGCCGATGGCGTAGGTAATGAACGTGAGCGGCATATCGGATTTAAGGCCGCCCATGCGGCGTATGTCCTGCTCCTCGTGGGTGCCGTGAATGACCGAGCCCGCGCCCATGAAGAGCAGCGCTTTGAAAAAAGCGTGGGTGATGAGGTGGAACATGCCGATGGCGACGCCGCCCAATCCGAGGCCGGCCATCATGTAACCGAGCTGCGAGATGGTGGAGTAGGCGAGGATGCGCTTGATGTCGTTTTGCGCGACGGCGATGAGAGCGGCAAAGACCGCTGTGGATGCGCCGACCCAGGTGACGACGGTAAGGGCGGTCGTTGTGCCGCCGGTCAGCGCGCCGGCCTGCATGAGCGGATAAACGCGAGCGATCAGGTAGACACCGGCGGCGACCATGGTGGCGGCATGAATGAGCGCGGAGACGGGCGTGGGGCCTTCCATCGCGTCGGGCAGCCAGACGTGGAGAGGAAGCTGGCCGCTCTTGCCCGCGGCTCCGGCGAAGATGAGCAGGCCGATGGCGCCGGCGGCGGTGAGGCCGAGCGCGGCATGTTGCGAGAGCAGGCCGGCGAGAGCCCAGCCTTCCATGGAACCCAGGCCATGGTTATAAAAGAGCAGCGTGCCGGTCTGCGCGAAGAGCCAGACGATGCCAAGAAGAAAGAAAATATCGCCGATGCGCGTAGTGAGGAAGGCCTTTTTCGCAGCGGCTGCGGCAGAGGGCTTTTGATACCAGAAGCCGATGAGCAGATACGACGTGAGGCCGACCAACTCCCAGTTCATGAAGAGCAGAAGAATGCTGTTGGAGATGACGACGCCGAGCATGGCTCCTGCAAAAAGCGAGAGGAAGCAGAAGAAGCGGGTGTAGTTTTCGTCGCGGGCCATGTAGCCGGTGGAGTAGATGAAGATGAGCAAGCCGACGAAGCTGACCATCACCAGCATGATTGCGGAGAGCGGATCGAGGACCCAGCCGAGATCGACGGAGGAGGAGCCGAAATGAAGCCATGAGAAGTTGACGGTCTCGCGGACGGCCGCGCCATAAAGCCACCCGGAGACAGCGTGCGCGAAGGCCACGAGCGAGAGTAGCAGAGACACGACAAGCGAGCCGATGGACAGCGTAGCAGCGAGTTTGCGCCTGGGCCGCTTGAACAGCGCGATCGCGCCGGAGGCCACGATGGGCACGGCGGGAATCAGCCACAGAATCTCCGCGATGGGAGAAACTGCCAACCGCGGGGCGAATGAAATTGTCTCTTGCATCAATTCTTCACCCCTTCATCCTGTTCATTTTGTCGAGATCGGTGGTTTGCGCATGGCGGTAGATGGCGATGACCAGGCCCAATCCTACTGCTGCTTCAGCGGCGGCGACGGCGATGGAGAAGATGGCGAACATCATGCCGGTGAGCGCTTCGGGATGCGGCCCATAGCGCCAGAAGGCGATGAAGTTGAGGTTGGCCGAGTTCAGCATCAGCTCGATTCCGATGAGGACAAGAATCGCGTTGCGGCGGACCAGAGCGCCGGCCAGGCCGATGGCGAACAGCAGGGCTGCGACCAGAAGATAGGCGGCGAGAGGCGTCATTGAGCACCATCCTTCTCGTGCATGGCGACAATGACCGCGCCAATGGTTGCCGCGGTGAGCAGCAGTGCGAGGATTTCAAGCGGCAGCACGTAGCGGCCCACCAGCGCGACTCCAATGTCGTGCACCGTGACTGCGGGAACGGCAGTCTCATGCGGCAAGGCGGGAACGGACCGGAGCACTGCCCACGCAAGTACAGAGAAAACTCCGGCGGCGATCATCAGTCCGATAAGCCATGTGTGGCTGAAGACTCCGTCTTGGGGCAGATCGGAGCCGCGCGTGAGCAGGATTGCGAAAACGATCAGAATGGCGACAGCGCCGATGTAAACCAGAATCTGCGCGAAGCCGGCGAACTGTGCATCGAGCGAAAGAAACAAGAGAGCGAGACCGCCGAAGGCGACAGTGACCGCGAGGGCCGCGTGGACCAGGTTCTTCAAAAGCACGGCCGCAAGTCCGCCGGCAATTGTCAAGGCCGCGATGATGTAAAACACGGGGGTCATTGGGCAGCCCTTCTTTCGTGGAACCGCACATCGGGGGCTAAACAAGCTGCGGAAAAACTCGCTCTCGCACAAACACTCAGCGGCTTTGTAACAGGGCATGACTTTAGTCGTGCCGCAAATGCCGCGGTCCTTTCGGCACCGCTGAAGTCGTGCCCTGACACAAGACCACTAAGATGGCCGCAACTATTCAGCATAGCGGTAACTCCTGGGGCCGAAGTGCTCGCTGCGCATTTCAATACGGCCCATGAATACCCAGACCACGGCGAGAATCGCGGAACAAACCACCCAGCGCTCCCATCCTTCGCCCATGAAACGCCAGAGGGCGGTCACCATGAGGTTGAGCAAAGTGAAGGGCAGCACGAATTTCCAGGCGAAGTTCATGAGCTGGTCCTGGCGCAGGCGGGGCAGGGTTCCGCGCATCCAGATGAAAACGAAGATGGAGAGCATGAGCTTGGAGAAAAACCAAATCCACGACGGGATGAATGTGAGGAATGAAAATGGAGCGGTCCATCCGCCGAGGAAGAGCGTGGCGCCGAGGCCGGAGATGGAGAACATGGCCAGATATTCGCCGAGGAAAAAGAGCGCGAATTTGAAGCCGGAATATTCGGTATGGTAGCCGGCGACGAGTTCCGACTCGCCCTCGGGCAGATCGAAGGGAGAACGGTTGGTCTCAGCCGTGGCGGCGATGGCGTACATGACAAAGCCGGCAAGACCCCAGGGGGTAAAGATGTACCAGTGCGGCAAGTCCCAGGTGTATTGATTTTGCGCCTCGACAATTTTAGGGAGCGAGAGTGTGCCGCTGATCATGACGACGGCGACGCTGGAGAGAAGCAGCACAACTTCGTAGCTGATCATCTGGGCCACGGCGCGCATGGCTCCGAGCAGCGAATACTTGTTGCGGCTGGACCAGCCGGCCATGAACACCGATACTTCCGTCGACGCGCCCATGGCGAAGTAGAACAGCAGGCCGGCGTCCATATCGACCAGCACCATATTGCGCCCCATGGGCAGCACCGCGAAGCCCATGAAGACCGCGACCACCAGCACGATGGGCGCGAGAAAATGCACCGGCGCATTGGCGCTCGCGGGCACAATGTCTTCCTTGGTGAGCGACTTGATGCCGTCGGCGATGGGCTGGAAAAATCCGAACGGTCCAACTCGATTGGGGCCGAGACGATTCTGAATGCGGCCGAGACCTTTGCGCTCGAAGACCGTGGTGAGCGCGAAGAGCGCCGGGAAGAGGCAGACGATAACGATGACACTGAGCAGCACGGCGGCCAGGGGCTGCAGGCTCACGGGCAGAAACGAAACCAGCCAATGCTGCAACAGAACGAAGATCTGGTCCATTTTATCGATGATCGGCTTATCGAGCATGGGCTAATCTCCTGCTCCTTCAACATGAGGGGCCGGCTTGGCTGCGGCGGCTTTGGCGGCGGCGGCATCGGCTGCGGCCTTGGCTTTTGCGTTGGCCTTGGCTTTCTCTTCAGCCAGGCGCACGTCCACTTCCGCGGCTTCGGTGGGATGAATCCGATGATAATACTCGTTCGACTTGGCAAGTTGCTTGCGATCGAGCAGCAGGCCGCCGAAGCGATCGCCGGTAGCCAGCTCGAACTCGGTATCCATCTTGATGGCTTCAAAGGGGCAGACTTCAACGCAAATCTGGCAGCTCATGCAGACGGAGATGTCGATGTCGAAGCGGGTGGGATAGAACTGCTGCTTGCCGGCGTAATCCGGCTTTTTATCTTTGCTTTTGTCGATGTAAATGCACTTGGGCGGGCACTCTTTTTCGCAGATCTGGCAGGCGACACAGCGCAGGCCGGCCTCCCAGTCGTTGGTATCGTAAACGAGAAAGGGAAAGACGCGCGCGTTCTCGAAGGTGGGAATCCGTTCTTCCGGATACTCGACCGTGGTGAGCCGCTCTTTGGAGACAAAGCTGCCGGCAAAGTTTCTTGCCGTCTCCGCCATGCCCTTCAGTATTCCCTCGCCCAGCAAATTGATTCCTCCGGAAAATAGCTTTCAGCTTTCAGCTATCAGCTTCCAGCTTGTTCGTGCCGGTATCAGTCTCTATGCGCTTTTGCGCTTTGTGGCCGATCCGGCGGAGCCTCAAGGGCTAAAGCCCCACGTCTATTTTGCTTCCGTTGCGGCACGACTAAAGTCGCGCCCTTTCAAAACGGCAAATCGCTCGCGGGCCCTTTCCCCTGTTCCCTGTCCACTGTTCCCTNNCCCTGTCCACTGTCCACTGTTCACTGTTCACTGTTCACTGAAAACGCTACCGATCTACTTCTCCCAGTACGATATCGACGCTGCCGAAGATCAACACCACGTCGGCGACGTTGCTGCCGAGACACATGTCTTCAAGTACAGTCAGGTTGATCAAACTTGGCGGGCGTACGCGATAGCGATAGGGGTTCGGGCCGCCATCGCTGATGAGATAGAAACCCAGTTCGCCCTTGGGCGCTTCGATGCGGCCGTAGGCCTCGCCCGGCTTGGGGCGGAAGCCGCGAATCTTCGCCTTGGGGTCCATGATGGAGCCGCCGGGTATCTCCTTGAGCGCCTGGTTCAGAATGGCGATGGACTCGCGCATCTCCAGAATGCGCACCATGTAGCGGTCGTAGACATCGCCATGATCGCCAAGCGGCACGCGGAACCTGAAGCGATCGTAAATGCCGTAATGATCGATTTTACGAATGTCGTAGTTGACGCCGGAGCCGCGCAGCATCGGTCCGGTCACTCCCGCATTGACGGCCAGCTCGGGGCGCAGAATGCCCACGCCCTGGCAGCGCGCCATGAGAATTTCGTTGCCGCTGAGCAGGTTTTCAAACTCGTCGATAAAGCCCGGCAGCCCGGCTACAACTTTGCGCGCTGCATCGAGCCAAGCCGCGGAGACATCGACGCGGCAGCCGCCGAAGCGCATGTAGTTGCACATCATGCGCGAGCCGGTGAGCGATTCGAAAAGGTCGAGAATCTTCTCGCGCTCCTTGAATGCGTACATGAGCGGCGTGCCGCTGGCGCCCATCTCCTGGAGGAGGAAGCCGATTGAGGAGGCGTGATTCTGAATGCGGGTCAGCTCGCCAAGGATGACGCGAATGTATTCGGCGCGCTCGGGGACTTCCTGGCCGGTGAGCTTCTCGACCGCCAGCGCGTAGGCCCAGTTGTTGGTGAGCGAACAGATGTAGTCCAGCCGGTCGGTGTAGGGCATGGAGGCCAGATAGCTGACGCCCTCGGCAATTTTTTCGTGGTTGCGGTGCAGGTAGCCGAAGACGGGCTTGAGGCGGATGACGCGCTCGCCGTCCAGCGCCAGGTCCATGCGGAATACGCCGTGGGTAGAAGGATGATGCGGGCCCATGGCGACTTCAAGCAGCTCGGCTTCACCGTCCGGCTCCATGATCGGCGGACGGTTCCAGCCTTCTTCCATCTTCTCGCGAAGGAACGCAGAGGTTGCCGCAGGAGTAGTCATTCGCCGGCGCCCGTCCCTTTCTGGGCTACGCCCCCGATTGCAGCCTTGTGCGCGGCGGCTCGCGCCAGCACGGAATCGTGCGCGGTGGGCTCGTATTCAAAGTCGTCGGGATCGACGTAATCGCGACGCATGGGGTGATCTTTGAATCCCTTCCACATAAGCAGGCGGCGCAGGTCGGGGTGGCCGGTGAAGACGACGCCGTAGAGATCGAAGATTTCGCGCTCCTGAAACTCTGCCGAGCGCCAGATGGGCGTGACAGATGGCAATTCAACCTGATCGGTGCGATTGACGGTCCTCATGCGCAGCACGATCGGGCCATGTTTCTTTGCCATGGAGAACAGGTGATAGACCACTTCAAGACAGCCCGGTTCAACGCGCTTGCGGGGCTCCTCGACGGTTTCCTCGACTTGCTGCTCGACACCATCGACAATTCTGGTGACCGTGCGCGTGACTTTCACCTTCTCCGTGATTTCCTTGCCCGGCCAGTCGACGCCGGTGACGTTGGAGAGGAAATCGAAGGCGAGCTCCGCGTCGTCGCGAAGAAACCTGGCCACTTCGACCGCATCGGCGGGAGCGAGGCGGAGCGAATGCTGGCCTGAGGGGCTGGGGTTGGGAATGAGCTCCACTCCAGCGCCCGGAATAGCCGCTTCGATCGCCGACTTGATTTCTTCTATCGATTTCATCAGCGGATCACCACCGGCACTGGCCATACGCCCTTGTTCGACGTGGGTTCAAGATCGTGCTCGCCCTGCTCGGGAACGGGAAACTCGCCTTGCGCCGCGGCGTCGAGATGGCGCGGGCGGCCTTCTCCGGTAAGCGGTTGGGCATCGATCTTTTTTTGCAGCGTCATGAAGGCCTGAATGAGCGCCTCGGGACGCGGCGGGCAGCCGGGGATATGCACATCGACAGGAATGTAGCGGTCGATGCCTTTGAGCACATTGTAGCCCTGCTTGAACGGGCCGCCGGAGATGGCGCAGGCGCCCATGGCGATGACGTAGCGGGGCTCGGCCATCTGGTTGTAAAGGCGAACCACCTGCGGCGCCATTTTCTTGGTGACGGTGCCGGAGATGATCATCAGGTCGGCCTGGCGCGGCGAGGGACGGAAGACTTCCGCGCCGAAGCGGGCCAGGTCGTAGCGAGCCATGGTGGTGGCGATCATCTCGATGGCGCAGCAGGCGAGGCCAAACTGCATGGGCCAGATGGAGCTGCGGCGGCCCCAGTTGTAGAGCTCCTCGATGGTCGTAACCAGGACGCCCTGCTTGCCCAGCTCGATCTTCAATTGTTGGTCAACCACGAGTCGCTTCGCTCCTTGAGCTTATAGCTGCTAGCTTCTAGCCCCCAGTTTTGCCGCATTCCACGCGCACTTTGCTAAACCCCGGCAGATCACAGCTAGCGGCTAGAAGCTAGAAGCTGCCTTTTCACGCCCACGTCAGGACGCCCTTGGCCCAGGCCCAGGCGAGTCCTTCGATCAACATCAATACAAACACCAGCATGGCTGCGCAAGCCGCCGCCCCCAATCCCGTAAACGCCACCGCAAAGGGCAGCAGAAAAACAGCTTCCACATCGAAGATAAGAAAGATGATGGCGTACAAATAGTAGGCGGAGCGGAACTGCACCCAGGCATCGCCCCTGGACTCCAGGCCGCACTCGTAAATGGAGTTCTTGACCGCGTTGGGTTTCGCCGGCGAAAACACCCTTGCCCAGAGCCACGCCAGGGCCAACGGCGCCAGCCCAAAACCCAATGCCGCCAGGAACAAAACCGCCAGGGAAAAATAAGGATTTGAGGCCATTTGGGAAATAAAGTCCTTCCTATTCAACGTACCAGTTTTGGGCTGGTTTTGGCTAAGGAGTTGGGGCGCGCGGCGCCGTTCGCCTCGACCATTTTGGCACTCATCCCACCCTGTGAACCACTCGATGACGGGCGGGGGAGGGAGCCACGCACGTAAGGAAGGGGAAGAGCCTACCTTCCGTGCGAGGTAAGAACTCTGCGCGCAATCTTAGCGCGGTGGGTTGCTCCGCTTTCGAGAAGCCATGCGAACCGCTTTGGGATCCCGAGCCGCCCCGATTGCGGTCGAGGGGCAAACCTCTAATCGTCGTCGTCCTTGCCGGAGTTTTTTGCATGCGCTTTCAGCATGGCGGGCACCGGCTGATTGCCCATTGCGTCCTTCCAGAGAATGACGTTCAGTTTCTCGGTAGGGGCGCGGTCGGCGTGACGAAAGTCCATCCTCATGCTCTCTTGCGCGCCCACCGCAGTCTTCTTATTGGCCGTGTAAATGAGGCCGTTGTCGCGATTCGAGTAATCCGCCGTGTAGGGCGGCTGATCGCCGGGGCCGGTAAAGAGCGTGGAAATCAGCGAGCTGAATGCGTCGTTGTTGTTCATGGGCGGCAGACCAAGCAGGGACTCGATGGTGCGCAGCACGCTTACCGTTGAGTAGAAGCGGCTATCGACAAAGGGCGCTCCACCAGGGCCATGCGGAGAGTACTTGCTGATGACGAGCCCCAGGCTGCGATGCGCGTCTACATGATCGGCGCCGGCCTGGGCATCGTCTTCGAGGATGAAGAATGCCGTCGAGTCCCAGAACGGCGAGTGCGCGATCGCCTCGACCGCGCGGCCAACCGCGAGATCGTTGTCGGCGACGGAGGACTTGGGCGTTGGCCCACCAGGCCGGGTTCCGGCGGTGTGATCGTTAGGGAAGCGCAGCATGACGAAATTCGGCATGGTGTCTTTGCCGCGCTCCATGTCCGCGATCCATCCCTTCAGATGCCGCTCAAAAACTTCGAAGCGAATCTGGTCCGGGATAGACAGATTGAAGTCGGGCGACTCGGGAGCGAAGTGGTCCACCAGTTCCGGCTTGGTGGCGATATTGGTGGCGATGAGTGGAATGGCCCATGGCCACTTGTTGACGCCGCCGCCCCACTCGGCGGGCAGCGCCTCGCCGGGCGCAACGGCCTTGCGCGCACAACTGCGGCCCTCAAGCATGGGACCCAGTTGCGGATTGGCGACCTGGGCTTCGTCGCAGAACGTGCTGGCGATGTATTCGGCGAAATGGTAATAGGTCTTGCCGTGAGCGGCGAGGTCGCCCCAAAGATAGCCGCTCCGCGGTTCGTTCACGTCGGGGATTTTTTGCAGCAGCGGATAGCCGTCGGCCACTACGCCCTCGTAGTCGTAGGTGCGCTCGCTGCCGCGGTAGCTCTGCTGCCAGGTCTTTTCCAGATAGTCGGTGCCGATGGCCGCCGTCGACCAGACGTGGCCGTCGCCCGACACCTCGCCGGAGTCGAAGAAGTTATCCAGCACACCGAACTGCAGGGCGAGCTTGTGCAGGTTAGGCGTGATCGCTTCACCAAACATTGTCAGGCTGGGGTCGCCGTTGCCCACCTGCTTTCCATCGTGCTTCAGATCGCCCAAGACCTGGTCGTAGGTGCGGTTTTCCTTGATGATATAAATCACGTGCTTGATGCGGCCCTGCGCTCCGCCGGCAAAGGCGATTTTCTCCGCCGCCGCTTTCATGCGGTTCGAATCGAGAACCAGCGAGGTCCACTGCGGGAGGTTGGCCGCGATGCCGGATTCGCCGATGGTTCCGAGCGAGCCATACAACAGCGTCGCGATGTAGGCGTTGGCCCGCTGCGGCCGGCCTGCTTGCGACGTTTCGACGATCTGCTGAGGAAAGTTGTTAGGGCCGGTTCCCTTTCCCTTATCGGTGGCCACATAGAGCCTTCCGCCGGTTGCGGAGGAAGCAAAGGCCATCGATATCGGCATCCACTCGGTGGGTATGAAGCCGATAGGCTCGACCATTCCCTGCTTCGACGTTTTTGCGGTAAGTTGTCTGGTATCCATAACCGCAACGGCATCGCTGCCCATGTTCGCCACGTACAGCCGGTCGCCGTCGCCGTTGATGGCCAGCGCCACCGGCTCGGCGCCGAAGTAACTCTGATGCGGAAGGCGAGTGTCGAAGTAGCCCTTGACCGAGAACTGGCCTGCGCCCACGCTCACCGCGGCAACGGCATCGCGGTTGGAAAGCGCGACGTAAAGAATCTTGCCGTCCGGCGAAAACTCGAATGCGCAGGGATGGGTTCCGGGAGCGATGGCGCTGGAGGGCTTGAGCAGAGCCAGCTTGCGGGCGACAGTTTGCTTCGCCAGATCGAGTTCGGCGATCTCGGATGAATTCCACAGCGCGACAAACGCGCGTGCTCCATCCTTTGTGACCGCCAAGGCGATGGGATAGGTGGAGGGCACGGCGTCGCTCTCGGAAAGGTCGAAGCGCTTTTCGATTGCGCCGGTCGCGGCGTCGAGAAGTAGAACATCGTCGGAGAGATTTTCGGCCACCAGAAGTTTTTCGGAGCCCGCGGCGCCGATGACCGCGATGGCCGCCGGGTACGGCACGCCCTTGTCGCCTTCCACATCGCCGATCAGCCTTGTTCTTCTCCCTGGAGCAAGCTGCTGCAGGGGCAGATTAATCATGCGCTCCGGAGCAATTTTCCCGTCGCTGAAGCTCAAGACCACCACGCCGCTTCCGGTTGCGTCCTTGACCCCGCCCAGCGGATTGGCGAGCGAGGCCATGCTTGCAAAAATATGTCTACCGTCGCGGCTGAACGCCAAACCGGAGTAGAGCGTCTGCTTGGCCGTTCGCACAAGCGTACGGTCGTCGGGGAAGTCCGCGAGCACCCCGGTCCGCGTATCGAGCACTGCAAGCGACTGCTCGTACTTCGACTCGAAGGTTCCATACCCGGCATTCACGGTGACCACGTAACGCCCGCCGGGAGAGACGGCCATGGAGATGGGCAGGCTGTTTAACCGCTGCGAGTGTCCGGGGATCTCGCCGATCAACTGCTTGCTGGATGGCAGGTCGATCGACTGGGTTGGGGACTGTGCCACAAGCGCCGCCGCCCCCAGACAGAGAGCCGCGCCGGAAACGATGCACAGAATCTTCGCGTTCATGGGTAACCTCATTTCAGAAAACACTCCGCGTGGCTTCTTGCCGGGGATTCGCCGCACAATGAAGGGGACGCCAGTTATTCTTCAAGCCGGATTGTACATGGCGTTTGTAAAAGGAGATCCGCGCAGGGTATTCAATGCGATCTGCGTTCCCCGGCCCATTGCAGGCCGGGGAGAGCAGATTTGATTTATAAATTCAGTTACTCGCCGTTCGACTTCTTCTATGGATAAATGCCGCGGATCTGCACGGCCTCGGCGACGCGGCCGATGCCGAGTATGTTGGCGGCAATGCGCATGGAAACATTCCGATCGAGGTGGATTTTGAGCACGTCGCGGAAGGCCGTCTTCATCACCCGTTCAAGGCGGTCGTAGATGTCCTGCGCCTCCCAGAACAGGTGCTGCTCATCCTGTACCCACTCGAAGTAGGAGACCGTGACTCCGCCGGCATTGCAAAGAATATCGGGAATCACGAAGATGCCCTTGGCTTCGAGAATTCTGTCGGCCGCGGGCGTGAGCGGTCCGTTGGCGGCCTCGGCAACGATGCGCGCACGAACCGTTGCCGCGTTTTCGGCGTGGACCGTATTCTCCAGAGCCGCCGGCACCAGGATGTCGCAGTTCAATGCCAGCAGATCGGCCGGCTCGAGCGGCTCGCTCTCCGGGAACCCTTCGACATGACCGACGAGGGTCTTCATGTGAATGAGCTCGGGGATATTGAGGCCGTTGCGGTTGTAGATGCAGCCGGTGGAGTCGCTGACCGCGATGACTTTCGCTCCGGCTTCATGCAGCAATTGCGCCGTGATAGAGCCGGCATTGCCAAAGCCCTGCACAGCGACGGTTGCGCCCTTCAACGGAATCTTCAGGTGCTCGCAGGCGCACTGGATCGTATAGAACACGCCGCGGCCGGTGGCCTCGTTGCGGCCCAGCGAACCGCCAAGGCTGATGGGTTTGCCGGTGACAACACCGGGGATGGGATAGCCCTTGGTCATGCTGTAGGTGTCCATGATCCAGGCCATGGTTTGCGAATTGGTGTAGACATCGGGCGCGGGAATGTCCTGCTCCGGCCCTATCAGTGGAAGAATGGCGCTGGTGTAGCGGCGCGTCATCCTCTCCAGTTCGCCTTTGGACATGTGTTTCGGGTCGCAAGTGATTCCGCCCTTGGCGCCGCCGAAGGGAATATTCACGACCGCGCATTTCCACGTCATCCACGTGGCCAGGGCCTTCACCTCGTCGAGCGTTACCTGCGGGTGAAAGCGGATTCCGCCCTTGGCGGGGCCGCGCACCTGGCTGTGCTGCACGCGATATCCTTCGAAGCGGTGAATTTGCCCGTCGTCCATGCGGACCGGCACGGTGACCATGAGGATTCGCTCGGGATACTTGATCATTTCCCGCGTATCCTTGTCGAGCCCCATGGCGTCAGCGGCCGTATCGAAGTTCTCCAGGGCAACGTCGTATGCGTTCCCTGTACTCTTGGTCATCAACATTGTTTTTCCTCCTTGCCTGAACCGCGCCGTTGCGATTACTGCGCATTGGCTTGGATTCAAGCGACACTCGTCTCCGCCCGCCGGACATTTTCGATTGCCTGCGGCTGGCCCTCCTGGCCCTCATAGATCGGAAGCAGCCACTTCCGGTAGACCTCAAGATGTCCTCGCGTTGCGTCGAAATAGGATTGTTGCAACTTGCGCGCAACCGGGCCGATGGCAGCATCTTTGATCGGGCGATGGTCTACGCGCACGATCGGCGCAACGCCAACTGCCGTCCCGGTAAGGAACAACTCGTCGCACATGTAGAGTTCGCTGCGGTTGATCGGACGCTCGACAACCTCAAGGCCGAGCTCGCGCTGCGCGAGCTCCATGATGGAATCGCGGGTGATGCCTTCCAGAACGTTTTCCGTCACCGATGGCGTAATCAGCTTTCCCTTGCGCACCATGAAGATGTTGCAGGTGGCGCCTTCGGCGACGTGACCGCTTTCGTTGAGGAAGATTGCTTCATCGAAGCCGTTGCGGCGCACTTCGTCGCTGGCCAGCGCGCTGTTTACATAGGCTCCGCAGATTTTTGCGCGCGCGGGAATGGCATTGTCCTCAATGCGGCGCCATGAACTCACTCCGGCGTGCAAGCCTTTTTCAGCGTGCAGATAATCGCCGAAGGGCAGCGCGACGATGGCCATGGCATCTTGATCGTCGGTGGCCACGCCAATGCGCTCGGCGCTCTTGTAAGCGATGGGCCGGACATAGACGTTGGTCCGGAAGGCGTTGCGGCGCATGAGTTCGACGGTGATGGCGCACAACTGCTCAGTCGACACCGGGACATCGATGCGCAGGATGCCGCAGTTCAGCTTCCAGCGCTCGTAGTGCTCCTGGGGGCGCAAAATGAACAGCTCCCGCGAAGGCTCGTCCCAATGAGCGCGGATGCCTTCGAAAACGCCGGTTCCGTAGTGGAGAGCGTGGGTGAGTATGCCAACGCGGGCCTCGCGCAACGGCATATATTCTCCGCCAAAGTACACGATCAAGTTCGGATCGCCATCAGCCTTCATCTCACACCTCCGGGAAGGACCCCCTGAACAGTTCCCTGCCCCGCGTCAATGCGCGTTCGTCGAGCGCTAACCATTTTGTGTTTTTGATCAGGCGGCCGAGCGCGGCGTCGATGCTGGCCTGCGGCAACCCCTTCGCAATCTCAAGCAGAGCGCCGAGCATGACCATATTGCAGGCGCGCGCGTCGCCGAGATCGTGGGCCACCTGAGTGAATGGAAGAGCGAGCACGCGCACGTCTTCGCGCACGCAATCGGGTGGAAATTCTTCGCCGTTGTAAATTACCCATCCACCCGGACGCACGCTCTTATCGAACTTTCTGAGCGACGGTTCGTTCATGGCGACAAGAATACCGGGCGACGTCACCAGCGGCGAATCGATGGTCTGGCTGGAGAGACGCACGTGGCAGTTGGACGTTCCCGAACGCATCTCCGGTCCGTAGGATGGGAGCCAGGAAACTTCGAGGCCCGCATCCAATCCGGCTTCCGCAAGCACTTCACCAAGGAGCAGAACGCCCTGGCCGCCAAAGCCGGCCACGCGCACGTGCAAATCGATTGCCTGCACCGCCTCGCTTAAAGTCGCAGCGGCTTCGGGCAGTTCCTGATCTGCGACGCCTAGAAGTCCCGGAATTCGATCGAGCGACGGCGCCGCTTCAAGCTCACGGCGCGGGCGTGCTTCTTTGGTGCGATCGCAAAACACGCCCAGCGGAAACGTCTGCTCCATCACGTCGCGAACCCAGTGCTGCGCATCGACGGCGGACATTTTCCAGATGGTTGGGCAGGTTGAGAGCACCTCGATGAGCGAGAAGCCCAGACCCTTCACCTGATTCTCCACGGCCCTGCGCACGGCGCGGTTTGCCTGCGCAATCTGCTTGTTGTCGCCCAAGCCGACGCGCTCAATGTAGACCGGTCCCTGCAAAGTGGCAAGGAGTTCGCTCACGTGCATGGGGTAGCCTTCGGTCAGAGAACGGCGGCCTTCCGGAGTGGTGGTGCTCTTTTGCCCGATGAGCGTGGTGGGCGCAGCCTGTCCGCCGGTCATGCTGTAGATGGCGTTGTTGACGAAGATGACGGTGATGTTTTCGCCGCGATTGGCCGCATGCAGAATCTCCGCCGCGCCGATGGCCGAGAGATCCCCGTCGCCCTGGTAGCCGATGACGATGCTCTCCGGCCGGCTGCGCTTCATGGCGGTGGCGACCGCGGGGGCGCGGCCGTGCGCGGCCTGCACATTACCCACGTCGAAGTAGTAATAAGTGAAGACCGAGCAGCCGACGGGGCCGACCAGAATTGTCTTGTCCTGAATGCCGAGTTCGTCGATGGCGCGGGCAAGCATCTTGTGGACGATGCCATGGCCGCAGCCGGGACAGAAGTGCGTCTGGTGCTGCAACTCCGGTTTGCGCTCGAAGCGCTCGTAGAAGGACTTTGCCCTGCCTTGCACTACCGTGTAATCCTGAACCAATTCGCTAGACATTTGCCAGCCGCTCCTCATCCTGTTCGATTGCGGGCTCGGATTGCTGCGAGAGCTTGCGAGCCAGATCGCGCACCAGGCCAAGCACCTCTTCGTGCGACGGAACATTCCCTCCCGCGCGGCCAAGAAACTCGACCGGGCGAATCCCGTTCAACGCCAGCCGCACATCTTCAATCAACTGCCCGTTGCTCATCTCCACAACAACGAAAACGCGGGCGCGCTCGGCCACGCGCTGGAAGCTTGACTTCGGGAATGGATAGAGCGTAATCGGCCGCAATACGCCTGCGTTGATGCCATCGGCGCGAGCCTCGGCGGTGACGGCCTTCAGAATGCGGCCCACGATGCCGTAGCCAACCAGCACAATCTCCGCGCCGTCGGTTTGCCACTCTTCGGCGCGCGCCTCAAGCTGCTCGGCGCAACGATATTTCTGTTCAAGGTTGCGATTGTGAGCTTCAAGATCGTCGATATCCATGAATAACGAAGTGATCAGATTGCCGCGTGAGGCAGCGGTGCCGGCGACGGCCCAATCGGGCAGGTGAGGCGCAACGGCAGATTGCGAAAACTCGACCGGCTCCATCATTTGTCCGATGAAACCATCGGCGAGAACCACGACGGGGTTCCGATAACGATCTGCAAGGTCGAAGGCCAGCGCGGTCAGGTCGGCCATCTCCTGCACGGAGTGCGGAGCCAGCACGATGGTGCGGTAGTTGCCGTGACCGCCGCCCTTCACCACCTGGTGATAGTCGCTCTGCTCGGCGGCGATATTGCCCAGGCCCGGTCCGCCGCGGGTGATGTCGGCAATCACGCAGGGCAGCTCCGCGCCGGCCATGTAGCTGACGCCCTCCTGCATAAGGCTGATGCCGGGGCCGCTGGAGGCGGTCATGCAGCGCACGCCCGCCGAGGCGCCGCCGTACAACATATTGATAGCCGCCACTTCGCTTTCGGCCTGCACGAAAACTCCGCCGGCACGCGGCATGTATTCCGCGGCAGCCTCGGTGATTTCGCTGGCCGGCGTAATGGGATAGCCATAGAACGCGCGGCATCCGGCGAGAATGGCGCTCTTGACGATGGCTTCGTTGCCCTTCATCAGTTGCTTACGCATGGGCAGCCCCCTCAATACCGGTATTCATTGCGGGGACAACGCCGGCCGTGGCCATGACGGCACGGAGCACGGTAATAGCGCCCGGCTCCGGGCAGGCCATGAAGCAGATTCCGCAGCCCGTGCAGCCCGCGCCCGCATAGACAGCAGTGCGATAGCCGTAGTGATTCAGATGCTCGCTCATGTCGATCGCTTTGGGCGGACAGGCCTCGATGCACAACCCGCATCCCTTGCACTCATCCACATCGATCCGCAACAAGCCTCGATCTTTTTGGGGGGTTTCGGTCATTCGTTGCTCCTATTGGACAGGCCGCCTCTCAGGCAAGCACGGCCGCCGTCTTTTCGCGCTCCAGATAATGAGTGCGCACTGCGAAATCTTCCAGTTCCTGTTGAAAGCGCGGATCGGCGATGGCGATCAGCGCCAGGGCGCGCTCGCGCAAGGTCTTTCCATGCAGATAGGCGATGCCGTACTCGGTCACCACATAGTGCACATCGGCGCGCGAGGTCACGACGCCCGCGCCCGGTTCCAGCATGTGCACGATCCGCGACACATTGCCGTGCATCGCTGTCGCGGGCAGAGCGATGATGGGCACGCCGCCCTTGGAGCGCGCTGCTCCGCGAATGAAATCCAGTTGCCCGCCGAATCCGCTATAAGGGCGCGTGCCTAGCGAATCGGCGCAAACCTGGCCCGTCAGGTCCACTTGCAGCGCCGAGTTGATGGCCACCATGCGGTCGTTCTGCGCCACTACAAATGGATCGTTGGTGTAAGAGATAGGCCGGAACTCAAAGCACGGGTTCTCGTGAATGCAATCGAACAGGCGCTGCGTTCCCAGGACGAAGGACACGACTGCCTTGCCGCGAAGGAGCGATTTCCGCTCTCCGTTCAGCACGCCAGACTCGATCAGATCGACAACTCCATCCGGACACATCTCGGTGTGAATGCCCAGGTCGCGCTTGTCGCCGAGGCACTGGAGAACCGCTTCGGAGATGCCGCCGATGCCGGTCTGCAGCGTGGCGCCATCGGGAATGAGCGAGGCCACATTGCGCGCAACGCGCAGATGCGTTTCGGTGCAGGGCTCGGCGTGGAGTTCGAGCAGGGGGCGCGATGTCTCGACAACCGCTGAGATGCGGCTTGTGTGGATGAACGTGTCGCCATGAGTGCGCGGCATCCGCTCGTTGACTTCGGCGATGATGGTCTTTGCGAAGCGCGCCGCCGTGAGCGTGCAATCGACCGTGGTTCCCAGGCTTACGAATCCATGCGCATCGGGCGGCGACACCTGCATCAACACGACATCGAGCGGCATAGCGCCAGTCTCAAATAGACCTTCGATTTCGCTGAGAAAGATGGGCGTGTAGTCGGCGCGGCCCGCGGCTACGGCTTCGCGTACATTCGCCCCAAGGAAGAGTCCGCGATGGCGAAAGTGGCCTTCAAACTCAGGCTTCGTATAGTCCGCCGCGCCCAGCGTCATCATGTGAACGACCTCGACATCGCGCACATGGGGAGCTTGCGCAACCAGTGCATCCACAAGAACTGAAGGCGTGCCGCACCCGGACTGTATCCATACGCGATCTCCGGAGTGCACTGCGTCAAGCGCCTGCGCGGCGCTCATGCGCTTGCTCCGGTAATCCTCGCTCCAGGACATCTTCAATTGTCTCCGGATGCGCGTGATTTTCGCCTGCGCATCCTCCCTGGTCCGGCTTGGTTTTACCCCCGCCTGCCAGGGCCGTTGCCCTGTCCTTTTCCCTCAAAAGACTCGGCCTCAGGGCGCCTGAAATGCTTCCCCAAAGCCCGCGCTATTCTGCTCCTTGCAAGAGGGGTCTGCTGTGATGGTTGTCACCCTAGCAACTGTGCGTACCGGCACCGACACCGGGGAGACATTTGCAGATTGGTTTTGCCCTTCGGGTGGCCGCTGAATCTGCGCATTTATGCGTGTAAGTTATTTATTTTAAATTATTTGCGCATTTTTCGCTTTGACGGTCCAAACGGTACTAAAGTGCAGACTGTTTCCCTGGCATTTCGCGCAACGGCGATGGCCACGGATGTTATCCGGATGTTTCAAGATGGCGGCATATTCGAGTTCAGACCGCCATGCTTTTCAGCAACCAATAATGGAAGCCGTCCACGATGGCCATCAGAGCCGCCTGGTTCAAATCGCTGCTCACTCCGGCGGTGATCCACGGCTCGTGACCATCGGCGTTGAAGCTCACGGTGACGCGGACGTGGGCCGCCGTATCCTGCGCGGAAACATCGATGGCTGTCACGGTGAAGGTGCCCAGGCGCATGTGGGCGATGGCCGGATACCACTTTGCCAGTTCATGCCGCATCGCCTTGGTGAGCGCGTCCACGGGGCCGGCCCCCTCGGCGCGCGTGGTCACCACTTTGGTCTCGTCGATGGACAGTTGCATCGACGCCTGGACGTATCTGTTTCCGGTTTCGTCCGATTCGTCCAGAACGCGCCAACTCTTCACGCCGAAGCGCTCGCTCAGGGTGCCGAGCACTTTCATGCAGGCCAGCTTGAAAGAGACTTCGCTCACTGTGTATGCGCCGCCGTCGATCATGCCCTGGTTCGCGTCCATCAGCGCCTGCGCCTGCGCAGAGTCGAGTGGAACGCCGAGCGCCTCCGACAGCAGAACAATGTTGGCTCGTCCCGATTGAGCGTTGACGCCGATGACCGGGTTAGCGCCCACCTTTGCAGGATCGCACCAGAGATACGCGCCTGGATTCTTGCGCTCGCTGCTGCCGTGCATGCCGGCCCAGGTGCCAAAAGCGCCAGGGCCAACAATGGGCGTGCCATGCGGCGCTTCAAGCCCGAAGGCCGCGTAGGCCGAATGCGCCAGGGCTGTGAGGCCGGTAAGGGATTCGGGCGCAACAAACTCGGCTTCGCCCCGCAGTTGCATGCCGCCAACAACCGTGGTCAGGTTCACATTGCCGCAGCGCTCGCCTGTGCCGAGCAGAGTGCCCTGCACCTGAACAGCGCCGGCAAGAATGGCGGCGCGGCTGTTGGCAACACCAAGGCCGCGATCCGTGTGGCCATGAAATCCGAATTTGGCCTCGGGAAAACTCCTCGTCAACTCGCCAATCGTTTGCGCGACCTCTTCGGGGCTTGCGCCGCCGTTGGTGTCGCAGACAACCAGCCGGCTCACCCTCTGGCCAACGCACTGCTCTACCATCTGTTTGAAGTAGTCGCGGCTGCGCGCTTTAAGGTCGTCGTCGCAGGGATTGCCGTTTTCGCGGCGGCCGCAGGCTGCATCCATGGCGTGCTCGAAGTCGACAATGACTTCAAGGCCGTTGTCCTGCAAGCACTGAATCGTCTCCGAAACCATGAGCAGATTTTCTTCCGGCGTAGTCTCCAGCGACTTTGTAATATCGAGCAATCTGGACTTGACCACCACCACCGCGACAGAGACACGCTTCCTGTTGGCGACGATGAATTTTACGTCGGGCCATTCCTGGACGTTTGCGCCGCGCCCGCGGGTCCTGCCGAACAGGGCGAGATTCATGCCGCCGGTATCGACCGAAGCTAGTGCGCCGGTCAGGTCCGAGACAAACTGATTGGCGCCGGCAAAGCCGATCTCCGCGTAGCGCACGCCAAAAGCTCCCATGCGCTGCAATAGCATGACGGCATTCTGCACCGAGATGTCCAGGTTTGGCTGCTGCAAACCGTCGCGAAGGCTGGTGTCGAACAGCTCCACTCTTCTGGTTTTGGCTTCTGTCATTTGTCCCTGTTTGCGATTGCAAAGTTTCCCCGTTGACGGGATTTTCTTACAAGCAGTCTTCAACTTTCAGGTAGTGGGTCAGTTTGAAGGGTACGGGCTTTAGCCCGTACATAAACGCAGCAAAATCATCGTGGGCTTTAGCCCCTGAGGGAAGCTCTTTCAAACCGACCCACTACTGACTTTCATCATATCTTGACGGGGACAGTTTGCCCGCAGCCTAGATTGAACGCGCGCCAGCGGCATAATCCAGGTGCAGTGAATTTTAGACTGAAAATGGGCCGAAGCCGCAGCAACAGAAAGGAAGGGACGTTCGCATTACCAGTGTATTCTTGTCACGATCAAGAAAATCGCGGAAGTTTGCGTCTCCGCACGTCTGGATGCCGGCAAAAAAAGGAATATCCGCATGATGAATGAAGGTCGTGTGTGTAAGCAGAAACCTCGCAGGAGGGTGCTGTTGGGCCTTATCTGTTTCGCGGCCGGATCGATTTCAGTTTTCTCCGGCGCGCTGTGCGCCGCGCAGTCTCCGGCAGCCACGCCGGACAACGACATCGCCGGCGCCTGGCAAGGGACTCTGCACGTTCCCGCGGCGGCCAATCATCCGGCGATCGACCTGCGGATTGTGAACAGGATTACCAAGGGCGATGACGGCAAGCTCATGGTTTCGGATTACAGCATCGACCAGGGTGGCGGAGAGATGAAAGCCTCTTCGGCCAGCTTTGAAGACGGGGTGCTCAAGTTCGCCATCGAAGCGATTGACGGAAGCTATGAGGGGAAGATGTCCGCGGACGGCAAGTCGATTGCCGGCAACTGGACACAGGGGCCGAACCCGCTGCCGCTACTCTTCGAACGGACGACGCCGGAGACCGAGTGGGCCATTCCGCCTGCGCCGGCAAGGCTGCCGCCGATGGCTGCCGATGCCCATCCGAGCTTTGAAGTGGCCACCATCGAGCCGAGCGCGCCGGATGAGCCGGGCAAGCTGTACGGCGTGCGCGGAAACCACTTCAAGACCATCGACATGACCCTGACCGATCTGATCGGCTTCGCGTACGGCGTGCAGCAAAAGCAGGTGGTGGGCCAGCCGCAGTGGATGGACAAGAACAAGTGGGATATCGAGGCGCAGCCCGACGTTCCCGGCGCGCCCAACAGGCAACAGGTAGCCACCATGGTTCAAAAGCTGCTGGCCGACCGCTTCCAGCTCAAGTTCCACAAGGATACGAAGGAGCTTTCGGCGTATCTGCTGACCGTGGCCAAGGGCGGGCAGAAGATGAGCGCGGGCAGCGCCGATCCGAACCAGTTGCCGGCACTATTCTTCCGAGGGCTGGGTGTGCTGACGGTGCAGAATGCAACGATGCAGGATTTCGCGGGCCTTATGCAGACGGCAGTGCTGGACCGTCCTGTCGTGGATCAAACGGAGTTGCAGGGCAAGTGGAACTTCCTGCTGAAGTGGACGCCGGATGAGTCGCAGTTTGGCGGCATGGGAATTAAAGTGTCGCCGCCGACAGATGCCATGGACGCGCCGCCGCCATTGTTCACCGCCATCCAGGAACAGATCGGGCTCAAGCTGGAAGCAGGCAAGGCGCAGGTTCCGGTGCTCGTGATCGACAAGGCCGAGCAGCCATCGGCTCACTAGGTTTCTGACCGCTTGAAGTTGTACCAACTCTGGGTNNTTGGGACCTGGGATAGCAGAAATTCCAGGCACGAAATCATGCGGTCAGAGTCCTAGGTAATTTCCAGCCGCGCTCGCCGGGCGCGGAAGCAAAGGCCGCCTTGGCGTGGTTACCCAGGGGGCATACATCATGGCGCTGTTCACAATGAAAGGAGAGCAAGAAGAATGCCTCGATTTGCGGCAAACCTATCAATGATGTTTAACGAGGCGCCCTTCCTCGATCGTTTCCGGGCCGCTTCGTCCGCTGGCTTCAAGGCAGTCGAGTTTCTGTTCCCTTACGAGCACTCGCCGGAAGAGGTTGAGAGCAAGGCCAGCGCCGCCGGAATTCCGGTTGTGCTGTTTAACATGCCGGCCGGCAACTGGGACGCGGGTGAGCGTGGCATCGCCGGAATCCCCGGGCGCGAGCAGGAGTTTCGCGAGGGCGTGGAGATAGCTCTCGTCTATGCCGAACGCCTGGGAACGCCGAGGCTCCATGCCATGGCCGGCATTGCTCCGGCCGGAGCTGACGCAGCCGCATGTCGCGCCACGCTGATCGAAAATCTAAAATACGCCGCGGAGAAGCTCGCCCAAAAGAACATCGTTCTTCTTCTGGAAGCAATCAACACGCGCGACATACCCGGCTTCATCGTTTCTACGCAAAAAGACTCGCACGCGATCTGCGAAGCCGTGGGCGCGCCCAACATGAAGATGCAAATGGATATCTATCACATGCAGGTGATGGAGGGAGATCTGGCCACCAACCTCAGGCGCTACGCATCCATGTGCGGCCACATCCAGATTGCGGGATGCCCTGAGCGCCATGAGCCCGACACCGGCGAAATCCGCTATGAATACCTTTACCGATTGCTTGATGAGATCGGCTACCAGGGATGGCTTGGCTGCGAGTATCGCCCCGCTGGAAAAACCACCGATGGCCTGGGATGGTTCAGCGTCGCGACGCGCTGACGGCATAAAGCGCGGTAGATGTAGAACGAAGTGACCATTGCTCTCCGCTCCAAGGAGAATTCCGTATGAGAATGCGCAACTTTGGATGCATGTTGAGTTCCGCGGTATTGGCCATAGTGTGCCAGGCTCAGGCGCAGGTAATCGTGCGCGTGGATTTGGCGAAGCCCCAGGGCGCTTATAAGCCTATCTACAGTTGGTTCGGCTATGACGAGTCAAACTACACAACCACGAAAAATGGATCGCAACTGCTTGGAGAGCTGCACGACCTGACCTCGGCGCCCGTCTACATTCGCGCCCATCATCTTCTCACCTCGGGCAACGGCGTTCCGGAACTCAAGTGGAGTTCGTCCAACGTCTTCAGCCTCGACAAGAATGGCCAGCCGGCCTACGATTTCACCATCACCGACCAGACCTTTGACGCCTTCAAGAAAGCCGGCGTGCGGCCCATGGTCGAACTCGGTTTCATGCCCAAAGATCTTGCTTCCACTGTTCCTGGAATCACGGAGTATCAGCTTCACTATCCACAGCCAACCATGGGAGGTTCCGTCAACAATCCGCCCAAAGACTACAAGATGTGGGGCGAGCTAGTGCATAAATATACCGAGCATCTTGTTCAGCGCTATGGGCGGGAACAGGTGAGTACCTGGTACTTCGAAGTGTGGAACGAGCCGGACATCGTTTACTGGCACGGAACAGAGGCCGATTACTTCAAGCTCTATGATTATGCGGTCGCGGGCGTGCGCGCTGCGCTGCCAAACGCAAACGTGGGCGGCCCGGCAAGTACGGGACCGGCGAACGCAAAAGCCTCCGATTTTTTGAATGCCTTTTTGAAGCATTGCCTTAATGACAAAAGCGCGGTAGATGGGAAGCCAATACCCCTTAGCTTCATTTCCTTCCATCCCAAGGGCCAGACCAAGCTTGTCGATGGCCATGTCCGCATGGGCATCTCGAACGAACTGAATGCGGTTCAAAACGGCTTCCAAATTGTTGCGAAGTACCCGCAACTGCGGCATGTGCCAATCATCTTCAGCGAAGCCGATCCAGAGGGTTGCGCCGGCTGCTCGATGAAGGTGAATCCGGCGAACGCCTATCGCAACGGACCCCTCTACGCCTCATATACGGCGACGGCGATGAAGGCCATGGTCGACATGCAGGACATCTCCCATGTGAACCTGCTTGCCATGCTCTCGTGGTCTTTCGAATTTGAAGGCAAAGACTACTTCGAAGGATTCCGTACGCTGGCGACAAACGGAATCGACAAGCCCATCCTCAACGTTTTCCGGATGGCCAGCCTTTTGTCCGGCGAACGAGTGGCGACTACGAGCACCGGGCAGGTCCCTCTCGAGGAGATCTTGAGCCAAGGCGTGAGGCGCGCTCCCGACGTCGATGCCTTTGCCACGAAAGCCGAGCGCGAAGCCGCCGTCATGCTGTGGAACTACCATGACGACAATGTGCCCGCCCCCGATGCCGATGTCGAGGTCACGATTTCCGGAATTCCGCCGGGTGTGAAGAGGGTGCTGCTTGAGCATTACCGTATCGACGAAACACACAGCAATGCATACACCGTGTGGAAGGCGATGGGCTCACCTCAATCTCCGACTCCGGAGCAATACGCGCGCCTCAAAGCAGCCGGACAACTGGAGCTTCTTACATCTCCTCAATGGCTCGACGTCAGCGGTGGCAAGGTGACCGTCTCCACGAGTCTTCCGCGGCAGGCCACGTCGCTGATGCATCTCAACTGGTAGCTCCTGTGGCAATCTCGGAATTCTGCCGCCGCGGTGCGAAGACTGCGCCGGCAAGCCTGGGAAATCCTAGCGGAATTCTGTTCATTGGAAGTCCTTGCGGATGTTATCCTCGCCTCGTGCGACCTCGCCATGCAATCAAAATTCTGCTCCTGCTGTCTGCTGCTTTCGCTGCCGGTCAACAGCCTGGCAAGCAGCCCGCGCAGCCAGGCCACACGCCTGTTCTCGTCATCCCCGTCATCGGAAAAGGCATTGTGCCTATCGATGGCGCGTGGCAGTTTCATTTGGGAGATGACCCTGGTTGGGCCCAGCCGTCGCTGGACGACTCGAAGTGGGAGACGATCCAGACCGATGCTACGTGGGGCGAACAGGGCCATCCCTCTTATGCAGGCTTTGCCTGGTACCGCCGGCGCCTGGACATCACTCCCGCCGCCGGCGCGCACGACGAATACAGCGTCTTTATCGAGGAAGCAGAGGACGCGTACGAAGTCTATTGGAACGGGCAGCTGATCGGGCAATTCGGAAAGCTGCCTCCTCACGCCTGGTGGTATTACAGCCAGTTCTCGCGCTCCTTTCCGCTCACCGGCGCCAAGTCCGGCGTGCTCGCAATCCGCGTTTGGAAGGCCCCGCTTTTCGCCTACGATCCGGAGGGAGTGGGCGGCATATACAACCCGGAGGTGGGCGATGCGGCGACGATCTCTCTCCAACAGGATGAAACCGAATGGCAGAAGATCAGCGGAGATCTTTTTGACTACGGATTGATTCTGCTGCGCGCATTTATCGCGCTGCTGTGTCTGGTTCTGTGGTATCGCAACCGCAAGGAACATTTATTCATCTGGGTTGCCATTTACACAGCTACGCCGGTCGCGGTAGACATTCTGAACCGCCTCTTCCGCATTCCCTTTCCGTGGAATGTTGCGCGCGCGCTCAATCAGCCCATCTACGCGCTCTATCACATCTCCATGTGGTTTCTGCTGGTCTGGCTTTTGCGGCTCCACGAAAATGAGGCCCTCGTCCGCTGGACTAAATCGCTTGCGAACGTGACCATGGCAGCCGGCGTCGTCGATGGAGTCCTGGCGCTGTTTTGGGCCTCGGCTGGAGTGCGGATGCAGTGGGCCGACGGACTGCTCGATGCCGTCATCATTCTGGCCGAGGTCTATCCGTTTTTCCTTATCTTCCTTGGCCTGCGCAAAAAGCTGGATGCATCCCGCTGGGCTGTTGCGTTAGGCGCCCTGGTGTTGCAGTCGATCTACACGCTGGAAGATGCCAGCGCGCTGGGTCAGCGTTTCACCCACTTTACGTTCAACAATTTTCTCAATCAGCCGCTGTTTCAAATCCAGCAAGTCTATTTCTATCCTGAAAAAATCACGGCCCTGGTTTTGTTCGCGGCCATTCTCTATGCCGTATATCGCTACGCGTTGGAGCAGCAGGCTCGCCAGAACGTGATGGAGCGCGAGTTGCAGAGCGGACGCGAAATCCAGCAGGTGCTTGTCCCCACAGCCTTGCCCGCTCTTGAAGGCTATGCGGTCACCAGCGCCTACCAACCGGCCATGGAGGTCGGCGGCGATTTTTTTCAGATCATTCCCAATGACGACGGCTCGGCGATCGTGGCTCTGGGCGACGTGAGCGGCAAGGGGTTGAAAGCGGGAATGAACGTCTCCATGATCGTGGGCGTGCTTCGCGCCGAGGCCGGAAACACCAACCCGGCAGAGATGCTGGCCTCGCTCAACCGCTGCCTGGTAGGGCGAATGGCGGGCGGCTTCGCCACCGGCATGGTTTTTCGCGTAGACCAGGATGGAACCGTCACCTTTGCCAACGCAGGACACCTGCCGCCCTATCTCAACGGCCATGAGTATCCGTTGGACGCTTCACTGCCCCTGGGATTGATCGGCTATTCGGATTACACTGAAACGGTTTTGAAACTGGAGCCGGGCGATCAGCTCAGCGTGTACACCGACGGACTGTTGGAGGCTACCAGCCCCACCGGCGAGCTATTCGGATTTGACAGAATGAATGCTCTATTCGCAAACCGTCCGACTGCACAAGAAGCCATGAAGGCTGCAATCGATTTTGGGCAGGAAGATGACATCACGGTTCTGACGATCACCCGCCTCGCGGCCGGCGTTCAATCTTCCACCTCGTTGGCCGCTCCAGCACTGGCCCCCGAGCCCGCCGAAGCATAGTTCCCGATGAACATAGAACAGCGCAAGCCGATGCGCGGAGGCGCGGCCGAAGCCGCGCCTCCGCATTACATCTACCTGCTGACTTTATAGGTGATCGTCTTGGACGAAGTATTTCCTGCCCCATCCGCCGCGTAAACCGTGAATGTTTCGTTGGTTCCCACCGAGCTGGTGTTGATTCGGGTTGTCAACAGATGGGTATTACCCGTGTCGTACGTGGTTTGAGGTGCATAGACATATGTGCCGCAGAGCACCACGCCCGCGCCCGTGGTAGCATCCGTGCATTCGTAGCTGGCATTCACAACCGAATTCAGCTTGTAGGCCCCTCCCGCGGGCGGGGTGGGCAGGGTGAGAGTCGCGACCACCGGGCGGGTGGTGTCAATCCCGATCGGAATGGTGTAGAAGTTGGTTGTCCAGTACGGGGCAGGATTCTGAGTGTTAGCAGGATTCAGGATGAACTGCAACTCCTGTGTGCCGGCGCAATCCTGCGCAAAGTAGTGGAGCAGGTATTGTCCGTCCGGCAGAGAGGCCAGAGTCACCGGCGCGGGCGCAAAGTTCGGCTCGGTCGGCGAGGTAGGAAGCGTCGTGGGGCACGGTGTGGACGGCGTCAGCGAGAGATCACCTTCGATCGGCTCGTTAAAGGGCAACGGCAACGGGCTGCCAGCGGGAGAAATTCCGTACGTGATGCTCTTGATCGGCGCCGGAATATAATTGGCGGCATTCGGAAGCGGCGCCAATTTATTTCCGCTCTGGATAGAAGCGCCCTTCGACAGGTTTGGCGCCTGGGTTGCGAAATACACCTTGGGCGACCTGGTGTTGACCCAGTTGTCCGGCCATTCGCCCGCGACAACTACCGAGGTATGGTCTTCCGGCACCCCAGCGATGCTGACAAAGGTCGAATTCGGATTGGTCGTAAGCCCCTTACCCGCGAAAGCGCCGGGACCGCTGAAACTGATGAGCAGGTTCTGCGGGCAAGGCAGGCTCGCCACGGGGGTTCCGCCGGCCTCCTCAAACGAGCACGGGCCGCCATTGGCCTGAGACCAATCGTCGCTGGCCATCAGGAAGCCGATGCCTTCATGAAAGACACCGGACGGCGTGTAGATATTCTGCAGGCTGAACGGGGGACCATCGAAGAAATCTGTCACGCCTTCGTTGGCAAGATCCGAGACCGGGCAATTGACGCCGGCTGCGACACCGGTATTGGGGTCTATGCATTCCAGCGTGTAGAGTTTGCAGGCCGGCGTGGTGGTGTTGGACAACACCTCTCCGGTGTGAATCAGGCAACTCGAGGTTGCAAACGACGTTCCAGGCACGTACGCCGTCTGAAATTCGGCTTGAGCCAGCGCTGCGTCAGTGGCTTGCGGGGTGGCTCCGTTTCCGGCATCACTCACTTGGCTTACGTCGTAAGTAAAACTGACAATCTGTGAGGGCTGTGTGTTACTTCCCGTATTTGAATCGAAGGTGAAGGTCTGCACCTGTGACGAGGGGTTGCTGGTGAATGGGCTACCGGAAATCGTTCCGCCCGACACGCCACTCACGGTGCAGTTTGTGGTCAGGAACACCGTGGAACTGTCGTATTGTCCACCCTCGTCCGTGAGGGCGATTGCCACGCCTTGTGGTGAACCCGAAGTAGCGAGATATGGACTGATATCGATCGGAGGCACACCGCCCGCGTAGTCAATCGTCGGCCCATCATCACTGATTGAAGCGGTGTCCGGGTCCAGGCCAAGCAAGCTTAGCGCGTTACTTTCATATGTTCCGTTAAAGCAGCTCTCGCTGGAGAGCCCCTCCCCGGTTATCGTGGTGCTACTTACGGGGCACACATTGGCCGGGGTCGCAAGGCCATTTCCAACAGGCGTCACGGTAACGATGATGTTGTTGTCCACCAAAATGTTTCCGCCCGGCTGGAAGGCCCCGGAAACCAGAACCGGCGCGGTCCCCCCACTATTCATCAACGGGCCGGAGAGAGTCGCCTGGATTCCAGACGTCGGGCAAGTCAGATTCAGGGTACTGGTGTTGAACGCATACGGCGTATTGTAACTAGCGCTCGGAAGGGACGTCGCCACACTTACCGGCCCGAACAGTTGAATCGTCGTTTGAGCAACCAATCCTTGAGCGCATAACACAATTCCACAAGCCATTACATAGAACCACTTGGAAAACTTGACCTTCATTTCGATTACCTCTCATCGGACCGTTGTCGGCGGTTGCGGATCAGTCTCCACCGAAGCAGAAATCGCTCCGGCTACAGAAAATGCGGAATTCGAACTCATCCCATTCCCTCGCAAAATGCGAGGAACGGAGAGAGCCTTGAATCGACCAAACGCTGCACGCTGAATTCCCTCGGCAGCATCGTGTGATTCGATTGCCAATTGAAAACCCGGACACCGGCCAGGAGCCCAAGCCGGATATGAAAAAATGACTACGCAGAAATGACCAATGGGCCGACGGGGAAAAAGGGCCTGACCGCAAATACCATCGCTTTCAGGGGAAAGAAAGCCGAGGCATCCGCCAGTGTCTTTCTATGCTTATCCCCGTAAGCCCTCGCTGTCAACTAGAAATCCCGCGGGAAGCGATTCTGAGGAAGCGCCTTAAACAGATAACTCAGCGGCGCGCGGTAACTTTCTTCAGTAACTTCGGCGACATTCACATAAAATTCATCGACACCGGCCGCTTTCTTTTTTATGCTCTTCTCTATATGGCCATCGACGGTCCGCTGAAGATAGATCGTGAAGAAGGTAAAAATCCCGGCACGCTGATTGTTCGCCTCGCCGGTCCTCTGACACTGCGCAACATATTCGACCTTCAGTCGCAGTTGCGCAATGCCAAGCCCACACCGGTCACCATCCTTGACCTGACCGATGTTCCCTACATGGATTCGGCAGGAATGGGCGTGGTTGTCAATTATCACGTACACTGCCAGAACCAGGGCGGCCGGCTAATTGCCGTGGGAGTGAGTCCGCGCATCATGGAGCTCTTCAAAATAACGAAGGTCGACTCCGTGATTCGCATGGCCCCCACTCTGGAAGAAGCTGAAGCGCTCGTCTAGGGCAAAGCTTGAGTTGCTATGTCCCGCTTTGAAAGGGCACGGCCGGGGCACCGGGGTGCCCTCTGGGCCGGGTCGCCGTGCCGCTAGCAGTAGCAAAGAGAGCGGGCTTTAGCCCCTGAGGGAATGCTTTTGCCTCTACATCTTCAGGAGAACCACCTTAGAGGTTGGCGGGGATCNNAGGTCCTGCATCTGGAACCGATCTCCATACTTTGCGATGAGCGGTTTCAAGTCATGGGGCGGCTGGGCAGACCATGCATTGAGCGCCGTGTTATACACGTGAATCTCAATGTGATTCCGGCCGGGCTTCAGCAGCTTCGAGAGGTCGAGCCGGTACGGCGGATGCCAAAGCGCGCCCGCGTCCTTTCCGTTGATGGTGACCAATGCAGCTTCGCGGATGGGTGGATCGAAGTAAGCACGCATTCCCGGACCAGGAAGGGTCACCAGCGGATTCGGCAGGCCGTTCGCACCAGTATCTTGAGGCTCGGGCAGCGAATTCGGCGCGTCGGGCAAAGCCTTGCCCCCTTCGACTTCAAGAAAGACCACTGCGCCTGGAATCGCGTCCAGCGTGAAGTCGCGCGCATACACTGCCTCGCCGGAGTAATGGAGCGTATCCCGATCGACCGTCCAGTCAGTGGGTGTATGCTCCGTTTCGGTTTTCCGCATTGAAGTGAAAGTTACCTTCCAATCTTTGCTGAGATCGGCGATCTCGGAGTTCGGCGCTTGCACTTGCGCAGGCTTGCCGGTGGGTTGCGCGTCAGAAAAGACAAAGACCCGCGATTCGTAGGCAGCAAGATGAATAAGCTGCGCGTTCGGCGAAGCCGGAGCGGAAGTGGCATCGTCCGCATTCCACTGCTCACCATATTTGTGCGTGGTGGCGAAGCTGGCCACCGTTTCAATCTCCTGGTTGCTTGTGTTCACCACGAAGTAGACATCCGCTCCAGAAAGCTTGCGGCGAATGAATCCGATTCGATCCTTCTCCGGGTCATCTGCATTGGCCAGCTTGAAGTCGGGCGTCGCGGCCTTCCGAAGCGCATCCCCGAGTTCGCCCGTGTCGGCAACAAAAGTCGACCGGCCGGCAACGAACAGCAGTTTTGATAACTCCGCGATCTCGGCCGCCGGCTTGCCTTCACCGTCAAGCGACGGTGCGCGGCCCACGGCAATCACCTTGCCCCCAGCTGCGGCGAACGCTTGAATCTTCTTCAGTGTCGCGACGGGAATACGATCGGTGGGCGGAAGCACAAGTATCCGGTGATTGAGGCCAACCTTGTCAATGGCTTCTGCGTCGATGTAATCGATGTTATAGCCGGCCGACAGAATGGCCGACATCGGTGCTGGCGCAATCAGGCGCTCCATTGCCCCCGTCACAGAAACTCGCGATGGAGCGAAGCTGGCCCACGCGTCATCGGTAGGCAGCAGAACCGCAACCTGGTTGGCGGGTTGCCCCTGGCGCATCAGATAACTGATACGCGCGATGTACCGCGTAACGGCGGGCATCACCGGGTGCCACGGATTGTGATTGTTGAAGATCGCGGCGGCGTAAAGCGACCATCCGGGTTCGCCCGCCTGCGGCGCCGAGTAGGGCCATCCGTGAAAGAAGAGCAGATTCTCGCCCATGATGAAATCGATGTCGGCCTCGGTCTTCATATCGAGCGGCGTGGCGCGAAAAACCGGCGAGTGCAGCCAGGTAAAGGTCTCGCCCGAGCTCACGTTGTGGCCAAACACATGGTTGGCGGACGTGGCCCAGCGAAGCGTCGAGAATGCGCGCCACTGCGGCCCTTCCCCTTCCGCAAGCCCCGCCAGATTCTGGCTTGAAAAGCTGACGGCCGGCTCGCCGTAGGTTTGCGAGCGGAACTTTGTGTGGTGCGCAATAGCCCAGTTATTGATCTGCGTCAGATAGTTTTCATTCACCAGTTCAGTAAGCGTGCGGCCATAATCGTGGCGAACCTTCTCCGCTTCCGCCGTGCCTCCGGCGACGAGTTCAGGAAGATGCGGAATGAGATCGTAGCCGCGGCGCTTCTTGAATTCAGCCGGAAGCTTCGGTGTCCAGTCGGCTCCGTAGGCTTCAAGAGAATCGGAGAAGACGGCATAAGGCGGAGTGTTCCCGAACGCCTTGACCAGCGGCTCGCCAAGCTTCTCAAGATGCGTGGCCACGGCCTCATGGCTGAATGGATCGAGCACCCACCCTTCCGCTCCAACCGCGGCTCGCTTGACCTCTTGCCCGGTGTGGCTGGCGATGAAAAACAGTGCCGTGCGCTGCCGGCCGGCTGGCGAAAGCGTCGCGGCGTTGCCAGCGACTTCAAGAGGCCTGGCGGAAGCCAGATCCCAATCGACTGGAGCTAGCTCTCCATCGGAACCGCGCGCCGAACGGCTCTCACTTGCGGCAGCATGGCTCTCGATCGAGTTCGCGATCGCGGCGGAGATCGGCGTCTCGCCCTTAGCCAGCACGGGCACGGCGACAAACGTGCCTCCAGCCGCGACAGGGACTTCCGCAATCCGCAGGCGGCCAGCGGCTTCTTCAAGCGTAATCGCGGGACCGCCGTATGGCCATCCGCTGCAGAGAGTGACATCGATGCGCAGGCCAAGCGCCCGGCCTTGCGCCTGCGCGTAGTTCACCGCGTCCAGCATTGCCGGCGAGAGAAAGGGAAGATTCTTGAGCCCTCTGGATGGATCGTCGGGAACCTGCGGATAGACGAAGGCCAGCTCCGCCCCGCCAATACCGTTGGCCTTCATCTGCTGGAGTTCGCGAAGGATCTCCGGCTTCTCGACCGCGGCGCCGAACCACCACCAGCGAACCATCGGCCTGGCGCTCGCCGGAGGATTGGCAAAGTTCTCCCTCAGGCTTTGAATGGAGGCCGCGGCCGGCGATTGAGCGGCAGAAGCCGCGTAAACCGCGGGCGCAAAGGCCGCCAAGACAAGCGCGGCAAGAGCGATGGAAGTAGAGTTTGTGCGCGGAATAGAGTTCTGCTCCAATCTGCAGCGGCATTGCGTACTAATTTTATTGGGGACGAACAACCCTTTCAACGGAGGTAGTCCCGAAGAGAATCCCAGGTCTTCCGCCGCGGCGGACGAGACCTGGGGTTACCCGCGTTTGCACAGGTTTTCGAGCTGCGGCGGTTACTATTTTTCAGTTGCCTGGTTGGCTACCTGAAGATAGTTCTTCACGCTGAAGACGCCGGGGACGCCGTTGGCGCGAATAAAGGCCGTATCCTTATCTGCCTGCGAGTCCACCACTCCATAGAGTTCCACATTGCCGTTCTGCACGGAGATGCGAATCGGTTTGGCGGGGTCGATGGCGTACTTGTTCAGCGAGGGAAACCCGTAGACCGCGCGCTCAACGGCAATGCGCGCCTGCCAGTCCATGGGCGAGAGGGGATCGACCTGTATTTCGTCCACGACGTCTTTTACGCCGGGGTATGTGGAAACCAGCGCCAGCGCAGAGTCGCGATCTGGGTAGTCCTTGGCATGGCCGCCCAAAGTCACGACGCCGCTTTCGACCTTAAGGGAGATAGCGTCGAAGACGTTGCCGTAGCCGACGCGATCGTATGTCAACTTCTCCAGCAATTTGGAGTTGAGTTCCTGGTCGGAGACATTGGGGCCGGCAACCTGGATGTCATTGCGGACCGCGGTTACACCCTTCACTTTGTGGACACGTTTGTCGGCGTCGGCCTTGTACTCATAGAGATCGACCGTTCCAGAAAGAATGGCGATGCTGTTCTCAACGGTGACTTTGACATTTTTGTATTTGGAATCGCCCAGTTTGGACTGGACACTGGCGGCGGTGCTGGAATCGTCCGCAGCAGCAGAAATTCCGGGGAAGGTTAGCAGCGTGGCACCGAGCAACGCTGCGAGTAAAGCAGCCCTGAGATTGCGCTTTGTGTTTTTCATTGTCGAACACCTCGCTTTGGTTGATCGCGCGGAATGCCCGGTTTGGCCGAGCGTCGCGCCTGACACCTTTATAGACACAGATTGCGAAAAGAGGTTTCGGGTTGTTCGGGATGATAAGTAATCGGCGCGAAAGAGTTGGTTTTTAATGAGGACTCCCTGGGCGCGCCTACGACGAACGGATAAGGGCGGGAATGACTCCAAGCACCTGAGGAAGAGCACAAGGACTCGTATAACGCGCGCACCCTATGTGAGTTAGATGCCAAAATCCGCTAGGTTTCTGGCCGATTGAAGTTGTACCAACTCTGGGTGCCCCAGGTCCGGGGCCCCAAGGACAGGTCTTAGTCCTTGGGGTGGAGATCCCGATTTTGGGACCTGGGATAGCAGAAA